>NZ_JBQTCE010000012.1:0-17699 GCF_052665095.1 Streptomyces sp. NEAU-174 | reverse complement strand
GCGGAGCCCCAGGTCACGGGGACCCGGAAGCGGAGCCCCAGGTCACGGGGACCCGGAAGCGGAGCCCCAGGTCACGGGGACCCGGAAGCGGAGCCCCAGGTCACGGGGACCCGGAAGCGGAGCCCCAGGTCACGGGGGCCGGGGGC
Organism: Streptomyces sp. NEAU-174; assembly: GCF_052665095.1. Lineage (NCBI taxonomy): Bacteria > Bacillati > Actinomycetota > Actinomycetes > Kitasatosporales > Streptomycetaceae > Streptomyces > Streptomyces sp. NEAU-174. The sequence continues at coordinate 17,553 of NZ_JBQTCE010000012.1, read as the reverse complement.
GGAGCCCCTGGTTGCGGGGAGGGGCGGGGAGGGGAAAGCAGCGCCATGCGGCTCCGCCCCGTCGTCCGCCGGACCCCCATAGGGCCCGGGGCTCCCGGGGGCCGACACCGTGGGCCAGCCCCGTACCGCCGCGTGGCGGTACGCCCCGTACCGCCACGCGGCGCGCACAACGCGAACGGGCCGGGGTGCCACGCTCTCGCGCGGCGCCCCGGCCCGTTCACCCCAGCCCAGCCCGGTCACTACTTCTTGCGGCGCCGCCCCTTCTGCGCCTTCCGCCGCTCCGCCCGCGTCAACCCATCAGCCTCCGACCGCGGCGCCGGCGGCGTCTCGCCATTGGGGAAGTCGCCCTCGACGACACCGCCCTCTCCGTCCACCGTCGGAGCGGAGAAGTGCAGCCGGTCCGGCCGCTGCGGGGCCTCCAGGCCCTTGGCGCGGATCTCGGGGCGGGCGGCCGAGGAGCCCGCGGACGGCGCGCCCGCCGGCACCGCGTCCTGCACGTCCTTCTCAAGGGCGACCTGCTCCTCCGCCGCCTCGACCGGCACCTCCTCGACCTGCTGCTCGACCTGGACCTCCAGGTTGAACAGATAGCCGACGGACTCCTCCTTGATGCCCTCCATCATGGCCTGGAACATGTCGAAGCCCTCGCGCTGGTACTCGACCAGCGGGTCCTTCTGGGCCATCGCGCGCAGCCCGATGCCCTCCTGGAGGTAGTCCATCTCGTAGAGGTGCTCGCGCCACTTGCGGTCCAGGACGGAGAGCACGACCCGCCGCTCCAGCTCACGCATGATCTCGGAGCCCAGCTGCTCCTCACGCGCCTCGTACTGCTGGTGGATGTCGTCCTTGATGGACTCCTCGATGAACTCGGCGGTGATCCCGGCGCGGTCGCCGGCCTCCTCCTCCAGCTCCTCGATGGTCACGCTGACCGGGTAGAGCTGCTTGAACGCGTTCCACAGCCGGTCCAGGTCCCACTCCTCGGCGAAGCCCTCGACCGTCTCCGCCCGCACATAGGCCTCGATGGTGTCGTCCATGAAGTGGCCGACCTGGTCCTGAAGGTCCTCGCCCTCCAGGACGCGGCGGCGCTCGCCGTAGATGACCTCGCGCTGGCGGTTGAGGACCTCGTCGTACTTCAGGACGTTCTTACGGGTCTCGAAGTTCTGCTGCTCGACCTGCGACTGGGCGGAGGCGATGGCCCGCGTGACCATCTTGTTCTCGATCGGGACGTCGTCCGGGACGTTCGCCATCGCCATGACGCGCTCGACCATCTGCGCCTTGAACAGCCGCATCAGGTCGTCGCCGAGGGAGAGGTAGAAGCGGGACTCGCCGGGGTCGCCCTGACGGCCGGAGCGGCCGCGCAGCTGGTTGTCGATACGGCGCGACTCATGGCGCTCGGTGCCCAGCACATACAGCCCGCCGAGCTCCTTGACCTCCTCGAACTCGGCCTTGACCGCGGCCTCGGCCTTCTCCAGGGCGGCGGGCAGCGCGGCCGCCCACTCCTCGGAGTGCTCCACCGGGTCCAGACCGCGCTGGCGCAGCTCGGCCTCGGCGAGGTCGTCGGGGTTGCCACCGAGCTTGATGTCGGTACCGCGGCCCGCCATGTTGGTCGCGACGGTCACGGCGCCCTTACGGCCGGCCTGGGCGACGATCGTCGCCTCCCGGTCGTGCTGCTTGGCGTTGAGCACCTCATGCGGCACCCCGCGCTTGGCGAGCTGCTGGGAGAGGTACTCGGACTTCTCCACCGAGGTCGTGCCGACCAGGACCGGCTGGCCCTTGGTGTGCTTCTCGACGATGTCCTCGACCACCGCGTCGAACTTCGCGACCTCGGTGCGGTAGATCAGGTCGGACTGGTCGAGCCGGGCAAGCGGGCGGTGGGTCGGGATCGGCACCACGCCGAGCTTGTAGATCTGGTGGAACTCGGCGGCCTCGGTCATCGCCGTACCGGTCATGCCGGAGAGCTTGTCGTACAGGCGGAAGAAGTTCTGGAGGGTGATCGTGGCGAGCGTCTGGTTCTCGTCCTTGATCTCCACCCCTTCCTTCGCCTCGATGGCCTGGTGCATGCCCTCGTTGTAGCGGCGGCCCGCGAGGATACGGCCGGTGTGCTCGTCGACGATCATGACTTCGCCGTCCATGACGACGTAGTCCTTGTCCTTCTTGAAGAGCTCCTTGGCCTTGATCGCGTTGTTGAGGTAGCCGACCAGCGGGGTGTTGACCGACTCGTAGAGGTTGTCGATCCCCAGCCAGTCCTCGACCTTGGTGACCCCGGACTCATGGATGCCGACGGTGCGCTTCTTCTCGTCGACCTCGTAGTCCCCGGTCTCCTCCTGGCCCTTCTGCGGCTCGGCGGCCTGGCCCCGGGTGAGCCGGGTGACCAGCTTGGCGAAGTCGCCGTACCACTTGGTGGCCTGGTCGGCCGGGCCGGAGATGATCAGCGGCGTACGGGCCTCGTCCACCAGGATCGAGTCGACCTCGTCCACGATCGCGTAGTTGTGGCCGCGCTGGACCAGCTCGTCCTTCGACCACGCCATGTTGTCGCGCAGATAGTCGAAGCCGAACTCGTTGTTGGTGCCGTAGGTGATGTCGCACGCGTACTGCTCGCGGCGCTGCGCCGGGGTCATGTTGGCGAGGATGCAGCCGACCTCGAGGCCGAGGAACCGGTGCACCCGGCCCATCCACTCGGAGTCGCGCTCGGCCAGGTAGTCGTTGACCGTGATGAGGTGGACGCCCTTGCCCGACAGCGCGTTCAGATACGCCGGGAGGGTGCCGACCAGGGTCTTGCCCTCACCGGTCTTCATCTCGGCGACATACCCGAGATGCAGCGCCGCGCCGCCCATCAGCTGGACGTCGTAGTGACGCTGTCCGAGCACCCGCTTGGCCGCCTCGCGCACCGTGGCGAACGCTTCGGGCATCAGGTCGTCGAGGGACTCACCGTCTTCATAGCGCTGCTTGTACTCGTCGGTGAGGGCGCGCAGCTCGGCGTCGGAGAGGGACAGGAAGTCCTCTTCGATGGAATTGACCTGGTCCGCGATGCGGTGCAGCTTGCGCAGGATCTTTCCTTCGCCTGCACGCATGAGCTTGTTGAGGACGGACACGTAGGCTGGCTCCTTGCCGGTCGGGCCTGGCACGGTCGGGGTGCGCTGGCGCGGCATTGTCAAGGGGCGCAGGCCCCGCCGCAACGGCCATCGTAAGACAGACCCCGGCACGCCGGGAGGTCCGTCACCACGAGGACCGGATGTCACCTCACCGTGTCAACGCCCGAGAGGCCCCCCAGGTGCCCTCCAATTCGCCGAAACCGCTCGCGGTGAGTGACGACGGCGGCGCAGACTCGGGTCGCATGGAGCCTGTCACCCTCACCACCGAGCGCCTGGTCCTGCGCCCCTTCCGGCCCTCCGACACGGACGCGGTCTTCGCCGCTTGTCAGGACCCGGACATCCAGCGATGGACCAGCGTGCCCTCCCCGTACGAACGCGCGCACGCGGCGGACTTCACCGGCCGGATCTGCCCCGAGAACTGGCGTGACGACGTGACCTACGACTTCGCGGTGGTCACCAAGGGTGACGGCGCGCTCGTCGGTGCCATGGGCCTGGTCCGGCTGGCCCATCTGCGCTCCCCCGAGCACCAGGCCGAGCTGGGCTACTGGACGGCGCGCGAGCAGCGGCGGCGCGGCTATACGGGTGAGGCGGCGCGGGCCGTGATCGAGTGGGCGTTCACCCGGCTCGGGGTGGAGCGCCTGGAGTGGTGCAGCGAGGCCGGGAACGAGGGCTCGCGGGCGGTCGCCCTCGGGGTGGGCTTCCGGATGGAGGGGACGGACCGCGCCCGGATCGTCCACCAGGGGACCCGGCGGGACGCCTGGCGGGGCGCGCTGCTGCCCTCCGACTGGGGGCTGCCCTCGACGACGCCGTATCTGCCCGCGAAGGCGGCCGTGGCGGCCAACGCGCCCCAGGACCCCTCGGAGGCGTCCGGGCGGGCGGACCGGGCAGGCCGGGCGGACCGGACGGACCGGGCGTCCACGGCGCCGTCGGTCGCCTGAGAGCCGCGTCGGCGGTCGAGGGGCCCGGGGCCTGGGGCAACCGGCGGACGCGGGCGGCGTCGGCGGCGTTGTCAGTGGGTGCTACTACGGTGGCGCGCATGACGAACGCCGCCACCGGGTCCGCCGTGGACCGCATGCCCGAGGCCACCCTCTCCGCCGACGAGGCGCGCCGGATAGCGCTGCGCGCCCAGGGGCTGCTGGGCGCCCCCGACCGGCGTGGCGGGGTGCGGGGCGTGCTGCGCCACCTGGGCGCGGTGCAGCTCGACACGATCTCGGTGCTGGCCCGCTCCCATGAGCTGATTCCGTACGCACGGCTGGGCGCGGTCGGCCGCAAGACGGTCGAGTCGGCGTACTGGACCGGCACCCACGCCTTCGAGTACTGGTCGCATGCCGCGTGCGTGCTGCCGATCGAGGAGTGGCCGCACTTCGCCTTCCGGCGCCGCGCCTACCGCCTCCGGCCGCACTGGCACCACGAGCTGCCGGACGGGGTGTACGAGACGGTGGTGAAGCAGCTGCGCGCGGAGGGCCCGCTGACCGCGACGGAGCTGGGCGGGGCCAAGAACGGCGGGCCGTGGTGGGACTGGTCGGCCGCGAAGATCGCGGTCGAGCGGGCGCTGATGTTCGGCGAGGTGGTGTGCGTCGAGCGGCGCGGCTGGAAGCGGGTGTACGACCTGGCGGAGCGCGCCGTGCCGGACGCCCTGCTCCATGACGACCTGGACGACCTGGAGTGTCTGCGCCGGCTGGTCCGGCTGGCCGGGCAGTCCCTGGGCGTGGGCACGCGGGCGGACATCGCCGACTACCACCGGCTCAAGGGCGAGCAGGTGCAGGCGGTGATCGCGGACTCGGGGCTGGTGCCGGTGGCGGTCGAGGGCTGGGACAAACCGGCCTGGGCGGACCCCGAGGCGCTGGCCACCCCGCCGCGCGGCAGGCACCGCACCACCCTGCTGTCGCCCTTCGACTCGCTGATATGGGACCGGGCGCGCACCGAGCGGATCTTCGGCTTCAGCCATCGGCTGGAGGCGTATGTGCCCAGGCCCAAGCGGGTCTACGGCTACTTCGCCATGCCGCTGCTGTCCGGCGGGCGGCTGCTGGGCCGGGTCGATCCGGCCCGGAAGGGGACGACCCTGGTCGCCCGGCAGGTCTCCCTGGAGTCGCCGAAGGCGGTGGCCCCCATGGCGCAGGCGCTGCGGGAGGCGGCCGAATGGGTGGGCTGCGACGCCGTACGCGTCGAGCGCGTGGACCGCCCGGAGCTGGCCGCACCGCTCGTGGCGGCGGTCTCGGCGGCGGTCGCCTGACCCGATCCCGGCTCACCCGGGGCTTCGGCCCCGGGCATCGGGCTCCGGGCTCCGGGCTCCGGGCTCCGGGCTCCGGGCTCCGGGCTCCGGGCTCCGGCGGAGGCGTAACCCTCACCTGATCTCGAGGATCTTCTCCCGCATCGCGTACACCACGGCCTCCATCCTGGAGTGCAGCTGCAATTTCTCCAGAATGTTGCGCACATGGTTCTTCACGGTGTTCTCGCTGATGAACAGCTCCTTGGCGATATCCCGGTTGTTCATTCCGGTCGCCACCAGCTTGAGCACCTCCAGCTCCCGGTCGGTGAGCCGGGGCGCGGGCACCAGCCGCCGCTCGTCGGTGCGCTGGATCATCGACTTGAACTCGGTCAGCAGCTTGGCCGCCATCGACGGGCTGATCTGCGACTGGCCGTCCGCCACCGCCCGGATCGCGGTCGAGACCTCGTCGGTCGAGATCTCCTTCAGCAGATAGCCCGTGGCCCCTGCCTTGATCGCGTCGTAGAGATCGGCTTCCTCATCGCTGATCGTCAGCATGATGATCTTGGCGCTGGGTGCCACCTCCTTGATGGCGGTGCACGCCTCGATCCCCCCGCGCTTGGGCATCCGCACATCCATCAGGACGATGTCCGGCAGCAGATCCGCCGCCTTGTCCACGGCCTCGGCCCCGTCCCCCGCCTCGCCGACGACCTGGATGTCCTCCTCCTGGGCCAGGACGATCTCCAATCCACGCCGGAAGAGCGCGTGGTCGTCCACGACGAGGACCCGAATCGGCTCCTTGCGCGGTTCGCCGCGCGGCTCGCCCCCGTCCGGACCGACGCCATGGTCTTCACCGGCGTCGGACACGGGCCCGAAGCTGTCCGCCATCGTTCCTCCCCCTGAAGGCCATGGCCCTTGCGGTCCGCACCTTGGGTGCACTCGGTCTGGCGTCAACCGGTGCTTTCGCTACACCGGTTGGCCGCCGGGCCATGATTTCATGCCCGGACGGCGGAATGGTCCCGCCGTGGTCGCACGGAGGTGCCCCGGGGGGCGCGCAGGCGCTCCGGGGCACCACTGACGTGTCAGGCTGGATTCGGCTGAATTTCTCGGTCAGCCACCGAGTGCGCCACCGGCGCCGCCGGCTGCCTCTCCGACGAACGCTTCCGGCTGAAGATGAATCACCCCGTAGTCATAGCCATGCCGCCGGTAGACGACGCTGGGTCGATTGGTGTCGGAGTCGACGAACAGATAGAAGTCGTGCCCGACCAGCTCCATCTCGTAGAGAGCCTGGTCGAGCGACATGGGAGCCGCGGCGTGAGTCTTCTCCCGGACCACCAGGGGGCCCTCGCCCTGGACTTCCAGGGGGCCCATCCGGGTGGTGGGGACGGTCTCCGCCGTGCGCTGGGGGGCGATATCCCCATGCCCGTTGATCCGCGCCGCGTTGGGCACGGTGATGGCCACGTCGCTGGCCGGAATGCGACCGTTGCCCCGGCGGGTATGGCGCTTGTCGTGCTGCTTGCGCATCCGTGCCTCCAGCTTGCTGGCCGCCAGGTCCAGCGCTGCGTACGGATCGGCTGCGGCGGCCTCCGCCCGGATCACCGGGCCGCGCGAGCGGAGCGTGATCTCCACTCGGTCGGCGCGGTCGGACTGCCGCGGGTTGTGCTCCTTGGACACCTCGACGTCGAGGCTGATCACCTTGCCGTCGAGCTTCTGGATCTTATCCAGCTTCAGCTTCTCGGCCACGTGCTTCCGGAACCGCTCGGGCACCTCAGTTTTACGGCCCTTGACGACGATGTCCACGCAGAACTCCGTTCCCGGGTAGCTCCAGTCAGTATCGGAGCGTCATCCCTTGTGCACTTGGCTCCGGCGTCTTCCGGAGCCACCGGCTTGGCGCTTTCGACTCCTCCTTCCCATGGGGGCGATCTCAATCCCGATTGTTCCAAGCCTCACCAGAATGCAGGCAAAACACGCCAACCGGATGAGTGAGTCATAGCACCCGCCATTCCTCACAACCGAACATAGCTCGACCGGTCGGAAGTCGGCACCCCCTACCGGCCCGTACCTCCGATCAGGTGCTTTGCCACGCTTACTGCCTGCAACGATGTGGCTTCGTAATCAGTTCCGGTTGGTGGCCGTCAGGGGTGCCGCGACCACGGCCGCGCCGATGACCAGCCCTCCGGCCGCCGTCACCGCCCGCGCCGCCTCGGCGAGCGAGGCTCCTGTGGTCATCAGATCGTCCACCACCACTACGGGGCCCGCCACCAACAGCCGCCCGCCGCCGGGGACCGCGCCCAGCGCCCCGGTCACATTCGCCCGCCGCTGCCGCGCGTCCAGCCCCGACTGGTCGGTCACCCGGCGCCGCTGGCACAGCACGGCCGGGACCCTCACCGGGCGCCCGTCGGCCCGCAGCACGCTCGCCGCGGCGAGCGCGATCCGCCGGGCCGGGTCATGCCCCCGGGCGCCCACCGAGCGCCGGGCCGACGGCACCGGCACCAGCAGCAGCGGCCCTCCGCGAGCTCTCGCCCCCGGTCCGGCACCGGGTCTCGCACCCGGTCTCGCCCCGCATGCCGCGCCCGATCCCACGGCCGCCCGCCCTCGGGGCCCCGCACCGGGCCCGCCGCCGGTGCAGGCCGCCCGTACCGCTCTCGCCAGCGTCTCGCCCAGCGGCCGCGCCAGCCGGAGCGCTCCCCGCTCCTTGTGCGCGAGCAGCACGGCCCGCGCCTCGTCCACGTAATCCACCGCCGCGTGGACCACCGGCAGCCCCGGCGGCGCCGGGCTCGGCTCCACCCGGCGCACCGCGGTCCCCCGCAGCGCTCCACGACAACGGTCACACAACGTGCCGCCTGGCCGACCGCATCCGGCGCAGTCGGCCGGCAGCACCAGATCGGAGATCTCCTGCCACCAGCCCCGCATGAACACCACTGTCCCGGCGGTCGGGCCACGGCGCCACCCCTTGTGGACAACCGCGCACATGTGGACAACCAGCCACCCCCGATCGGTGCCCTGGCCTAAGAGCCGGGGCGGACCCGGGCAGACCTGGACCTGACCGAGCAGGCCTGAGCGGATCGGTGGAAGTCGGCCGCGGTTCGGTGGCGCCCCGAAGGGGCGCGGGGCTGTGTCGATGTGCGGCTCCGCCGCGGCTGTGTCGATATGCGGCTCCGCCGCGTGGGACCAGCCACGACGGCGCCGCAGACGATCGACGGCAGGTCGGGGCACGTCCAGCGAAGCGCTTAGCCGGGGTAGACCGGAGCCGAGCCGTCCTGGTCCACGGTCTTCCAGTCGGTGTTCGGCAGCAGCCGGACGATGCCGTTCTCCCTGGTCTCGGCGATCAGCGGGCGGGTCTGGTCCTCCGAGGCGCCGATCGACTGCACACCGTTCGGGCCCGGCACCTCCGGGACGTTCGCCGGGGAGCCGTCGGACTCCACGTACTGGAGCTGCTGCACCCCGTCCGACTCCCGGCCCGCGACCACCAGCCGACTGTCCCCGGCCCACGAGAAGGTGTCCACGTCCTCCAGCTTCGGCGCGACCGCCCGCAGCGCCCCCACCGACAGCTTCGGGGCGTCCGCGGTGCCCCGCCGCTCGATCCGGCCGAGCCGCAGCGTGGTGTGACCGGACCGCTTGACCAGCATCGCGATCCTGGAGCCGTCCGCGGACACCCGCAGCGCCGTGATCCGGCCACCGTCCAGCTCGGGCAGCCGTACCTCGTCCGCCGGTCCGGTGCCGCCCCGCAGCCGCAGCAGCCTCGGCTGCCGCGGATCCCGGTCGGCCACCCACAGACCACCCAGCCCGTCCCAGCTCGGCGCCGTCAGACCGTGCTCCACGCTGCCGCCCCGGCTGCGCACCCGCACCTTGCCGCGCTCGGCGTCCGACGTGAGCTCGGTCACATACAGCGCCGAGCCGTCGGCGGTGACCCCCGCCGCGTCCCGCTCGTCGCGGGAGACCGCCACCGAGCCCAGCCCCGCCTCATCGGCGCCGAACGGCCCCGGAACGGGCTGTGGCCGGTCCTCGTCGTCCGACAGCCGGACCATCCGGTGCTCGGAGTCCACAAAGTACTGGTGCCGCGGATGGCCCTCGACCCCGTCCGGGGCGTAGGCCCGCGCCGCGTCGCTGGAGAGTGCACATAGCTCCGAACCGTTCTGCCGCTCCAGCCGCACCCCGCTGACCTGGGACGACCCCTCGCCCAGATCCTGGACCGTGAACAGCGTCTGCGCCGCCATCCGGGCACAGCGCGCCGCGCTGATCTGCGCGGCCCGTTCGTTCAGCCGGATCTTCAGCGCGTTCGAGTCGTCCAGCGACAGCCGCTCGTCCCGGCGGCCGAGCGCCGCACCGCGCGGGAAGGAGCTGCTGACCACCGGCTCCAGCCACCCCGTGGGGCCGTCCAGCAGCGCCTTGACGGTCGCGGTCACCGGGTCGATACGCCGCCGCACATAGACCGGATCGGCCACCAGCACATTGTCTCCGGCCTTCGAGTCCTCGGCGTCCGGGCCGAGATCGGCGAAGTAGTACTTGTTGACCGAGCGGTAGATCCGCTGGAAGTCGGACTCGCCGAGGATCAGCCCCCGCGGCGGCCCGTCGATCCGCCACTCGGACCCGCTCAGGGTGAGATGGATGCGCTCCTCGTACGGCTGCTCATCGGGCTTGTAGGCGTGGGTCTCGTCCACGAGGGCGATCCGCTTGCCCGACAGCACGACCGTCTTACCGTTGCCGTCCCGGTCGCCCGGGTCCGTCTCCACCCGCACGTCAGGCGCCTGGTCCAGCACAGTGGTGGCCGCGAAGGGCTGCCACCGCTTGACCGCGCTCTTGGTCAGGTACTCCTTCGCCGTGCCGAAGTTCTCCTCGTCGCTCGTCGTGGCCTCCAGGAAGCCGGAGACCAGCTCGGCGGGCTGCTCGCCCTTGCCCGGGCTCACCCCGTACACCCGCACCTGCGAGTCGACGTCGGAGCGCGGCGAGGAGTCCACCCGCCGCACATCGCCGCTGTCGGGCATCGAGGCACAGCCGGACAGCAGCAGGGCGCCACAGGCCAGCAGCACGGGCGCGCTCAGGCCCCGGCCGCCCGGGCGGCGCACCCGGCGGCGGAAACGGCGACGGTCGGCACGGTCAGCGCCCACGGGGGCGGCCCTCCCCTTCGTTCGATGGCGTCGGCCGGGCGGACGGCTCCTGGCCGCCCCGCGGGCCGTCGGACGGCGTCTCCGGGGTGCCGCGCACCACCCGGGCCCCGTTGCCCGGCAGGGCCGTCGGATCGGCGGACGGCGCCGCGGCGTCGGCGGGCAGCGCGGAGCGCGGCTGCGCGGGCACCGCCGCCAGCCGCTCCGCCGGGGGCTGCGGGGGCACGGCCTCACTCGGACGGCGGTTGCGCCGGGAGTCCTCGGGCTCCAGGGGGATCGGCGAGCCGCGCAGCACATCGCCCGCGGTGCGCGGCAGCGTCAGCCGGAACTGCGAACCGCCGCCGGGCTCGCCCCACGCCTGGAGCCAGCCGCCGTGCAGCCGCGCGTCCTCCACCGCGATCGACAGGCCGAGGCCGGTGCCGCCAGTGGTACGCGCACGGGCCGGATCGGCCCGCCAGAAGCGGTTGAACACCCGCGTCGCCTCGCCGGGCTTGAGCCCGACGCCGTAGTCCCGCACCGCGACGGCCACCGCGCCGCCCGCCGTCGCGAGCCGCACGACCACATCGCGGCCCTCACCGTGCTCCACAGCGTTGACCACCAGATTGCGCAGCACCCGCTCGACACGACGGGTGTCCGCCTCGGCGATCACCGGCGCCTCGGCGCCCCGCACCAGGATCCGGGTGCCCTTGGCCTCGGCGAGCGGCTCGGCCCCGTCCACCACCCGGTGCACCACATCGCGCAGATCGATCGGCTCGGCCTCCAGCGCGGCCGCGCCCGCGTCGAACCGGCTGATCTCCAGCAGATCGCTGAGCAGCGACTCGAAGCGGTCGACCTGGCCCCACAGCAGCTCGGCCGAGCGCGCGGTGATCGGATCGAAGTCCTCACGCGCCTCGTGGATGACGTCCGCCGCCATCCTTACGGTCGTCAGCGGGGTGCGCAGCTCATGGGAGACATCGGAGACGAAGCGGCGCTGCATCCGGGAGAGCTCCTCCAGCTGCTGGATCTTGAGCTGGAGGTTCTGCGCCATCTTGTTGAACGACTCGCCCAGTCGGGCGATGTCGTCCTCCCCGGTGACCTTCATCCGCTCCTGGAGCAGTCCGGCCGCCAGCCGCTCGGAGATCCCCGCCGCCATCCTTACGGGCGTCACGACCTGCCTGACCACCACCCAGGCGATGGCCCCGAGCAGCACCACCACGAACACCCCGGCCGTGGCCAGGGTGCCCTTGACCAGGCTCAGGGACTTCTCCTCCTGGGTGAACGGGAAGAGGTAGTACAGCTGGTAGGCGTCACCGTTGTTGTCGTCCAGACGCTTGCCGATGATCAGCGCGGGCTCGGCGTCCCCGGAGCCCGCGTGCACGATCTTCCCGTAGCGCTCGTACGGCGCGGTGCGGCCCTCGTCCACCCGACGGCGCAGATCGGCGGGCACACTGTCCGGCTGGACATCGCCGGAGGCTCGCGGCCCCCGGCTGGCCACGTAGGGCGTCTCGCCGGAGTCCGAGCTGAGCGCCACCACCGAATAGGCGCCCTTGCCACCGCTGGCGAGCTGCTCCACCAGCGCGTTCAGCCAGGCACCGGAGTCCTGGGCGCCGGCCCCGGCCCCGTCCTGGCCACGGTTGTCGCTCTTGCGGTCGGCCATCTGCTCGGCCACCTCGAAGCCGCCGACGGCCTGGCCCTGTGCCGCATGGCGCTTGGCGTCCAGCAGACCGTTGCGCACCTGCCCGATGACCACCAGGCCCAGCAGCAGCACCACACCGAGCGACATCAGCAGCGTGGTGGCCACCACCCGCAGCTGGATGTTCCGCCGCCACAGCCGGGCAGCGGGCAGCAGCGGACGCCGCACCCACCGGCCGAACAGCCGGATCACCGGGTGGGCCGGCCCTCCGGACGCCCCGTCGGGCAGCAGATGCCCGCCGCTCCACAACCTGCGCAGCAGCGGTATCTCACCCGCCGGATCGGGCCGCCCCATCCGGGCACCCTCCGGAGCCCCGCCGCCCGGACCACCGGGCTGCGGCGCCGTACCACCGGTCATCTCAGCTGGGCCCGGCCTTGTAGCCGACACCGCGCACGGTCACGACGATCTCCGGCCGCTCCGGGTCCTTCTCGACCTTCGACCGCAGTCGCTGCACATGCACATTCACCAGCCGGGTGTCGGCGGCATGCCGATAGCCCCACACCTGCTCCAGCAGCACCTCACGGGTGAACACCTGCCACGGCTTACGGGCCAGCGCCACCAGAAGATCGAACTCCAGCGGCGTCAGCGCTATCGACTGGCCGTCCCGCTTCACCGAGTGCCCCGCCACGTCGATCACCAGATCGCCGATGGCCAACTGCTCCGGCGCCGGCTCCTCGGAACGCCTCAGCCGCGCCCGGATCCGGGCCACCAGCTCCTTCGGCTTGAACGGCTTGACGATGTAGTCATCCGCCCCGGACTCGAGCCCGACCACCACATCGACCGTGTCGCTCTTGGCCGTGAGCATGACGATCGGCACCCCGGACTCGGCCCGGATCAGCCGGCACACCTCGATGCCATCCCGTCCGGGCAGCATCAGATCGAGCAGCACAAGATCGGGCTTGGTCTCACGGAAGGCGGCAAGAGCCTTGTCGCCGTCCGACACGAACGACGGTTCAAAGCCTTCGCCGCGCAGCACGATGCCGAGCATCTCTGCCAGTGCGGTGTCGTCGTCGACGACAAGGACGCGTCCCTTCATATCGACATCATCCCATTACCCGATCGTGACCTGGACCACAGCTCGGCGATACCGTCCGCGGTGACCGGGGAAATCACGCCGTCCTCGGTGACAATCGCCGTCACCAACTCCGGCGGTGTGACGTCGAAGGCCGGATTGTGGGCCTGTGTGCCCAGCGGAGCGACCGGCACTCCGGTGCCCGCCTCCTGTCCGGCGATGGGCACGTACGGAATTGTGATGTCTGTCACCTCATGTCCAGGGCGCTGTTCAACCTCGATCGCGGCTCCGTCGGGAGTGGCCGGGTCCACCGTGGTGGTCGGGGCGACCACCACGAACGGCACATGGTGGTAGCGGGCCAGCACCGCGAGCGGATAGCTGCCCACCTTGTTGGCCACCGAGCCGTCCGCGGCGATCCGGTCCGCACCGATCAGCACCGCGTCCACCTCACCGGCCGCGAAGAGCGAGCCCGCCGCGTTGTCGGCGAGCAGCGTGTACGCCATACCGGCGCGCGCCGCCTCGTACGCGGTCAACCGCGCCCCCTGGAGCAGGGGCCGGGTCTCGTCCACCCAGAGCCGCCGCAGCTGCCCCGCCCGGTGCACCGCCTTGACCACGGCCAGGGCGGTCCCCTCGCCTCCGGAGACCAGGGCACCGGTGTTGCAGTGGGTGAGGATCCGATGACCCCCGGCAGGCAGCAGCTCTTCGAGGAGCGCCTGACCATGGGCCGCCATGCGCTCGCTGGCCTCGGCGTCCTCCCGGTGCAGAACACGGGCCTCGGCGAGGGCTGCCGCGGCGGCCTGGGCGTCATCCGCGTCATCCCGGAGCGCCGCGTGATACGCGGCGACGGCCCGCCGGACCCCATAGGCGAGGTTGACGGCCGTGGGACGGGCATGGGCGAGCGATTCGGCGGCCTCGTCCACATCGAAACCGCGGGACGCGGCGAGCGCGATCCCGTAGGCCCCGGCGAGGCCGAGCAGCGGGGCGCCGCGCACGGCGAGGGAGCGGATCGCCTCCACCAGCGCCGGCACATCGGTGCACACCAGATCGACCTCTTCGGCGGGCAGCCGGGTCTGGTCGAGAAGTACCAGTACGGGCCCCTCCGGGGGCTCCTCCCAACGCAGCGCCAGAGCGGTAGGAGGTATGGAGCCTTCCGGGGACACCGGATGCTGATCAGCCATCCGCACAGTTTGCCTTGTGCGCCACCGACTATTGAAGTGCCGGACCGCCCCCAGTGACCGGTACGGGGTGGAACGCACCGTGGCACGATGGCTGACATACGCCCGCCGCGGACGCCGCGGCCGGTCAACGAACAACCTACGGAGCGACGATGAATGACTCTCCGGGCTTGGCCCCGCCCGGATCGTCCCCTTCCGACGAACCGGACCACGGCGCTCAGCAGCAGGGCGAGCCCGCCGACCAGCCCGCCCCGGAGCAGCGAGCATGGGGCGAACAGTGGGCCCGCCGCCAGCCGCCGCCCGGCCGCTGGGCCGCGACGGGACGCCGCACGCCACCGCCGGTGCCGCCCGCGCCCGCGCCGGGTGGCGGATGGGGCACCGGCCGGCGTCAGCCGCCCGCTCCCCGCCCCGGTGTCATTCCGCTGCGGCCGCTGGGCGTCAGCGAGATCCTGGACGGCGCGGTGGCGATCATGCGCGCCCACTGGCGCACGGTCCTCGGCATCTCGCTGATCGTCTCGATCATCACTCAGGGACTGATCACGGCCGCCACCGGACTGTGGTTCAACGACGGCCGGGGGAACGAGAGCAAGGTCCTCGACGATCCGGACGCCACCGTCGGCCAGGCGCTGCGCGCCGTCCGAGACTCGCTCGGGGACAGCGGAGTCACCCTGCTGCTCGGTGTCCTCGGGACGATCGTCACCACCGCCCTGCTCACCGTGGTCGCGGCACGCGCGGTGCTGGGCCGGAACGTGTCCGCCAAGGAGGCCTGGGCCGGTGCCCGGCCGCACCTCCTCCAGCTGTGCGGGTTGCTCCTGCTGATCCCCGCCATCGCCACGGCCGTCATCGCCGCCGGTATGACGCCGGGTCTGCTGCTCGCCGTCGCGGGCGTGCCGAGCGAGGGCGCCGCGCTGGCCTCTCTGGGCGGGCTCGCCGCGGCATGCGTCGCCGCCTGGCTCTGGGTCCGCTTCAGCCTCGCCGCTCCCGCCCTGATGCTGGAGAAGCAGGGCATCATCAAGGCCCTGCGACGCTCCTTCAAGCTGGTGCGCGGCTCGTGGGGACGCGTCTTCGGCATCCAACTGCTGGCCGTCGTCCTGGTCTTCATCGTCGGCGCCATCGTCGAGATCCCCACCAGCCTGGTCGCCATGGTGATCGGCGGGGACAACGCCATGGACTGGCTGTCCGGCGAATCCGTCTCCGTCGGCTGGACCTTCCTGATCGTGGTCGGCGTCGGCGGAGTGATCAGCTCGGCCATCACCTTCCCGATCAGCGCAGGTGTGACGGCCCTCCTCTACATGGACCAGCGCATCCGGCGCGAGGCCCTCGACCTGGAGCTCGTCCGCGCCGCGGGGATGTCGGAAAACTCGGCAGAAGGTCATGGCGAGGACCAGCCGACCGTCGGCTCCACGTCCTGGAACTGACGGCATCACAACAGGTAGGGACGGACGGGGCGTCACCCTACGCCCCCTCACCGCACAGCCCGTCATGCTCACAGGCCATCACCTCCCCCTTCACCCGCTCGGCACCTACGTCTGCTGTCACTTAGGCCTCTTGACCGATCGTCAGGAGTCCGCCTGACTGGCCCTCACTGACTACTCTGCGTGACAGCAGCCACGCTGCGCCAGAGCGCTGATGCCTTTTCACTCGATCCGGTGGAACATGCGATCGAGTGGGAACGCAAAAATGCCTCGGTCCCGAGCACTGTGTACTCGGGACCGAGGCTAAAATTTGTTCGGCGGCGTCCTACTCTCCCACAGGGTCCCCCCTGCAGTACCATCGGCGCTGAAAGGCTTAGCTTCCGGGTTCGGAATGTAACCGGGCGTTTCCCTAACGCTATAACCACCGAAACACTATGAAGATGAACCGGACCCAGCCCACACAAAGGGGCGGTCAGACGGTTCATTGCTTCAGAACCAACACAGTGGACGCGAGCACCTGAGGACAAGCCCTCGGCCTATTAGTACCAGTCAACTCCACCGGTCACCCGGCTTCCATATCTGGCCTATCAACCCAGTCGTCTACTGGGAGCCTTAACCCATCACGTGGGTGGGAGCCCTCATCTCGAAGCAGGCTTCCCGCTTAGATGCTTTCAGCGGTTATCCCTCCCGAACGTAGCCAACCAGCCATGCCCTTGGCAGAACAACTGGCACACCAGAGGTTCGTCCGTCCCGGTCCTCTCGTACTAGGGACAGCCCTTCTCAAGACTCCTACGCGCACAGCGGATAGGGACCGAACTGTCTCACGACGTTCTAAACCCAGCTCGCGTACCGCTTTAATGGGCGAACAGCCCAACCCTTGGGACCGACTCCAGCCCCAGGATGCGACGAGCCGACATCGAGGTGCCAAACCATCCCGTCGATATGGACTCTTGGGGAAGATCAGCCTGTTATCCCCGGGGTACCTTTTATCCGTTGAGCGACGGCGCTTCCACAAGCCACCGCCGGATCACTAGTCCCGACTTTCGTCCCTGCTCGACCCGTCAGTCTCACAGTCAAGCTCCCTTGTGCACTTACACTCAACACCTGATTGCCAACCAGGCTGAGGGAACCTTTGGGCGCCTCCGTTACCCTTTAGGAGGCAACCGCCCCAGTTAAACTACCCACCAGACACTGTCCCTGATCCGGATCACGGACCCAGGTTAGACATCCAGCACGACCAGAGTGGTATTTCAACAACGACTCCCCCTGAACTGGCGTCCAGAGATCACAGTCTCCCACCTATCCTACACAAGCCGAACCGAACACCAATATCAAGCTGTAGTAAAGGTCCCGGGGTCTTTCCGTCCTGCTGCGCGAAACGAGCATCTTTACTCGTAATGCAATTTCACCGGGCCTATGGTTGAGACAGTCGAGAAGTCGTTACGCCATTCGTGCAGGTCGGAACTTACCCGACAAGGAATTTCGCTACCTTAGGATGGTTATAGTTACCACCGCCGTTTACTGGCGCTTAAGTTCTCAGCTTCGCGGAATCGAAATCCCACTAACCGGTCCCCTTAACGTTCCAGCACCGGGCAGGCGTCAGTCCGTATACATCGCCTTACGGCTTCGCACGGACCTGTGTTTTTAGTAAACAGTCGCTTCTCGCTGGTCTCTGCGGCCACCACCAGCTCACACCGCAAGGGTGATCACCAGCAATGGCCCCCCTTCTCCCGAAGTTACGGGGGCATTTTGCCGAGTTCCTTAACCATAGTTCACCCGAACGCCTCGGTATTCTCTACCTGACCACCTGAGTCGGTTTAGGGTACGGGCCGCCATGAAACTCGCTAGAGGCTTTTCTCGACAGCATAGGATCATCCACTTC
>NZ_JBQTCE010000011.1:0-431021 GCF_052665095.1 Streptomyces sp. NEAU-174 | reverse complement strand
TAGGAGCTGTCCGGGCGATCACGCGTCCCGCTAGGGTGACCCGGTGGAGGGACTTGATGAGTGCTGTGGAGATGAGTCGCGTGGAGGCGGTCGCGCTCGTGCAGCGGATCATGCAAGCGGACTACGCCTCGGACGACGAGGTGGACGGCTGGCTGGATCGGCTCGACAGAGCGCTGGCATGCCCGTCCGGTCATGTCAGCGGCTTGATCTTCTGGCCACGGGAGCCGGAGCTTTCTGCTGATGAAGTAGTCGATCAGGCCCTGGCGTATCGGCCGATCGCTTTGTGAGGTCGCTGGTCAACTCCGAAGCCAGATAAGCAGAGCCGCGCTGGTTGTAGTGCCGAGGAAGACGTAGCCGCGCTTGTCATAGCGGGTGGCCACGGCTCGGTACTGCTTCAGTCTGTTGATCGCTCGTTCGACGGTGTTGCGCTTCTTGTAGCGCTCTTCGTCGAAACCGGGTGGCCGTCCGCCATGTGAGCCTTTGCCCAGGCGGGCGGACCGGCTGTCGGTCTTCTCCGGGATCGTGTGCCGGATGCCTCGGCGCCGCAGGTATGCGCGGCACGGGCCGTTGCTGTATCCCTTGTCGGCCGCAATGCTGTCGGGCTTCGTGCGGGGCCGGCCCGGACCGACCCGCGGAACGCGGATCTTTGCCAGCACCGTCTGGAACTGGGTGCAGTCCGCCCGTTGCCCCGGCGTGATGAACAGGGACAATGGACGGCACCGGCCGTCGGCGCTCAGGTGGAGTTTGCTGGTGAACCCGCCCCGCGAGCGGCCCAGTCCCTCACCTCCTGCACCACCTCCGCCAGCCGGGCGAGCAGGCTCTGCCACGGCGTTTCGCCCTGGTGTTCTGCCGTCTCGGCCCCCTTTGATGCAAGTGTCGGCGGCGGTTCGGTCCGGGCACCGGCCGCGTGCTGGTGGGCCCGCACGATGGTGGAGTCCACCGAAATGTCCCAGTCGATCTCGCCCGCGGCATCGGCAGCGGCCTGGACCTGTTGCAGCAGGCGCTCCCACGTGCCGTCGGCCGACCACAGCCGGTGGCGTTCATAGACGGTCTTCCACGGCCCGAAACGCTCGGGAAGATCCCGCCAGTGCACCCCGGTCCGCACCCGGTGCAGAATCCCGTCGATCACCTGCCGGTGATCCCGCCACCGGCCACAACGCCTATTGCTCACCGGCAGGAACGGCCGCAACCGTTCCCACTCCGCATCCGTCAGATCACCCCGCCCCATGCACACAACAACGACTCAGGCACAGGGCAGTCACATGATCGCCCGGACAGCTCCTAGGGCAGTCGCGAGAGGACCAGGAGGCGCGACGGGTCGTGACGCCCACGGCGGGCCGCCCCGCGGCGGCGCGCGGGGGTCAGGAGAGCCAGTCGGCGTAGCGGGTGGGGGCGAGGTCGGCGCCCGTGTCGGTGAGGACGTCGCCCTTGACGGCGCCGAACAAGCCGGCAGTCGGGTCGGTGACGACGGTGCGGTTGTCACCCTTGGAGGCCAGGGTGATCCGGCCCAGCTCGTCCAGGGGAAAGACCTCGGGGCCCGCGATGTTGCGAATGCCGCGCAGCGGGGGCCCCTGGGCCACATCCGTCACCGCGGCGGCCACGTCCTTCGCGGCGATCGGCTGGATCGGCGTGGTGGGCAGCCGGACGGTCTCGTTGTCGGCGGTCCAGGACAGGGTGGCGTCCATGAACTCCATGAACTGCGTCG
Organism: Streptomyces sp. NEAU-174; assembly: GCF_052665095.1. NCBI lineage: Bacteria > Bacillati > Actinomycetota > Actinomycetes > Kitasatosporales > Streptomycetaceae > Streptomyces > Streptomyces sp. NEAU-174. The sequence continues at coordinate 429,316 of NZ_JBQTCE010000011.1, read as the reverse complement.
CCCGGACGATCGAGTACGGGATCGGCCCGGCCATGAGGAGCTCCTCCTGGAGCGCCTTCGCCCGGTAGTAGTCCAGCTCCGGCACCTGGTCCACACCGACGATCGAGAGAATCACGAAGTGGCCGACGCCGGCCTTCTGGGACGCGGCCAGAAGGTTGTCCATCGACGTCTGGAAGAAGGCCAGGGAGGCTTCGTCGAACGTCGGGGAGTTCGCCAAGTTGACGACGGTGTCGGCCCCCGCCAGGGCCTCGTCCAGCCCCTTGCCGCTGATGATGTCGACGCCCGTGGACGGCGAATGCGGTACCGCCTCGTGCCCGGCGGCCTTCAGATTCTTGACGACCTGCGACCCGATGAGTCCGGTACCGCCGATGACCGCGAACTTCATGACAGGCCTTTCGTTGACGTATGTCCGTAAAGGGATGGATAACCCCCATACGTCAATCCAAGCACCGAACGCGCACACGTCCCGTCTCCTGCCACTCCGGACGCCCTGATGGATCCACTCCTCAACCGTGGCGTGGCGTTCACCCGGCCGGAGCGGGACGAGATGGGCCTGACCGGGCGGCTGCCGTCCGGCGTGCTGACGCTGGGGCATGGAGAAGGCCTTCGCCACGCTCGGGCTCGGGCCCGGGGACGTGGACCTGATCGTGTGCACCGACGCCGAGGAGATCCTGGGCATCGGCGACTGGGGCGTGGGCGGGATCCAGATCTCGGTCGGCAAGCTGGCGGTCTACACCGCGGAGGCCGGTCCCTGATCCACTTCTCCATCGGGGACGACCGGATGCCCAAGGCCGTCTACCACGCCTACGGCCACGTCAAGAAGGCCGCCGCGATCGTCAACGGGCGGGCCGGGCGGCTGCCGGCCTGGAAGGCCGGCCTGATCCAGCGGGTGGCCGACGAGGTCATCGCGGGCGGACTCGATGACCACTTCCCGTTGTACGTGTGGCAGACCGGGTCCGGGACGCAGTCCAACATGAACACCAACGAGGTGATCAGCAACCGGGCGATCCAGCTGGCCGGCGGCGAGTTGGGCAGCAAGTCGCCCATCCACCGCCATCGCGCACAAGGCCGACGACGAGGGCACCACCCTGCGCGAGGCCGCACCGGCCTCCGGCGACGTCACCGCGGAGGACTTCGACCGCATCGCCGACCCGGCGGGCCACAGCTACCTCGGTTGGGCATCCAGGTGATCATCGTGAGGGCGGCCGGGACCGCCGCCGTCGTGCGGGCCGTCGAGTTCCGGTTGTAGATATATGCGTCTGTCTCGCTCGGAACATGCGCTTCCGCACCTATGTCGTGCCACACTGTGGGTGGCCCTCACCGCATCCCCCGTCGGTGAGGGCCACTTACGTCAGCCGGGTCTGGGCCGCCGCCGCGGGGGCGAGGTCGCGGCGGATGTACCACTCCGTGGACACCAGAGCCGGTCCAGCCCGGCGGCCTCGACCGCGGTTTGTGTCCCGGCGGGTGGGCCCGCGCCTCGGCGATGGCCTGGCCGATGACCTCCTGTGGGGACAGGCCCGTGTGATCGACCAGCGATCCGAGCAGCACGACCCCGCGTCCCTCGGCGCCTCGCGCTCGTACAACCGTGCCGTACCGTCGCCGCTCGCGGTGGCGAGGAGAGTGCCGTCGGGAGAGGACGCCGCCGACCGGACCCAGTCGGCGTGGCCGGTGAGGGGGCCGGCGACCGGCGTGCGAGTACGCGGATCCCACAGCCGCACCGTATGGTCATCGCCTCCGGTGATCGCGCCCCGGCCGGTCCTGCCCCGGCCGATCCCGCTCCCGCCGACGCCGCGGCGTCATGCCGTGTCCGGCTCAGGAAGCATCGGCCACCAGCTCCTGGTGGACGAAATCCACCAGGAGCTCGCGCATGGTCCCGATGGTCATGCCGGGGACTCCGGTCAGCACCTGGATGGCCGCGCCGTCGGTGAGGGCGGTCAGGCGCAGCGCGACGATGTGCGGATCGGCGTCCGCGCGGAAGACACCCTGCCGCTGGCCGCGCCGGACGATCCGGCGGACGGTTTCCTGCCAGCGTGCGTAGTACTCGTTGTGGGCCGGGCGGAACTCGGGGCGGATGGTGGCCTCGGCCCAGTACTGGAGCCAGATGGCCCACTCGTCCCGGACCTGGCCGACCCTCGGCAGCTGCATGTCGATCAGCTTCAGCAGCCGCTCGTGCGCGTTGTGGACGGCGCGCAGTTGGGCGGACTGGCGGGCGAACGCCCGGTCGACGCAGTACTTGAGGGCCTCCGCCAGGACGTCGTTCTTCCCCGGGAAGTAGTAGTGCACCGTGCCGGTGCTGGTGCCACAGACCTTGGCGATGTCGGCGATGCGCACGGCGTGGAAGCCGCGCTCGGCGATCAGCTGCCACGTGGCGTCGAGGATCCTCGCCCTGCGGTCCTCGTCACTCCTGGGCTCCGCCTTCGCCCCTGTGGTCACATCGTCTCCCCGTGGTCCTCGGTCCTGGTTCCCCCGTCTGCGCCGACGCTCAGCGTCCGGTCATTCTGACTGAAGCGTCAGTTCCTCGGCAAGTCCCGGGCCCTCGGAGAACCCCCTGCTGCCACGGAACTTTCCGGTCACCACCCCTTGACGCCGGTCTCGACGAGAGGGCTAACTGACGCATCAGTCAAATCTTTGGCACCCACACCTTCGCCCACAGATCGAGGAGGCTCTGTGCGCACTGACCAACGCGTGCCGCCGGTCAGCGGACTGCGGCCGGATGTCCACACCGGCAAGGTCGCGCTGGTGACCGGCGGGGGCACCGGCATCGGCCGGGCCACCGCCCTGGACCTGGCCGCCGGCGGCGCGAGCGTCGTGATCTGCGGGCGCCGCCCGGAGCCCCTGGCGCAGGCCGCCAAGGAGATCGAGGCACTCGGCGGCTCCTGCGTCACGGTGTCCGGGGACATCCGCGAGGAGAGCCACGTCACCACGGTCGTCGACCGCGCGCTCGAGGCGTTCGGACGCGTCGACATCCTGGTCAACAACGCGGGCGGACAGTTCTCCGCGCCCGCCGAGGAGATCAGCCCGGGCGGCTGGCGGGCCGTGCACCGGCTCGCCGTGGACGCCACGTGGGCGATGACCCGCGAGGTCGCCCGCCGGGCGATGATTCCGCAAGCCTCGGGCGCGGTGTTCTTCATCGCCTTCTCCCCGCGCCGCGGCATCCCCGGCTTCGCCCATGCCGCCTCCGCGCGGGCCGCGGTGGAGAACCTCGCGGCCGGGCTCAGCCTGGAATGGAGCCGGTACGGCATCCGTACCGTGTGCGTGGCCCCCGGCACCATCGCCACCGGGGGCCTGGACGACCACTACGCCCCGGAGGACCGGGAGCGCTGGGAGCGGTCGGTGCCGCTCGGCAGGCTCGGGCGGCCCGAGGACGTCTCCGGCCTGATCTCCTTCCTCGCCTCCCCGCAAGGCTCGTACGTCACCGGCACCACCGTCGTCGTCGACGGCGGAGCCGACGCCTGGGGTGCAGGTCACCCCGTACCCGACGTACCCCACCACCTCACCACGCCGGACTCGTCCCCCAAGGACAACCCATGAGCCTCTCCGCCACCGAGCGGCGCGTTCCCGGACGCGACCTGGGACCGCTCTTCGCACCGAACGCGGTCGCCGTCGTCGGAGCCAGCAACGACCAGACCAAGTGGGGCAACTGGATCAGTGTGCAGGCGCTGCGCATGCGGGGGCGCCGCCCGGTGTACCTGGTCAACCGCCGTGGGGAACCGGTGCTCGGCGAACGCGCCTACCGCTCCATGGCCGAACTCCCCCAGTGTGCCGACCTCGCGGTGATCGCCGTCCCGGCGACCGGGTTCGAGTCGGCCGTCGAGGACGCGCTCGCCGCCGGGGCGCGCGCCATCGTCGGCATCACCGCGGGCTTCGCGGAGCTCGGCACGGAGGGCGAGGCGCGGCAGTCGGCGCTGGCCCGGCGGGTGCGCGAGGCGGGAGCCGTGCTGCTGGGCCCGAACTGTCTGGGCGTCCTGGACAGCGGCAGCGAGCTGTATCTGTCCTCCAATCCGCTGCCGCCCGGCTCGGTGGGCCTGATCTCCCAGAGCGGCAACATGGCCCTGGAGCTCAGCCGGATCCTCTCCGAGCGCGGGCTCGGCTTCTCCCGCTTCGCCTCGCTCGGCAATCAGGCCGATCTCACCGTGGCCGACCTCATCCGTGCCTACACCGTGCATCCGGAGACCAAGCTGATCGCGGTGTACAGCGAGGACTTCGGCGACGGCCGGGACTTCGTGGCCGCGGCCGCCGAGGCCACCACGCTGGGCAAGCCCGTGGTGCTGCTCACGGTCGGCGGCAGCGAGGCGTCCGTACGCGGTGCCAAGTCGCACACCGGGGCGCTGGTCAGCGACAGCTCGGTGATCGACGCGGCCTGCCGGGCCGCCGGGATCGACCGGGTGGCCAGCCCCCGGCAGATGGCCGGCCTGCTGGAGGCGCTGCATCTGTTCGGCGCGGCCCCCGCCCGGAGGGTGGCGGTGCTCGCCGACGGCGGCGGCCATGCCTCGGTCGCCTGCGACCTGGCCGAGCGGTACGGGCTGTCGGTGCCGGAGTTCGACCCCGAGCTGTCCCAGCGGCTGCGGGACCATCTGACGCCTTCGGCGGGGGTGGGCAACCCGGTGGACCTGGCGGGCACCGGCGAGAAGGACGTGACCTCCTTCGCCCGTGTGCTCGGCGATCTGCTCGACGCGCCGGACACCGACTCGGTCCTGATCACCGGGTACTTCGGCGGCTACGGCGAGTACAGCGCGGCCCTCGCCACCGCCGAGGTCGAGACCGCGGCCGAGATGGGCGAGCTGGTACGCGACCGCTGCAAACCGGTGGCCGTGCACACCATGTACCCCTACAGCGATGCCGCCGAGGAGTTGCAGCGGCGCGGCGTCCCCGTGTTCCGCGCCATCGAGGAGGCGGCCCGCAGCCTCGGGATGCTGGCCCGGCGCACCCCCGCCGACCACGCGCTGCGGCCCCTGCCCGACCCGGCTCCACCGGTCACGGACGACGGCTACTGGAGCGCACGCGAGCTGATCCGCGCCGCGGGGGTGGACTTCCCGGCGGCACGCCCGGTCACGACCGTGGACGAGGCCGTGGCGGCGGCCCGTGAGATCGGCGGCAGGGTCGTGGTCAAGGCGCTCGGGCTGCTGCACAAGTCCGACTCCGGGGGTGTCGCGCTGGGGCTGGAGGGCGACACGGCGGTCCGTACCGCCGTCACCGACATGGCCGAGCGGCTGGCCCCGCCGGGATACTGCGTCGAGGCCATGGCGGACCCGCACGACGGTGTCGAGCTGATCGTCGGCGTCCGGCGCGACCCCCGCTTCGGGCCGGTCACCATGCTCGGCCTCGGCGGGGTCACCACCGAGGTGCTGCGCGACGTGGTCTTCGCCCTCGCCCCGCTCACCCACGGGCAGGCCCGTGAGCTGCTGGACCGGCTGCGCTCCGCCGCCCTGCTGCACGGCGTACGCGGCCGGCCCGCCGTCGACCTCGACGCACTCGCCCACGCCATCGCCGCCATCACCGACGTGGCGGCGGCCCACCCGGAGATCGCCGAGCTGGAGGTCAATCCGCTGCTCGCCACTCCGCGCGGCTGCCAGGGCCTGGACGCCCGCATCGTCCTGGGCTGACCCCATCGCCATCGCACACGAGCACTCACCCGCGCCACAGCAACAGGAGGAACACCGTGGAATTCGCCCTCGGCCCCCGTCTGCTCGAACTCAAGCAGCGTGCCGCCGGCCTGACCGGCAAGATCATGCAGTTCGAGGACGAGTGCGAGGCCAACAACGGTCTGCCGCCCGAAACCCACTCCGCCATCCGTGAGGAGGTGCTCGCCTATGGCCTCCAGGCCATCAACATGCCCGCCGAGTGGGGTGGCGCGGGCCTGACCATCCTCGAACAGGTCGTCGTCCAGGATGAGTTGGGCAAGCTCACCAACGCCCTGTGGGACGCGGTGTGGCGTCCGGCCAACTGCCTCAGCGCCTGCACTCCCGAGCAGCGCGAGCGCTACCTCGTCCCGGACATCGAGGGCCGCCGCCGCGACGCCGTGGCCATCACCGAGGAGCACGCCGGCTCCGACCCCTCCCGGATCCGCACCACGGCCACCCGGGACGCCGACGGCTACGTCCTGAACGGCGAGAAGTGGTTCGTGACCGTCGGCGACGCGGCGGACTTCCTCATCGTCCTCGCGTACGTCCAGCCGGACAACGAGCCGACGATGTTCCTCGTCGACAAGGACACCCCCGGCGTCTCCGTCAAGCGCACCCCGCGCTACACCCACACCTTCGTCTACGAACACCCCGAGTTCCTCTTCCAGGACGTCCGGGTCGGCCAGGACGCCGTCCTCGGCCGGGTCGGCGAGGGGTACGACCTGACCCGCGACTGGTTCACCGAGGAGCGGCTGATGATCGCCGCGCGCACCATCGGCGCCGCCGAGCGCGCGCTGCGGCTGGCCGTCGACTGGGCCAAGGAGCGTGAGCAGGGCGGAGAGGTGCTGATGAACCGTCAGCTGATCCAGGGCATGATCGCCGACTCGGTGACGGAGATCGCCACCAATCGCGCCTTCACCCACCAGGTGGCCTGGGAGTTCGACCAGGGTGGCGACCGCAAGACCCTGCACGCCAAGGCCGCCACCGCAAAGCTCGCCGCCTCCGAGGCGTCCAACCGGATCGTCGACCGCTGTGTGCAGATCTTCGGCGGCCGCGGCTATATGCGGGACGTCCCGGTCGAGCGGCTGTGGCGCGAGCTGCGGGTGGACCGGATCTGGGAGGGCACCTCCGAGATCCAGCGGCTGGTCATCGCCAACGAGGTCGGCAAGCGTGGCCTGGACGACCTGCTGTCCTTCACCACCGGGAACTGACCGGCGCCCGCCGGCGGCAGAGGCCGTACGGCCACGGCGGGGCGTACGGCCACGCCCAGTGCCGTACGGCCACGCCCACGGCCCCTGCCGCCGGGCACCCCGCTGCCACCGCCCAAAACACGTGGCGCGGCAACGACCCGCAACATCCCTTGAGCACCGAGGCAGGAGAAGCACCAGCGCCATGACTGTCACCGACACAACGCCCGCCGCCTCCCCGGAGGCCGGCACCGTGGAGATCGAGCGCACCGGCGAGCACCAGGAGATCGCCGTCCTCACGCTGCGGCGGGAGCGGAAGCTCAACGCGCTCTCCACCCATATGGAGTCCGCCCTGCTCGACGCACTGCGCGACCCGCAGGTGCGCACCAGCCGGGCCGTGGTCGTCACCGGAGTGCCGCGCGCCTTCTCGGCCGGGGCGGACACCGGCGAGCTGCGCGAGATGACCCCCGAGGCGATCGCCGACTACTACCGCTCGTCCGGCGCGGTGTACGAGGCGTTCGCCGCCCTCCCCCAGCCGACCGTGGCGGCCCTGTCGGGCTACTGCCTCGGTGGCGGCCTCGAACTGGCGCTGGCCGCGGACATCCGGGTGGCCGACCCGGACACGGTCTTCGGCCTGCCCGAGGTGGGCATCGGCATTCTGCCCAGCTCCGGCGGGGTGACCCGGCTGGTGCGCGAGGTCGGACCGGCCCGCACCCGGGATCTGGTGCTGCGCGGCCGCCGCTTCGGCGCGCGGGAGGCGTACACCTGGGGGCTGATCGGGGAGATCGCCGAAGGCGGAACCGTCCGGGAGAAGGCGGTGGAGATCGCCGTGGAGCTGGCCGGACAGCCGCGGCTCGCCGTCTCGGTCGCCAAGCAGGTGATCACGGCCGCCACCGACGCTCCGCGCGAGGCGGCGCTGCTGCTGGAGCAGCTCGCCTACGCCGCGCTCAACCGGACCGGCTGAACCGGTCGGACGCGACCACGACCGTCAGGGGGGATCCGCGCACCACACGTCCGTCCACGCTCACCCGCACGTCACGCCCCGCCGGGCGGGTTCGGCCTCGTCGCCGAGTCCGACACCGACACCGACACCACGGCCCGCACTTCCTTACCACGGAGATTGATCCGTGACCCACATCACAGGCCCCGCCTCCGCATTCCCATGAAATGATGTTCACCGTTTTGGCTGGTCGTAATCGGGGGAGACGAGAATGCCGACGATGATTGTCATCGGGTTCAGGGACGGCCTGGACGAGGCACTGCGACGCCGAGGCCTGGAGCCCTTCTATATCGTCCAGACTCCGGTGAACCCTCCGGAGGGCCGGGGCTTCACCTACGTCACCGACATGGAGAACGCCCAGGAAATATTGCGCGCGGTGCTTGCCGCACGACTGGACGATATAGCCGGAGTGCTGACCGTCCATGAGATGGGCGTATTCGGAGCGGCCTATCTGCGGCAGCAGCTGAACCTTCCCGGCAATACGGATTCACGGACCACTCTCTATTTCCGGGACAAGTACCTACAGAAGAGCAAGCTGCCGCCTCACATCCGGCGAGCGCGCTGCCGCTATGTCTCCGTGGGCACGTCGTTCAAGGATCTCGCCGACGATCTGGGAGAGATCTTCGTGGTCAAACCGGCCACCGGAGCCGGTGCCCTTCGCACGGCCATCGTCCGGTCCCCGGAAGAGTACGAACGGGCCTTGACCCTGTTCACCGGGCAGTCGGACGTCGAGGTCGTCGCCGAGTCCTTCGTCGACGCCCCGGAAGTCTATATGGACGGCGTCTGGCGGAACGGCGATCTCAAGTGGTCGTCCATGAGCCGCAACCACACCTCACCGCTGAGTGCCGTACAGGGCGGCGTTCTGGCCGCCCACATCCTGGACAGAAGGCGCCGTCCGACGCTTTTCCAGCAAGCGGAGACGCTCGCAAGGCAGGCGCTCGCCGGCCTCGACGCACCTGATTGCGTATTCCATCTGGAAGCATTCACGGAAGACGCGGGGCTGACGTTCGGCGAGTGCGCCATCCGCCTCCCCGGCGCACTCTCCCCCCAGGTCAATAAGCTGACATTCGGCGTCGACCTCTTCGACGTCGAGATCGGCCTCGCGCTGGGGGAAGAGCCGACCGAGCCGCTCAACAGCGGTGACCCGGATCGCTTCTACGGATACATCCTGCTCCGCCGCCCGAAGAGCGGAAGCCTCACGCAACAGGATTTCGAGCGCAACTTCCGCTTCGACGAGATCCAGTATTCCTCGTCCCCCGATACGCCGGTCGGCCCGTACGGCCGCGTGGGGCAGGCCGTCGTATCCGACCAGGATGAGCTGAAACTCCAGGAGACAATCGAGGAAATCATGCGGTTCAACGCGGCCGGCGGCGGATACGCCCAGTCCCCGGGCGAATCATGATCGTGGGTCTCGGCATCTCCGCGTTATGTGCCTTCGGCGCGCTGATCGCCCTGGTCGGCGTCGTCGCGATGGCGCTTCCGGGGCGGCCCCAGCCGTGGCCGCTGCATCTGATGCGGCGTGGTGCGGGGCTGACCGCCGCTGCCGCGGCGTCCATCTACACCCTGGGACTCTTCGCCGTTCTCACGTCCGAGCACGAGTTCAGCAACGGAGCCGACTCGGTGCCGGCTCCGGCATGCCGTGAGGGCTTCGACCCCGGCGTGGTGCAGCACCTCTCCCATCACCGGTCCTCCTACCTGCCGCTCCGCTTCGACTGCGTCCTCGACGACGGCACGGTCTACTCCAGCGATCCCGCTTACGCATGGATGAACTGGATGGCCCTGCTCCTCGCGCTGTCCGGTGCGCTGCTCGTCATCGGCGCGGGCTACGTGACCGAACTCCACGCCAGGAAGCACGCGCGTTGCCGCCAAGGGCGTTGACGCTTCGCGTGAGGCGTCTATCATTCCATGGCATCCGACAGGCCGACTGACGTTCGATTACCCGAACGAAGGCTTGGCCGAGGCGGCTTGTGCGTGCCGCGCGAACCGGACACCACAGAAAAGCACCCGCACCGTCCCCACCGGTACCACCCAGGCACTCCAGGCACTGGCACTCATGCGGTCGTATTTGGGAGCGCTCCCATTGGGAGCCCTGATCCCCAAGGAGAGAGATGAACCTTCCGAACCGACGTGGCCGAGGTGGACGAAATGGCCGAAATGGCGGCCCACATGGCCGCCGACCCCGAGCCTGGACGCTCGGGCTGCTGGCCGCCGTCGCGATGGCGGTCCCCGGAGCCGCGAACGCCGCGTCCGACGATACCCGGGCCACCACCCTGGGCGCCCAAGCCGCCCAGTCCGGCCGGTACTTCGGCACCGCCGTGGCCGCCGGCAAGCTCGGCGACGCGACGTACTCGACGATCCTGAACCGCGAGTTCAACGCGGTCACCCCGGAGAACGAGATGAAGTGGGATACCATCGAGCGGTCCCGCGGCTCGTTCAACTTCGGCCCCGCCGACCAGATCGTGGGCCAGGCCACCTCGCACGGACAGCGCGTACGCGGCCACACCCTGGTCTGGCACTCCCAGTTGCCCAGCTGGGTCAGTTCCATCACCGACGCGAACACCCTGCGCAGCGTGATGAACAACCACATCACCACCACGGTGAACCACTACAAGGGCAAAATCCTCGCCTGGGACGTGGTGAACGAGGCGTTCGCCGACGGCGGCAGTGGCCAGCACCGTCCCTCGGTGTTCCAGAACCTGCTGGGCAACGGCTTCATCGAGGAGGCGTTCCGCACCGCTCGATCGGCCGACCCGTCGGCCAAGCTGTGCTACAACGACTACAACATCGAGAACTGGAGCGACGCCAAGACCCAGGGCGTCTATCGGATGGTGCGCGACTTCAAGTCGCGCGGCGTACCCATCGACTGCGTCGGCTTCCAGGCCCACTTCGGCACCGGTGGCCCGCCCGCGAGTTTCCAGACCACCCTGGCCAACTTCGCCGCCCTCGGTGTGGATGTGCAGATCACCGAACTGGACATCGCGCAGGCACCGACGGCCGCGTACGCGAACACGGTCAAGGCGTGTATGAACGTCTCGCGCTGCACCGGCATCACCGTCTGGGGCATCCGGGACAGCGACTCCTGGCGCGCCGGGGAGAACCCGCTGCTGTTCGACCGTGGCGGCAACAAGAAACCGGCCTATCAATCCGTACTGACCGCGCTGGGTGGCACCGGGGCCACGTCGCCCGCCAGGGCCGCCGCGCTGCCGTCCGCCTTCTCCTGAAGCTCCAGCGGCGTCCTGATGTCCCCCAAGCCGGACTCGACCCACGACATCGCCGGGCTCTGCTGATGGTCAACTCCACCTGCTGACGCCACCGGTGGCGAGTCACCCTGTGCTCCTCGAAGCAACGCTGTCAGACCCCTCTGGAAGCATCATGGACGTTCCGACACCGGGCGATGGGCCAACAGGCCGGTGTCGGTGGGTCCGCACCACCACTTCCAGAGGGGGACGACGAATGTCGACCGACATGTACGGCGTACGGGTTCTTGCCGTGGATCCGGATGAGCTCCGCGCCAGGTTGAAGGTGTTCGTCGTCTACTACGACGTGGGCTCGCGCACCCACATCCCGCTGCCGAACGAGGAGCCCAACACCTTCCTGCACTTCCTCTGGGAGGCGGCGTCCGGCTACTTGGGCGACGGCGACGACCGCACGGGCCCGCTCGGGCGCGCCGTGAGCACCAGCCAACTCCTCGACTACGAATGGGCCGATACCCACGCCCGCCGGTTCATCTCCCGGGTCGAGCGGGTGGAGCTCGGCAACTACCCGCTCACGGACGACCAGTGGGAGGGCATGCATGACTTCTACTACGAGCGCGGCGGCGCCTGGCAGGACGAGGACCTGCTGATCCAGGCCGAGTACGAGATCCGGGTCACCGACCGCAAGTGGCTGGAGCCGCTGAGCGTGGGCGACGGCTGGGGCTCGGCGGCCTTTCCGCTCAACGGCGACAGCTGGACCGCCGAGGACTCCCCGCACATACCCGATCTGGCCCACCAGGCCGTCACACTGCGGCCGTTCGAGACCACGACCGGCAGCGTCAAGTACGACCATGTCAGCGGGATGGACTTCTCCGACGACGGCAAGTACCTGGCCGTGTGCAGCGATCAGGGGCGGGTATGGGTCTACGACACTGCCGACTGGAGCGAGGTGGTGCACACCCACGCCGGTGACTGGATCGTGCCGCTGATGATGTGGGTGCCGGGCGGTCACGTCCTCGTGGTCAAGGGCTACAGCACCGGCGACGGGCCGGAGGAGCGGGAGCAGTGGGCGTACGACGTCGACCGGCGGGCCGAGGCCGAGGCTCCCTTCCAGCTCGGGCATCTGCGCTCACGCGACGGCGCGCACCGCATCAGCCCGAACCGTGCCCGCGAGGGCGGCTTCGACCTGCACGGCGACGAGCGCGAGCCCTACCGCCGTGTCTCCCACGCAGGTGAGTGGGACCCGATCCAGTGCACGGCCTTCTCCGGCGACTCGTCACGGCTCTTCCTCGGCGCGCAGCAGAACCTCTATGTGGTCGACACGGCGACGGGCGAGGTGATCGACAAGGTGGCCGATGCCTCGGAACGGCTGTTCACCCTCGCCTCGAACGAGGACGGCAGCTATCTGGCCGTCGGCAGCTTCAGCCGCAAGCTGGGCTATCTGGACTTCCGTGAGCGGCGCCCGCACGAACTGTGCGTGTGGCGGATGGCCGACAAGAAGATCATCCTTGGCCGTCAGATGCGCACCTACGTCGACGCCCTCAGCTGGTCCCCGGACAACCGCTGGCTCGCCGCCGCCCTGGAACCCCTCTCCGACGAGGGCTTCCACCGCGGCAAGGCCGAACTGGCCATCTTCCCGATGGGACCGGTGGACGACTGAGAAGGGCCCCTCGCGGGGCCTTCACAGACCGTGACCCGCGAAGGCCGCGATCAGCCCGTTCGGCCCGCATCGGACGCCGCGGTAGGGCAGGGGAGCCGGGCCCGGAAGACGGTGGCGCCCGGCCCGCTGGTCAGCGTGATCGTGCCGCCGTGCGCGGCGACCACGGCCCGCACGATCGCCAACCCCAGTCCCGTTCCGCCGGCCGCCCGCGAGCGGCCGGGATCGGCGCGCGCGAACCGCTCGAACACCTCGCGCTGAAGTGCGTCCGGGACGCCCGGCCCGTCGTCCGCCACCGTCAGCTCGGCGTCGCCGTCCGCCACGGCGAGCCGGACCGTGACCCGGGTGCCGGGTGGGGTGTGGGTGCGGGCGTTGGTGAGCAGGTTGCCCACCACCTGCTGGAGACGGTGCTCGTCGCCGAGCACCGTCACCGGTTCCTCGGCCAGCTCCAGTTTCCAGCGGTGGCCTGGCCCGGCGGCCCGTGCGTCGCCCGTCGCGTCCAGTACCAGCCGGGTCAGATCGACCGCTCGGCGGGCCAGTGGCCGTCCCGCGTCGAGGCGGGCGAGCAGCAGCAGATCGTCCACCAGTGTGGACATCCGCTCCGACTCGGCCTGGATCCGCTCCAGCGCGTGCCGCACCTCGGCCGGCACCGGACCCGGATGGCGCAGCGCCAGCTCGGCGTGGCCGCGGACGGAGGCCACCGGGGTGCGCAGCTCATGGCTGGCGTCGGCGGCGAAGTGCCGCAGCCGCTCCTCGCTCGCCTGGCGACGGGCCAGCGCGTCCCCGACGTGGCCGAGCATGCGGTTGAGCGCGGTGCCCACCTGACCCACCTCGGTACGCGGATCGGTGTCCGGCACCGGCGGTGGCATGGCCACCTCACCGCTGGCCAGCGGCAGCTCGGCCACCCCGGCGGCGGTCGTGGTCACCCGTCGCAGCGGGCGCAGCGACAGCCGTACCCACAGTGCCCCGGCCACCCCGGTGACCAGCAGCGCGCTGCCGAAGACCACGGTTTCCACGATCTCCAGCCGATGTACGGTCTCCTCCACCGGACGCAGCGGCAGCCCGGTGACCAGAACATCCCCGTCGTCCCCGTGGACGGCGACCACGCGGTAGCCGCCGAGCGCGGACAGCCGCACACCGTGGCCGTCGCCGTCCACCGGCACCCCCGCCAGGACCCGCCGGTCGGCGCCGGTCAGCGGTACGGCGGCGTCCGTCTGGTCGCGTACCACCGCGGCATCGGTCGTCGTACCGCGCAGCAGCCGGGCGCCGAAGGTGCGGTCCGACTGGCCGCGGGTGTCGGGCGCGTTGTCGGCGTCGGGGTGCCGCTCACCGTGCTCCAGACTGGCCGGGAACCGGCCTCCGGCCGCCGTGAGCTGCTGGTCCAGCCGGCGCACCAGAAATCCCTCCAGGGCGAACACCGTGGTCAGCCCCACCGCCAGACTCGCCACCGCCAGCAGCACCACCAGCCCCGCGGTCAGCCGGGCGCGCAGCGTACGGGGCGGCCACCAGGACAGCCACCTGGTGAGCGGCCGCGTCATGAAACCTCCGCCTTCAGCACATAGCCGACCCCGCGCACCGTGTGGATCAGCGGCGCCCGCCCCGCGTCGATCTTCTTGCGCAGATAGCTGATGTACAGCTCGACCACATGGGCCTGGCCGCCGAAGTCGTAGCTCCACACCCGGTCCAGGATCTGCGCCTTGGACAGCGCCCGGCGGGGGTTGCGCATCAGGAACCGCAGCAGCTCGAACTCGGTGCGGGACAGCTCCACGGCCACACCTCCGCGGGTCACCTCCCGCGCCTGCTCGTCCATCACCAGATCCGCGACCACCAGCCGGTCGTCGCCCGGCTCCCGCGCCATCCCGGCCCGGCGCAGCAGCCCGCGCAGCCGGGCCAGCACCTCCTCAAGGCTGAACGGCTTGGTCACATAGTCGTCGCCGCCCGCCGTGATGCCCGCGATCCGGTCCTCCACCGCGTCCCGCGCGGTCAGGAAGAGCACGCACACATCCGGCAGCTCGGACCGCATCGCGCGCAGCACCGCGAGCCCGTCGGTGTCCGGCAGCATCCAGTCGAGCACCACCGCGTCCGGCCGGAACGCCCGCGCGGCGTCCAGCGCGGACGCGCCGTCGGCGGCGGTACGGACCTCCCAGCCTTCGTAGCGCAGCGCACCCGACAGCACCTCGGTCAGATCGGGTTCGTCGTCGACGACGAGGACGCGGACCCGGGCGCCGTCAGGTCGCAGCAGAAAACGGCCGGTGGAGTGCGTATCCATGATGCGTCCAGCATCCCTCGCGGTGCGCGGTGCCGAGACCCGCCCTTCCTCTGAGTTTCCTCTGAATCCGAACGGGTCCGCTCGGGTTCAGAGGGTCCTCAGAGCTTCGCGGATGACGCTGACCGGGCACTCACCGAGAGGACTCCCATGAGCAGCACGACGCCACCGGTCCCGGCCATGACCCGCCCGTCCCGGTCGGCACCGCGCCCGCCCAGCCCCGTCCCGGTGCTCGCGCACCTGATGATCTGGGGTGGGGCCGCCGCAGTCCTGGCACTGTGGTGGAGCGACACCCCCTCGGTCGTCGGCGCCACCGGCTGGCTGACCGGCGCGGGGCGGATCACCGGGCTGCTCGCCGGATACGCGTGCGCGATCCTCCTGCTGCTGATGGCGCGCGTACCGCTGCTGGACCGCGCCATCGGCACCGACCGGCTGGCCCGCTGGCACGCGATGGGCGGCCGCTACACGATCTCGCTGACCTGCGCCCATGTCCTGCTGATCATCTGGGGGTACTCGCTGGAATCGCGCACCGGGGTGGTGGACCAGACCGCCACCCTCGTCCTCCACTACCCGGACCTGCTCAAGGGGACGATCGGCTTCTCGCTGTTCCTCGTCACCGCGATCGTGTCCGCGCGCGCCGTGCGCCGTCGCCTCCCCTACGAGATCTGGCACCTTCTGCACTTCGCGACCTATCTCGCGGTCTTCCTGGCCTTCGGGCACCAGCTCTCCGACGGGGCCGACTTCACCGGAGACCGCACCGCCCAGCTGGTCTGGTACGCCCTCTACATCGCGGTGGCGGCGCTGCTGGCCTGGTACCGGTTCGCCGTCCCGGCGCGCCGGGCGCTGCGCCACCGGCTGTACGTCGCCGAGGTCCGGCCCGAGGCTCCGGGCGTCGTATCGGTGTATCTGTCGGGCAGCGGGCTGGCGGAGCTGCGCGCCGAGTCCGGCCAGTTCTTCCGCTGGCGGTTCCTGACCCGTGGCCTGTGGTGGGCCGCCAATCCCTACTCGCTGTCGGCCACTCCGCACCCCGCGTATCTGCGGATCACCGTCAAGGCGTCCGGTGGCCACAGCGCGGCCCTCGCCCGTCTCCGACCCGGCACCCGGGTGCTCGCCGAAGGGCCGTACGGGGCCTTCACCGCGCGCCGTCGCCGCGCCCGCAAGACCCTCCTGCTGGGTGGCGGTGTCGGGATCACCCCGCTGCGGGCCCTCTTCGAGACGCTGCCCGGTGAGGTGATCCTCGTCTACCGGGCCCGGCGCCCCGAGGACCTGGCCCTGCGCGGCGAGCTCGACGCGCTCGCCGCCGCGCGCGGGGCGGCCGTCCATTACGTCGTGGACGAGCCGACCGCCTACTTCTCACCGCTGACTCCGGAGGCGCTGCGCGGTCTGGTGCCCGACCTCGCCGAACGCGACGTCTACCTGTGCGGGCCGCCCGGGATGACCGAGGCCGCGTCCGCGGCCCTGCGCGGGGCCGGGGTGCCACGCGGCCGTATCCACCACGAGTCGTTCGCGCTCTGAGCCGTGCGCCACTTCCCCGGCGAAAGCGCCACCCCCGACGAACAGGAGTCAGACCGTGCGCAAGGCCGCCGTGACCACCGTAGCCACCGTGGCGGGAGTGATCCTGCTGCTGTCGCTCAAACCACACCAGAACCCGGCCTCGGGCATGACGGCATCGCCGCCTTCCTCCGCGCCGACCGGGCACAAGCCCTCGAGCAGCGGCGCCTCCGGCACGTACAGCGGCAGCGTGATCAATACCTCGTACGGACCGGTCCAGGTGTCCGTCACGCTCGCCCACGGCAGGATCACCGCCGTCAAGGCGCTCCGGACCCCG
This sequence comes from Streptomyces sp. NEAU-174, assembly GCF_052665095.1. NCBI lineage: Bacteria > Bacillati > Actinomycetota > Actinomycetes > Kitasatosporales > Streptomycetaceae > Streptomyces > Streptomyces sp. NEAU-174. Next base: position 412,563 of record NZ_JBQTCE010000011.1, on the reverse strand, counting down.
TCCGACCGGCCCCGCTCTCAGCAGATCGCCGCGGACGCCGTACCCCGGCTGACGCGGGAGGCGCTGAGTGCCCAGAGCGCGCACATCGACGCGGTCTCCGGCGCCACCTACACCAGCGAGGGGTACGCCCGGTCCCTCCAGAGCGCACTGGACCAGGCCGGTGTCTGAGGCGTGCGACCCCGCGCGCGGGCTGCGCCATGTCGAGCACGCCATGGGCACGGTGTTCTCCTTCGACCTCCGCGATCCGGTCACTCCGCCCGTCCGCCGGGCCCTGAAGGAGGCCGTGGCCTGGCTGCACCGCGTGGACGAGGTGTTCTCCACCCACTGTCCCGACAGCGTGATCAGCCGCCTGGGCCGCGGCGAGCCGGTCCCGGAGCGGTACGCCTCGGAGGTGGCCGAGGTGTTCGCCCTGTGCGACGAGGTGGCGCACACCACCGGCGGCTGGTTCAGCCACACCCCCTGCGGCCGGCTCGACCCCTCCGGGATGGTCAAGGGCTGGGCGATCGAGCGGGCGTCACGGATGCTGTACGAAGCGGGCGCGCACAACACCTGCGTCAACGGCGGCGGCGACATCCGGCTGCGCGGCGAGGCCGCCCCCGGCACACCCTGGCGGATCGGCATCGCCCACCCCACCCGCCCCGGCGAGCTGGCCGCCGTGGTCACCGGTCGCGATCTGGCCGTCGCCACCTCAGGGACGGCCGAGCGTGGCGCGCACGTGGTGAACCCGCACACCGGCGAGCCCGCCACCGTCCTGGCCTCTCTCACCCTGACCGGCCATGGCCTCACCCGGACCGACGCCTACGCCACGGCCGCGTTCGCCATGGGCGCCGGGGCCCGTGACTGGGTCGAGGCGCTGGAGGGCCACGAGGGGTTGGGGATCACCGCAGCGGGTGAGGTCTGGCGCACCCCGGGCTTTCCCGGGGCCACCGGGGCGGGGTCCTGAGGCCGCGCCGCCACCCGGCCGTCGGCCGGTTCAGCCAGGAGCCGGGCCGGGCGCCGGGTGGGTGCCGGGCGGGCGAGCCGGGAAGAGCCGCCTCTGCACGCGCATGACGACATGCCCCAGGCCGGAGAGCGCACCGGCGATCGCGAGATCGACAGGCGGCAGTGGCTCCGTACCCAGCAGGGCGCGCAGCGGCGGGAGATAGACGCCCGCCACTTGCAGGGCCAGGGCCGTGCCCACGGCCAGCAGCAGGAACGGGTTGGCGAGGCTCCCCGGGCGGGCCCGGGAGCCCAGCGCGACGCCGAGCTGAGTGGCGCCCAGAATCAGGAACATCATGGACTGCCAGGGGCGGCCGGTCTCCCGCGCCCAGACTCCGGCAGCCAGAGTGACACCGGCGACGAAGACCCCCATGGCCAGGATCCGCGGCCAGAGTCCGGCGCCCAGGACGCTCTCCTCGGGCGGGCGCGGTGGGTGGCGCATCGCCCCCGGCGCCACGGGTTCGGCTCCCATCGCCACACCGGGGAGGCCGTGGGTGAGCAGGTTGATCCACAGGATCTGGGCGGGGAGCAGGGGCAGGGGCATGCCGAGGAACGGGCCGAGGAGCATGACCAGGATTTCCGCCGTTCCTCCGGCGAGGGCGTAGAGCAGGAACCGGCGCACGTTGGCGTAGACACGGCGGCCCTCCTCGACGGCGGCGACGACGGTGGCCAGGTTGTCGTCGGCGAGCACGAGGTCGGCCGCCTGGCGGGCCACCTCGGTGCCGCGCTGTCCCATGGCCACGCCGATGTCCGCGCGGCGCAGCGCGGGACCGTCGTTGACGCCGTCGCCGGTCATCGCCACCACCTGCTTCGAGGCGCGCCACGCCTGGACGATGTCCAGTTTCTGATCGGGCGTGGTCCGGGCGTAGACGCGCGAGGCGGTCAGCGGGCCCGCGGTGCCCTGGCGGATCCGCATCCCCGTGGTGACCTCGTCCTCGCGGGCCACGATGCCCGCACGCGCGGCCACCGCCCGTGCGGTGAGAGGGTGGTCGCCGGTGATGAGGACCGGGGTGATACCGGCGTGTTGGCACGCCGTGACGGTGGTCCGGGAGGTGGCGCGGGGCGGGTCGAGGATGCCGACCAGGCCGAGCAGCGAAAGGCCCGATTCCCAGGCGTCGGGGCCCTGGAGCCGTGTCTCGTCGTGGTCGGCCGAGGCGATGGCGAGGACACGGTATCCGTCGCGGGCCAGTTCCTCGGCCTGGACGGCGGCCAGGGTCCGCGCGTCCAGGGGGTCGGTGAGGACCGGCGACCGGAGCATGACCTCGGGGGCTCCCTTGCATACGACCCGCAGTCCGCCGCCGGGCACGCGGTGCACCGTCGTCATGCGCTTGCGCGCGCTGTCGAACGGGATCTCGTCGGCCCGTGGCAGTTCGCGTTCCAGCGCGGCCCGGTCCAGGCCGAGTCTGGCCCCGGCCGCGAGCAGGGCCGCCTCGGTGGGGTCGCCCATCGCACGCCACCGTCCATCACCGTCCGAAGGAGGCTCCAGCGCGGCGTCGTTGCACAGCATCGAGGCGCGGAGCAGCGCGGCCAGGTCCGGGGCGTCGTTCACGGTCACCGGATGGCCGTCGCGTGTGACGCGGCCTTCGGGGTCGTAGCCGATGCCGCTGACGGTGGCGTCGCCCTGGGGTGTCCACAGCCTCTCCGCGGCCATCCGGCCCTCGGTCAGGGTGCCGGTCTTGTCGGTGGCGAGCACCGTGACCGAGCCCAGGGTCTCCACCGCGGGCAGTCGCCGGACGATTGCGTGGCGCTCCGCCATCCGCCGTGCCCCTAGGGCCAGGGCGAGGGTGACCACGGCGGGCAGGGACTCGGGTACAGCCGCGACGGCGAGGCTGATCGCGGCCACGACCATCAGCTCGACCGGCTGCCCGCGTACCAGGCCCAAGGCGAGCACCACCGCGCACAGTGCGACGGTCACGGCTGCCAGCACCCGGCCGAACCGGGCCAGTCGACGCTGGAGCGGGGTCAGTCCGGGCGCGGTTTCCATCAGCGCGGCGATGCGGCCGAGCGCGCTGTCCGGGCCGGTGCCGGTGACCTGGACCCGTCCGCGGCCGCGGACGACCACCGTGCCCGCCGAGACCGTGTCCGCCGACACCGCGTCCGCCGAGACCGTGGACGGCGGCCGGTCCGCGCCGGTGGTCTTCTCCACCGGGACGGACTCGCCCGTCAGCGCCGACTCGTCGACCAGGAGCAGGGCCGCGTCGACGACCTCACCGTCGGCGGGCACGATGTCCCCCTCGCCCAGCAGGACCAGGTCTCCCGGCACCACGTGGGCCGCCGGTACGGAACACTCGCCGCCGTCGCGTATCACCCGGGCGGTGGGCGCGCTGAGGGCGGTCAGGGCGGCCACGGCCCGTTCCGCCCGTACTTCCTGGACGACACCGGCCACGGTGTTCACCGTGATGACGAGCAGGATCACCGAGGCGTCGGGGAAGTCTCCGGTGGTCAGGGTCAGCACGGCGGCCACGAGCAACACCACGATCAGCGGGTCGCGCAACTGCTGGAGCACACGGCGCCACACCGGAGTGCGCCGCTCCCGGGCAACGACATTGGCCCCGTGCTCCCCCAGCCGCCGCGCCGCCTCCTCCCGCGACAGCCCCGCCGTCACCAGGGGTCATCCCTGATCGGCCACCCTCGCCGGGCGGCCAGGGTCCGCAAGGAGCCAATGTGCTCGGCGGGGCGAGGGGTCGGCATGCCTTCATCGTGTGGCCGATGTTCCCGGATCGCATCCGGCGCCCACGGGGCGGCGCCAGGAAGCAGGGCGGTGTGTCCGTGGCCACGGGGTACCCACATGCGGACGAGTCGACCGCAGGAAGGCGGTGGGGATGATGGCGCTCCCGCTGGTGGTGGGTGTCGATGGATCGGAGTCCAGCCTGGATGCCCTGGACTGGGCCGTGGACGAGGCGGCACGCCATGAGCTCCCCTTGCACCTGGTCAATGCCTCCCGATGGGAACGGTATGAGGGCCGCCTGCCCTCGTTCGGCACCGACCGGCCCACTGGGGATGTAGCGGCCGAGAACATCGTCGCCGCCTGCGCGGAACGTGCGACGTTGCGCAACCCTGAGGTGAAGGTGTCCGCCGAGGTCCTGGCCGAGGACACGGTGATGGCGCTGCTGGAGCAGAGCCGTGAGGCGTTCGCCGTGGTCACGGGGTCCCGTGGCAGGGGCGCGATCGCGGAGACGCTTCTGGGGTCGGTCAGTCTGGCGGTGGCGGCGCGTGCCGTCTCCCCGGTGGTCGTGGTCCGGGGCGGGGAGAAGAACCGCGCGGGCGCCCTCCGGCGCGTGGTCCTCGCCGTCGGCGACCTGGTGGAAGGGTCGGCGGCCGTACGATTCGCCTTCCGTGAGGCGCGGGCGCGGGACGCCGCACTACACGCCGTGCGTTCCTGGCGGCGCCCCGCGCACCCCCGCGCAGGTCAGTCGCCGCTGGAGCGCGAGGCGAGCAGCCTGATCTACGAGGAGCAGGCGGCGGGCGTCCTCAGCGAGGTGCTGGACCACGTCGAGCGCGGGCACGACGACATCACGGTCCATCGCGAAGTCATCGAAGGACCGGCGCACCAGGTCCTGCTGGACGTGTCGGAGCAGGCCGATCTGCTGGTCGTCGGTGCTCTCCGGCGGCGTGACCACACCGGTCTGGAGCTCGGCCGGGTCAGCCACGCCGTACTCCACCGCTCGGCATGCCCGGTCGTGATCGTGCCCCAGCGGGTGTGAGCGCGCACGCCACCAGGTCGGCTCAGGTCCGCCACTGCCGGGCAGCACGGAGTCGCCGCAGGTAGGGGTCGTGGGCGTGGCGTGGCAGGATGCGCAGCCGGACGTCCAGGGCGACGACTCCGTCGGGCCGGACCACTACCGGGTTGAGGTCGGTCTCGGCGAGCTGGGGGAGGTCACAGGCCATGCGGGACAGCCTCAGCAGCAGCTGTTCCAGCCCCTCCAGGTCCACCGGTCGGCCACCCCGGTAGCCGAAGAGCAGCGGGGCGCAGCGCGGGGCGGTGAGGAGGCTGTGCACATCGCGGTCGGTGAGCGGGGCCAGTCTCGCGGCGTGGTCGGCGAGGAGCTCGGTGGCGGTACCGCCGAGGCCGAAGAGCACCAGGGGGCCGAACACCTCGTCCTGGACGAGACCCGCGAACAGCTCGACACCCCGGCGCGCCATGGGCTGGAGGAGCGCACCGGCCATCCGGTCCCCGAAACGCGCCCGCAGGTCCCGGTAGGCGTGGCGCACCTGGTCCGGTCCCTCCAGATCGAGCCGCAGCGCTCCCAGGTCGCTCTTGTGCACCAGCCCGGGCCAGTACGCCTTGACGGCCACCCGGCCGCGTTCGTCCTCCACCAGGTGCCGTGCGGCGACCACGGCGGTGTCCTCGTCCTCGGCCCAGGCCCAGGGCAGCTGGGGGATGCGGTAGCGGTCGAGCAGGGCCGCGCAGTCACGGGGGTCCGGCCAGCCGCCGTCGGGGTGACGGGTGAGGAACTCCTCCACGATGGCCGTGGCACCGGCGGGGTCGATGCCCGACAGCGGTGGCACGCTGCCCGCCGGTTCGGCGCGCCAGCGCGCGTAGCGGGCGGCGTGGACGAGCGCGCGGGCCGCCGACTGGGGCTCGGAATAAGCCGGGACAGGGTGGTCGTCGGCGCTCGCGAGAAACCGTACGGGCACCTCCTGGTCGAGGAGGACCGCGGCCACCGGGCAGCGGTGTCGGCCGGGGGAGCCGGTGAGGGCCAGCAGCGGGTCGTCCCGCGTTCCGGTGGCCAGCGCGGTGGGCACGAGCGCCACCAGCACGGCGTCCACGGTCCCGTGTGCCGCCAGCCGGTCCACGCAGGAGCGCATCCGCTGAGCGGTGACGGCCGCCGTGGTGTCGACGGGGTTGCCGGTGGCGGCGCCGGGCGGCAGGACCGCCCGCAGTTCACCGGCCAGACCGGGGTCCAGCGCGGGGACGGTGAGTCCGGCGTCGACGCAGGCGTCAGCCGCGAGCACACCGGCGCCTCCCGCGTTGCTCACCACCGCGACCCGGATGCCCGCGGGCAGCGGCTGCGCGTGCAACAGGGCCGTGGTGTCGACCAGTTCGGCGATACTTCGGGTGGCGATGATGCCAGCCTGGGTGAACAGGGCACCGCGGGTCATGGTGGGGGTGGCCGCGGCGGCGGTGTGCGAAGCGGCCGCGCGCCGTCCGGCCTCCGAGCGGCCCGCGTCGACGGTGAGCACGGGCATGGTGCGGGCGACGCGGCGCGCGGTGCGGGAGAAGGCCCGCGGATTGCCGAAGGACTCCAGGTGGAGCACGGCGAGCCGGGTACTGGGGTCCGCCTCCCACCACTGGAGCATGTCATTGCCGCTGACGTCGTACTTGTCGCCCAGCGACACGAAGCTGGACACGCCGATGCCGAGCCGGCCGAACCGCTCGAGCAGCGCGATGCCGACCCCTCCGGACTGCACGGCGACCCCCGCGCACCCCGGCAGCGGAGGATGCGCGGCGAACGTGGCGTTCAGGCGCGCCTCCTCGGCCGTGTCGGCGATCCCCAGGCAGTTGGGGCCCACCAGCCGCATCCCGTGACGTCGGCAGCAGGTGAACAGCGCCTCCGCCTGGCCGGTGTCGAGCCCCGCCGTCAGGACGACCAGCGCCCGCACCCCCGCGTCGCCGCACTCCCCGGCGACGTCGGGCACCGCGGGCGCCGGTACGGCGAGCACGACGAGATCCGGTACCAGCGGGAGGGCCGCCACGGAGGGGAACGCGGGCGTCCCCTCGACGGCCCGGGCGTGCGGGTTGACCGCGTACAGCGCCCCGGTGAAGCCACCCGACCGCAGTTTGCCCAGTACGGCCCGCCCGACCGATCCGGGCCGCCGGCCCGCCCCCACGACGGCCACCGAACGCGGCCTCAGCAGTGGCCGAAGGCTGGCCACGTCGGCGATCCGGCCCCGTCGGTCCACCGCCGACAGGTAGTGCTCGTCCTGCTCCAGGTGGACGGTGCAGTGGACGTCGGTGCCGTCGAAGTGCCGGGAGGTGCGCAGGCCCAGATCGGCGAAGACCTTCAGGACCTCGTGATTCTCGGCGAGCGCTTCGGCGGTGAAGCCGGAGATGCCAGCCTCCCGGGCCGCGTGGACCATGTGTTCGAGCAGCAGTGTGCCGATGCCCTGCCCGTGACGGCCCTCGGCGACGGCCAGGGCGATGTCGGCAGACACCGGTCCGCCGGGGGCCACGGGCAGCATGGCGTACTCGGCCACCCCGACCACCCGGCCGTCCGCCAGCGCGAGGAGCGCACGGTAACCGCGGTGTCCCGGCGCGCACACGCGATCCGCCGCCTCCTGCGCGTAGCGCGGGTTGACGGCGAAGAACCGCAGCCGCGTGGCCTCGGGGGACATCTCCTGATGCATGCGCAGGACCTCGTCGCGGTCCTGGGGCCGGGCGGGGCGTATCTCGACGGTGGAGCCGTCGGCGAGCAGGGCGTGGACCGCATCGGAGCGGGATGTGGTGTCCGTCATCGGCGTCCGCTTCCGTCGGCCTTATCCGCGTCCGAGGCCGGCCCGCGATCCGGTGCCCGGAGCGAGGCCGCGTGGTCGGGCACGAAATTCTGTAGGTGTTTGGGCGGCCGCTGGTAGCCAGTGGGCGCGGGGCGGGGAGGCAGACGCAACTCCGGAAGCCGGACGTCGCCGTACGGAACGGTCGACAGCAGATGGGCGATCATGTTGATCCGGGCGGCGCGCTTGTCGTCGCTCTCGACGACGTACCACGGGGCCTCAGAAATGTCGGTGTACGCGAACATCTCGTCCTTGGCGCGGGAGTACGCCTCCCAGCGGGTGATGGACTCCAGATCCATCGCGGAGATCTTCCAGCGTCGCGTGGGATCGCTCAGGCGCTGTCGGAACCGCCGTTCCTGCTCGGGGTCGCTCACCGAGAACCAGTACTTGCGCAGCAGGATCCCGTCCTCGACCAGCATCCGTTCGAAGACCGGGCACTGGTGGAGGAAGCGCTGGTGCTCCTCCTCGGTGCAGAACCCCATGACGCGTTCGACACCGGCCCGGTTGTACCAGCTGCGGTCGAAGAGCACGATCTCCCCCGCGGCGGGAAGCTGCTCGACATAGCGCTGGAAGTACCACTGGGTGCGTTCGCGGTCCGTGGGCACGGGCAGGGCGACGGTGCGGACGACGCGCGGGTTGAGGCGTGCGGTGACCCGTTTGATCGCGCCGCCCTTCCCGGCCGCGTCCCGTCCCTCGAAGACCACCACCACGCGCTGTTCCTCGGCCCGCACCCACTCCTGGAGCTTGACCAGTTCGATCTGTAGACGCCGCAGTTCCTTCTCGTACGCGCCACGCGGCAGTCGTCCTGGGTGAATCATGGGCTCTCCACCATCAGGGATGACGACGGTCATCCGTCCCGCCCATGCCGGGTCCCGGTCATTCGTGGGGTACGACGGCGACCGGACACCCCGCGTGGTGCGCCGCGGCCTGCACCACGGGGCCCAGGCGGAGCCCCAGTGCGGGCGGGTGCTTGCGCCGTCCGACCATCAGCAGATCGCTGTCGGCCGCGGCCTGGACGACGGCTCGGGCCGGGCTCTCCAGCCGGATCTCGTCGACGACCCTCACCCTGGGAAACTTCTCCCGCCACGGCCGCAGCACCTCGTCCAGCTCCCGTCGCGCCCGCTCCATGGTGTCCCGGGCCGTTTCATCGCCCCCGGTGGCGGCGCGGGACCCGTCGGGCTTGCGTCCGTGTACGGCGTGCAGGGGCACATCGCGGGTGAACGCCGTGACGTAGGCGAACTCCAGGAGGTTGTCCTGCGGGCCGTGCAGGCTCAGGCCCACGACCACATGCCGTCGTCGTCCTTCCGCCCCCTGCCCCGCGCGCATCAGCACCACCGGCCGTTCCGCCCGGGCGATGGTGTGCAGCCCGGTGTCACCGAGGAAGAAGCTCGCCACCCGGTCCAGCCCCCGCGACCCGAGCACCAGCAGGCGGGAGTGCGCCGCCGCGTCGAGCAGGGCCGTCTCGGCCTCGTCCGCCACCAGGTCCTCGATGATGGTCAGCTTCGGATGGTCGCGGGCCAGCTCGGCGTGCGCGTCGTGCACGATCCGCTTCGCCCAGTAGTTCTGGTCATCGGCCGCCGGGCTGTCGGGCGTGGGCGGGGCCAGCAGGATCCACGCGTGTGTCAGACGCAGCGCCAGCTCCCGCCGCTCCGCCTCGTCCGCGGCCCAGTGCGCGGCGGCCAGGCTCTCGGGTGAGCCGTCGAGGCCCACGGTGACCACTTGTTCCATGACGGTTTGTTCCACGGTGGTGCCTCCCGCCGGATTTCCCGGGTTCACGCGGCCAGGGCGGGGCCGCCGGTGTCATCGGTGTCGTAGGCGATGTGTTCGGTGACCGAGACGACCCCGTCGACGCCCCGGCACAGTCTCACGATGACCGGGACCAGGCTCCTGGCCTCGACCGATCCGTCCAGCGTGACCTCGCCCTCCCGTACGTCGACCGTCATGGCCGAGGGCGCCAGCCGCAGTGTTCGCCGCAGCAGATCCCGTTCGATCTCGTCGCGGATCGCGTCGTCGTGGCGCAGGAACACCCGCAGCAGATCGCCACGGCTGATGATGCCGAGCAGCTTGTCGGTCTCGTCCACCACGGGAAGCCGCTTGATGTTCCGGTCCGACATCACACGGGCCGCCTCGACGACCGTCCACTCCGGACGCGCGCACACGGCGGGCGCCGACATCAGCTCCTCCGCCCTCGCCCCCTCCGCCTTCGCGCGCTCCCACGCCTCCAGATGCGGGACCGGCAGGAGACCGGAGGGGTCCGCCTGGCCGGACGACTTGCGCAGCAGATCGCCCTCGGACACCACGCCGATCGGACGTCCCGAACCGTCCACGACCGGTACGGCGGTGACATCGCTCTCCGCGAGCAGCGCCACGAGTTCCTTGAACGGCATGTCACGGGGCGCCTGGACCACCGGGCGCGTCATGAGGTCTCCGACCGTTCTGTGGTGCATGTTCCGACTCCTCTCGCACCTCGCGGTGGGTCGGCCGGTGTTCCCTTGTCAGGCCTTGGCTCCGCTTTCGAGCCTGCCAGCTCGTCCCCGCCACCGGATGAGCCTCATGGCTCCCTCTCCCGGCCACCCGGCCCACCACGGGGCCGTCCGACCCCTCGATCCAGGGCTTTCCGTCCCCAGGACACCACTCACCTGCGGTGACACAGTGGATGTGAGGCGGAAAGGCGGGATGTCGATGCGTGCGCATGTCGGCGACCAACTGATTGTCGAAAGCCCCACCACAGGTGTCACCAAACGGGACGGTGAGATCGTCGGACTCCACCATGACGACGGGACACCTCCCTATGAGGTGCGGTGGTCGGACACCGACCAGGTCACCCTTGTGTTCCCCGGTCCTGACGCACACATTCAGCCCATCGGCCACGGGCGCGAAGGGCAGCGGGAGGCGACCGGGCAGGGCACGTCCGCGGCGACGCACCGAGGTGCTCGTGCGCTCTCCGAAGCGGTGGTCATGTCGTTGGTGGAGGACGCCACGGCCGCGCCCTCGATGCACAACGCGCAGCCCTGGCGGTTCGAGTACTCCCGGCGCAGGCGAGTCTTTCACCTCAGGGCCGACCTCCGTGGCGCTCTGCCGCACTCCGACCCCGAGCTCCGCGCCCTGCACATCGGCTGCGGCGCCGCCCTGATGAACCTGCGGGTCGCGGTGGCGCACGAGGGCTGGGAGGCGCAGACCCGGCCGCTGCCCGACCCCGGCGACCCGATGCTGCTGGCGTCGTTGACTCTGACCCGCCCGCTCGGTGACGAGGCCGATCCGGCCGACTTGTACCCGGCCGTGCGCACCCGGCACACCAGCCGGTACCCCTTCGACGAGAGGGAGATCCCCACGCCGGTGCGGACGGCACTCGTCGACGCCGCGCACCGGGAGCAGGTCGCGCTGTCCTTCGTCTCCGGCTGGCATCTCCAGTACGTCGTGGACCTGGCGCTGGAGGCCGAGGCCCGCAATCTCACCGATGCCGGCGCCGCCGCGGACCTGGCCCGCTTCACCCGCCGGGCGGACGATACGCGGTCGGCCACCGAAGGGGTCCCGGAGTACGCCTTCGGGCCCCGCCGCCGGATCGGCAAGGCTCCCATGCGGGACTTCGCGGGCGGCAAGCCCGTCCCAGGCCGCCCCATGGCCGATTTCGAGACCCTCCCCCATCTGGTGTTGCTGAGCACCTCCAGCGACCGCCCGGTGGACTGGCTGCGCACCGGCCAGGCGGTGGAGCGGGTGCTGCTGCGCGCCACTCTGGCGGGCCTGTCCGCCTCGTTCGTCACCCAGGCCCTCGAATGGCACGACCTGCGCTGGCCGCTGCGCGACCCGATGTCGGGCATGGCCTACGTGCAGATGGTGCTGCGGCTCGGATACGGCCCTCCGGGCCCGCAGACCCCCAGGCGACCGGTCGACGACGTGCTGGACATCGAGCCGTAGCCCCGGCCGCCCGTGTCCGGGAAGCATCGCCCTCAGGCCGTGCGCTCCGTCTCGTCCGGTCCGACGCCCCGGAAGTGGCACTCCACGTCCACGACCCCCTCCACGGCCCGGGCAAGGCGCGCGGCCACGGGGATCAGCGAGGTGTCGCCGAGCTGTCCGCCGAGCGTGACGACTCCCTCCCGCACCCGGACATGGACGCCGCTGCCGGGGAAGAGGCAGGACACCACCGTGCGATGGACCTCTTCCTCGATGTCCTGGTCCGTGCGGAGGAAGACCTTCAGCAGATCGCCCCGGCTGACGATTCCCAGCAGCTTGCCCTCCGCGTCGACCACGGGAAGCCGTTTGACCCCTCTCACGGCCATGATCCGGGCCGCCTCGGGCAGCGTGGCGTCCGGGTGCACGGTCACCGCCGGGGAGCTCATCAGCTCCTCCGCCGTCAACGCCCCCGCCTTCGCGAGATCGGGGAGGCGCCGCAGCTGCTGGAAGCGGTCCGGATCGGTGTCCCGGAACTCCTCCTTGGGCAGCAGATCCGCCTCGGAGACGACGCCGATGACACGCCCCTCGCCCTCCAGCACCGGCATGGCGCTCACCCGCCACTGACCCAGCGTCTGCACCAGTTCCTTGAACGACGCGTCACGCCCGACGGCGACCACCGTCCGGGTCATCACATCGCTCACGAGGTGGGGAGTCTCAACCATGGGGGTACCTCCCTCCGCGCGGTGTTCCGGCGGTTCTTCCCCTTCCAGTGTCCGGCGTGCCGGTGTTCCCCGGCCACCCGAGAGCCGCGCCGTTCAGCAGATCCGGGGCAGTTGCTCGCCGAGTGGCAGATCCACGATCCGGGTCCCGCCCAGTCCGGTGCGGGCGACGACCATGCCGGGGTGTTCGGCCACGCACTCGCCGATCACGGCCGCCTCGCGTCCCCTCGGGTGCGCGCGCATCGCGTCCAGGACCGCGTCGGCGTGGGTCCTGGGCACGAAGGCGACCAGGCGGCCCTCGTTGGCCACGTACATCGGGTCCAGGCCGAGGAGGGCGCATGCGGTGGCCACCGCGTCCGGGACGGGCACCGCCGCCTCGTCCAGGACGACGCCGGTGCCCGAGGCTGCCGCGATCTCGTTGAGTGCGGCGGCCAGGCCGCCTCTCGTGGGGTCGCGCAGGACGTGGATATCGGGGGTGACGGCGAGCATCGTCTGGACCAGTCCGGCCAGGGGTGCGGTGTCACTGACCACCTCGGTGCCGAAGGTCAGCCCTTCGCGGACGCTGAGGATGGCGATGCCGTGCTGTCCGATCGGTCCGCTGACGATCACCACATCACCGGGCCGGGCACGCTGCGGGCGGATGTCCACACCGTCGGGGATCAGCCCGATCCCCGCCGTGTTCACGTACACGCCGTCGCCGTGGCCGGAGTCGACCACCTTGGTGTCGCCGGTGACCACGGTGACGTCCGCCGCGCGGGCGGCCGCGCCGAGCGCCTGGGCGACCCGGCCGACGGTGCTCAGCTCCGTGCCCTCCTCCAGGATGAACGCGCAGGACAGGTACGCGGGAACGGCGCCGCTCATGGCCAGGTCGTTGACGGTGCCGTTGACCGCCAGGTCCCCGATGCTCCCGCCGGGGAAGAACAGCGGGCGGACGACGTAGGAGTCGGTCGAGAAGGCCAGCCGGGCACCGCCGAGCGTGACGGCGGCCGAGTCGGTGAGTCCTCCCAGCGTCTCGCCACCGTAGGCCGGGAGGAACAGGTGCCGGGTGAGCTCCGCGGAAAGCGCTCCGCCACCACCGTGGCCCATCACCACCACCGGGTGGTCGCGCAGCGGTGTCGGACAGGACCAGCTGGTGGCGCCGGTGGTGCTGTCAGTCAACGTAAGCCGTCTCCTCCGTGCGGGGCGTGGCCAGACGCCGGTACAGGTAGTAGGCGGCGCACGCGCCCTCGCTGGAGACCATGGTCGCGCCGAGCGGTGTGCGCGGAGTGCAGGCGGTGCCGAAGGCCGCGCACTCGTGGGGTTTGATCAGCCCCTGGAGCACCTCTCCACTGCGGCACACCGCGGACTCCTCGGTGGCCAGGCCGGCGACCTCGAACCGGAGCTCGGCGTCGTAGTCGCGGTAGGCGTCCGTCAGCCGCCAGCCGCTGTCCGGAATGGTGCCGATGCCGCGCCAGGCGCGGTCGGTGGTGGTGAACACCTCTCGCAGCACGCTGAGGGCGACCGGGTTGCCCTGTGGGCGCACGGCGCGTGGGTAGGCGTTCTCGACTCGGTGCTCGCCCCGTTCGAGTTGGCGGACCGCCCGGCGGATGCCTTCCAGGATGTCCAGCGGCTCGAACCCGGTGACGACGATGGGCACCTGGTAGGTGTCGGCGAGTGCGGGGTACTCCAGGGTGCCCATCACGCTGCACACGTGCCCGGCGGCGAGGAACGCCTGGACGCGGCAGCTCGGTGATCGCATGATCGCCTCGATGGCCGGTGGCACCCGGACATGGGAGACCAGCAGGCTGAAGTTCCGCACCTCCAGCCGTTTGGCCTGGTGGGCCGTCATGGCGATGGCGGGAGCGGTGGTCTCGAAGCCGACGCCGAAGAACACCACCTGCTGGTCCGGGGTCTGCTGGGCGATCCGCAGCGCGTCCATCGGTGAGTAGACGACTCGGACGTCACCACCGTCGCTCTTGACCCGGAACAGGTCACGGTCGCTTCCCGGCACCCGGAGCATGTCGCCGAATGAGCAGAAGACCACGCCCGGGCGGGAGGCGATCTCCAGCGCCTTGTCGATCACCTCCAGCGGAGTGACGCAGACCGGACAGCCCGGCCCGTGGATCAACTCGATGTTCTCGGGCAGCACTTGGTCGATGCCGTGCCGGATGATCGAGTGCGTCTGACCGCCGCAGACCTCCATCATCGACCAAGGCCGGGTGACCGACCGGGCGATGTCGTCCAGGAGCCTTCGGGCCAGCTCCGGATCCTGGAACTCGTCGATGTACTTCACCGGTTCTCCTCCTCGGGCGCCGTTGCCGCCTCAGCCGCCGCACGTGCCCAGGCATCGCCGAACTCCTCGTCCAGTGCGCCGATCCGCTCGAAGAGCCGGAGAGTGGCCAGGGCGGACTCCTCGTCGAGCCGCTGGATCGCGAAGCCGACATGGACGATCGCGTACTCACCGACCTCGATCTCCGGCAGATACGCGAGGCAGACGTCCTTGACCACCCCGCCGAAGTCGATCCGCCCCATCGGCGTACCGTCGCGTTCCTCGATGCCGACCACGCGGCCGGGTACCGCCAGGCACATGTGCTCCTCCTCGGTTCCTCAGGTCTCGGCGTCACGGGCGGCGACGACCGCCTGTCCCAGAGCCAGGCCGCCGTCGCCGGGCGGGACCACCGTGTGCCCGAGGACGGTGAATCCGTCCTCGGCCAGCCCGGCGGTGCACATCCCGTCCAGGAGGGCGTTGGCGAACACCCCGCCGGTGAGGACGACCGTCCGCACGCCCGTGCTCCGGTGTGCCTTCCGGCAGGCCGTGCGGACCGCGCCGGCGACCGCCAGATGGAAGCGGGCGGCGATCAGCGGGACCGGCGTACCCGCGCCGAGATCGGCCACGATCGCCGCCAGCAGCGGTGCGGGATCCTCCAGCGCGAACGGGTAGCCGTTTCGCACCCCGTCGGCGGCCTGGGCCGCGGCCTCCAGCTCCATGGCGGCCTGGGCCTCGTACCCCGCCCGGTGACAGACGCCCACCAGCGAGGACACGGCGTCGAACAACCGCCCCACGCTGGACGTCGGCACACATGCGATGCCACGCGCCAACTGGGCCTCCAGCAGACGACGTTCATCCGGTGGACAGGCGGCGGTGCACGGCAGGTCGGGCGACCAGGCGAGGCCGGCCGCGCGCAGGTGGGCCAGTGCCATGCGATACGGGTTGCGCACCGCCGCGTCACCACCCGGCAGGGGTACGTACGCCAGATGCGCCAGGCGGCGGTAGCGGGCGTAGTCGGCCAGCAGCACCTCACCGCCCCAAACGGCGCCGTCGTCGCCGTAGCCGGTGCCGTCGAAGGCGACACCGAGCACCGGTTCGTCCAGCCCGTGCTCCGCCATCGCGGAAGCGACGTGGGCGTGGTGGTGCTGGACCAGGGTGAGCGGCCTGCCATCCCGCCGGGCCCATCGCGCGGACCGGTAGCCGGGGTGGCGGTCGGCGGCGATACGGACCGGCTCGACGCGGGTGAGCGCCCGCAGATGGCTCTCGGCACGCTCGAAGGCGCCCTGGGCGGACAGGCTGTCCATGTCCCCGATGTGGGCGGACAGCCAGGCGGCATCGCCCTCCGCCAGGCACAGGGTGTTCTTCAGATCCCCGCCGACCGCCAGGACCGGACGGACGGCCACCGGAAGGCGGATGCGCGCCGGAGCGAAACCGCGCGAGCGGCGGATCGGCAGGGGCGAACCATCCGCGCGCACCCGGACCACCGAGTCATCACAGGCCACCACGATGGGCCGGTCGTGCCAGAGCCAGGCGTCGGCCAGCCCGTCCAGGCGGAGCATCGCCTCCCGGTCGTCGGTCACCAATGGCTCGCCGGAGAGGTTTCCGCTGGTCACCACCAGGACGCCGGGGCCTAGTGGGTCGCCCGGGAGGCCGAACAGGAGCTGGTGCAGCGGGGTGTAGGGCAGCAGCACCCCGACGTCTGGGCTCCCCGGACACACCTGTGGCGCGAGCGGGGTCGGGGACCGGCGACGCAGCAGCACGATGGGGCGGGACCGCCCGGTGAGAACGCGGCGCTCCGCCGGGCCGAGGTGGCCGAGCCGGGAGGCGGTGTCGGCATCGGGGATCATGACGGCGAACGGCTTGTCGCCACGGGCCTTGCGGCGTCGCAGTTCGCCCACGGCCCGCGAGGCGGTGGCGTCGCAGACCAGGTGATAGCCGCCGAGGCCCTTGACCGCCAGAATCGCCCCGGCCGCCAGCATGCGCCGGGCCTCGGCCAGCGCGGCCCCGCCCTCCCGTCGTACGGAGCCGGTGAGCCTCAGGCGTGGCCCACAGGCACGGCAGGCGATGGGTTGGGCATGGAACCGCCGGTCGGACGGGTCCGTGTACTCCGCCGCGCACTCCGGGCACATCGGGAAGGCCGCCATGGTGGTGGTGGCCCGGTCGTACGGCAGGGCGGTGGTGATGGTGAAGCGTGGGCCGCAGTCGGTGCAGGTGATGAACGGGTGCCGGTGGCGGCGGTCGGCCGGGTCGGCCAGCTCGGTCAGGCAGGCGTCGCAGGTGGCTGCGTCGGGCGGGACCAGGGTGCGGCCGTGGCCCGTCAGGGAGGGCACGATCGCGAAACTGGTGCCGCCGGTCGGGGGCAGCTCCGAGGTGGCCACCGAGGCGATGTCCGCCAGTGGGGGTACGTCCGTCGTCAGCCGGTGGCAGAAGGCGGCCACCGCCTCGGGGCCGCCCTCGATCTCGATCCGCGCCCCTGCCGATCCGTTGGCCACCTGACCGGACAGGCCCAGTTCGGTGGCCAAGGCATGGACGAAGGGCCGGAATCCGACTCCCTGCACCACGCCACCGACCGTCACCAGACGGCGGACCGGCCGTTGCGCGCCCTTGGTGTCCGGCTCCACCACGGCGGAGCCGGACACCAAGGGCTGTTTCATGGACACGGCGCTTCCGTCCGGAGTGGTCGAGCCTGGGCGAGGTTCCGGCCGTGCCGCGAAACCCATCCGACCAGGCCGTTCGTCATGTTAGGAACGGGCCTGGCCACCGTGGGGGACCACGCCCGCGCGGCCGCCCAACAGACCCCGAACAGCCCAGGCGGCACACCACGTCGCCCAGCGGATGGACTATGCGCTTCCCCGCTCGTCGGTCAGCGCGTCCGCGCACCGAAGCCGGTCGTGGGCCTTGTCGATGGCCTTGGCCACGTGGCGGATCAACTCGGGGAGCGCGTCCGCCACCGCGGTGCTGAGCCCGCGGCCGAGGCCGAAGTCCTCGCCCTCCACCGCATGCACCGTCAGTTCCCTGGGCATCCGGTCGAGCGCCGCCGCCAGGGCGAATGTCTCGCCGAGCCCGAGGGCGTGGGTGCTGGCGGAGCGTGCGGCGCAGCGCGCGGCCCGCTCCGCCGTCAGCGTGTGCAGCCGCCCCGGCTGCCCGGGGTGCGCGTGCACCACTTCGACCACGACGACGGCGTCCTGACGGTGCCACAGGCCGAGCATCCTCCCGGGCTCGCCGTCGCTGTCGGTCAGCATCGTGCCCGCGGGTGCTCGGGCGCGCAGGGCCTCGATGACGGCCGGGCCGGCACCGTCGTCCCGGCGGAACGGATTGCCCACTCCGATGACCACCACCCGGCCCGTCATCCGCGCTCCACTGTCAGGTCCAGGAAGTGCGCGGAACAGGAGATGCACGGGTCGTGATTGCGGACGGCCCGCTCGCACAGCGCGGTCAGCTCCTCGTCGCCGGGCGGCTCGCCCGGCCGGTCCAGGCGGGACTGCACCTGGCGGCGCAGATCGTCCTCGATGGCCGCCTGGTTCTGCGCGGTGGGCGGCACGATACGGGCCAGGGTGAGGGTGCCGTCGGCGTCCATGGCGTAGCGGTGGTAGAGCAGCCCGCGCGGAGCCTCGGTGGCGGCGCAGCCGGTCGCCGGGCGCGGTGGCACCGCGACGTACGACCGGGAGGGCGGCTCGTAGGCGTGGATGATCCGCAGCGCCTCGGCCACGGCATGGGCCACCTCGACGGCGCGGACGATGATGCTCCGGAACGGATTGCGGCACACCGCGCCGGTGGCCGGATCCCCGAGCCCCGCCTCCCGCGCGGCGTCGAGGGCCGAGGGGTGGAGCCACCGTCCGCTCACCGCGTACCGGGCCAGTGAGCCGGTCAGGTAGTGGTGGCCGTCCAGCTCGGACACCAGGGCGGTCGAGTGGGGTACCTGCCGTTCCACCACATGGTGCTCGAACTCCTCCACCGGAAGCGCTCGTACGGGGGTGGAGCCGTTCGAGCCCACCCGCGCGGCCATGACGGCCGGGGTTCCGGAGTCGATGGCGTACCGTCCGGGGTCGCGCATCGCCAGCAGCGGGCCGTCGTAAGTGGCATCGGGGAAGTCGAAGCCGGCCACCCAGCGCACGGTCTCCAGCGCGTCGTCATGGGCCCGGCGCAGCCGATCGGCCAGTGGGGCGAGCTCGGCCGGAGCGGGTACGTGGTAGAAGCCGCCGACCCGGACGTTGATCGGGTGGATGGCGCGGCCGCCGAGTCGCTCCATGATGGCGTTGCCCGCTTGTTTGATCCGCAGGCCGCGTTCCACCGCCGCGCGGTGCTCGCGGGCGAGTTCGACGGCGCTGGGGTGGCCGAGGAAGTCGGGGGCGTGCAGCAGGTGGATGTGCAGGGACTGACTCTCGATCCATTCGCCGTAGTAGAGCAGCCGCCGCAGTTCCACGAGCGGTTCGTCGACCGTCACCCCACAGGCCCGCTCGATGGCCTGGCATGCGGTCGTCTGGTACGCGACCGGGCAGATTCCGCAGATCCGTGAGGTGATGTCGGGTGGCTCGCCGTGGCCGCGGCCGACCAGGAACGCTTCGAAGAAGCGGGGCGGCTCGTAGATCCGCAGTCGTGCCTCGGTGACCGTCCCGTCGCGCACGGCCAGGTGGAGGGCCGCTTCCCCCTCCACCCGGGCGAGTGCGTCCAGACGCAGCACACGGGATCCGCGGTGGCTCATCGGGGCTCTTCCTCCGCCGGGGTCTCGGGGGCCTCCTGGGCCGCGAGCTCGGGTACGGGGCCGTATTCGGGTGAGGCCGCGTTGAAGGTGCGGAAGACCCGCACGATGTCCCGCTCGGTCATGCCGTCGTGCCGCAGCTCGCGCACCATGGCCTCCAGATTGGGCTGGACCATCGGCCCGAAGCAGCCGTAGCAGCCGCGCCCGTAGGCGGGGCAGAGGGCGCCGCACCCGGCATGGGTGACGGGCCCCAGGCACGGGATGCCCTGGGCGACGGTGATACAGGTCGTGCCGCGCCGCTTGCACTCGAAGCAGACGCTGTGGCCGGAGACGTTCGGCTTGCGCCCGGCCAGAAAGGCCGTGATCACCTCCAGCAGCTGGCCGCGGTCGATCGGACAGCCGCGCAACTCGAAGTCGACCGGCACATGCGCCGAGATGGGTGTGGAGGTGTCCAGCGTGGCGATGTACTCCGGGTCGGCGTAGACCGCGGCGCGGAACTCCGCCACATCCGCGAAGTTGCGCAGCGCCTGGATGCCGCCCGCGGTGGCGCAGGCGCCGATGGTGACCAGGCGGCGGGAGATCCGCCGGATGTGGTGGACGCGCCGGACGTCCTCGGCGGTGGTGATGGACCCGTCCACCAGGGAGAGGTCATACGGTCCGGTCCCCTCGAGGGTGGCCCGCTCCCGGGAGTCCTCCGCACTGGACATCTCCAGGAAGTGTGTGATGCGTACCCGGTCGGTGAGCGGGAGCAGTTCGTCCTCGCAGTCGAGCAGGGTCAGCTGGCAGCCGTCGCACGAGGCGAACTTCCACACGGCGAGGGAGGGGCGGGGGTCGGGTTCCATGTCACAGCTCCCTGACGGCGAGCAGGGGCCGGGCACGGTCGTAGCCGACCACCGGGCCGTCCCGGCACAGCAGCAGCGGCCCGAGCTGGCAGTGGCCGCAGTGGCCGGTGCCGCAGCGCATGTTCCGTTCCAGTGACACCTGGATCCGACGCGCGGGCAGGCCGCGGGCGAGCAGCGCCCGGGCAGTGTGCCGGATCATCACCTCGGGGCCGCAGAGCAGCGCGGCGGTCCGGTCCAGGCGCCAGTCGACCCGGTCCAGCAGGGCGGTGACCACGCCCACGCTGCCATGCCAACCGGGGCCGGGCCGGTCGACGGTCACCTCCACCTGGGCCGATGCGCGCCGCCAGTGCTCCGGTTCCGCCCCGTAGAGCAGATCCTCGGGCGTACGGGCCCCGATCAGCACCTGAAGGCTGCCGTAGTGCCCGGGGTGGCCGAGCACATGGCGCACCACCGGGCGCAGCGGGGCGAGCCCGATGCCGCCGGCGACCACCAGGACGTCCGACCCGGCCGCCGCGTCGAGGTCCCAGCCGGTGCCGTAGGGGCCCCGCAGGCCGATCACGTCCCCCGCCCTGAGCCGGCACAGCGCGCCGGTGACCGCGCCGATCGCGCGGACGGTGTGCACCAGACGGTGGGCGTCACCGGTCGCGCTGACCGAGATCGGCACCTCCCCGACGCCGAAGGCGTACATCATGGCGAACCGACCCGGCGAGAACTCCGGCAGCGCCCGCCCCACCGGTGTCACCTCCAGCGACACACAGTCCGCGGTCTCCGCCGAAACGGCGGTCACCCGGTACGGCAGGGGCACGGTGGTCACGACGGGACGCTTCCGTGCGGCGTATACAGGTCGAGCAACCGCAACCGGGTGGCCTGGAGCCGATCGGCGATCAGCGCCGCGCACCGCAGCATCAGCTCGTATCCGAGCTCCGTGTCGGCCATGCACAGCTCACGTACCTCGGCCGCGGGAAACTCCCAGGTCCGCACGGGCCCCAACGCTCGGGCGCCCAGATGCCAGCGGTACGGCGGGAAGATCCACGACCATCCGAGCTGCTGCCGCGGCCCCAGGGTTTCCACCACCTGGGCCCGGCGCCCGGGAACGTACACATCCAGGGCGACCTCGCCGGAACGGATCAGCCAGAACCGGTCGGCGACATCGCCCTCGTCGAACAGGGTGCTGCCCGCGCGGAAGTCCCGCTCGTCGGCGAGCGTGAACAGCCGGTCGCGCTGCACCTGCGGAAGGGTGTCCAGCAGCAGCGGTACCCCGGTCATCGTGGCTCGTCCTCCGCACGCCGGGTCCAGTCGTACAGGGCCGCGGCCTCCTCGGTGATGTCGATGGCGACCGGACACCAGACGATGCACCGGCCACATCCCACACACCCGGATGACCCGAACTGGTCGTACCAGGTGCCCAGTTTGTGGGTGAGCCACTGCCGGTAGCGGCTGCGCGGCGAGGCGCGGACGGGACCGCCCGGCAGATAGGAGAAGTCCAGGTCGAAGCAGACGTCCCAGACTCGCCAGCGCTCGGCGTGGTCCCCGGTCAGGTCGGTGACGTCCTCGGTGGTGGTGCAGAAGCAGGTGGGGCACACCATGGTGCAGTTGCCGCAGGTCAGGCACCGCGCGGCGACGTCGTCCCAGCGGGGCGCCTCCAGCGTTTCCGCCATCAGCCGCCGCATGTCGGTGTCCGGCATCGTGCGGCCCATCCGCTCGGCGGCGGACGCGACGGCGCCCGTGGCGGCCCGAGCGACGGCCTCCGAGGCCGGCTCGCCGGGCAGCTCCGCGAGGATCTCGGCTCCCTCCGGGCTGCCGGCGCGGATCCAGAACCGGTGTCCCTCGTCGTCGACCAGCTCGGTCACCACCAGGTCGTACCCGGGCCCGGCGGCGGGACCGGTGCCCATCGAGACGCAGAAGCAGGTGCCCCCGGGCTCGGTGCACTCGACCGCCACCAGAAACGCCCCGGTCCTCCTGCCCCGGTAGACCGGGTCGGAGTGCGGCCCGGCGGTGAGGATCCGGTCCTGGACGGCGATGGCCCGCAGATCGCAGGAGCGGACGCCGAGGAACGCGAAGCGAGGAGGGGTGGTGTCGTCCGCCTCGATGACCAGCTCTCCGCCCGCGCGTTCCGCCGTCCACTGGCGTACCCGGGCGGGGTGCAGAAACGTCTTCCACGACTGCGGACCGGCCGCGTTGGCGAAGGCCGCGCCATCCGTACGCGACCGCAGCCGGTACTGCCCGGCCTCGAGGTCCACACCCCATCCGTACGGCAGCTGAGCGGCGGATTCCAGCTCCTGCAAAACAATGGCACCGTCCCGCACGGTGGGTCCCACCACCGTGTAACCGCGTGCCCGCAGAACATCGACCAGAGCGGTCAACCCATCCGGGCCGATCACGGCTCCCTCGGCCGAAGGAAGCGTCGACGCACTCACCACTGCCCACCTCGGTCATCGCCCGACAACAAAGGCCATGTGTGCACACATCCCGTCCTGAGTGCGGGAATTCCGGCCCCGACACGGCCGTGATCGGCCGAATGCGCGGGGCGCCGCCGCTGTGTGGGCGTATCAGCCACTCCTCGCCGCGTCCCGGACGGGCCACCACCACTGCCGGAAGCACGGCACCCGGCGGGTGCACATCACCGGCGTCAGCCGGGCTCCGTGCCGAGCAGGCGACGGTAGCGCAGGCCGGGGCGTCCGCCGACGGTGGCGTCCGCCACGACGGTGAATCCATTGCGGCCGAGCACGGTCATGGAGGCCACGTTGTCGAGGGTGGTGTAGGCGGTGAGGGTGGAGAGCCGGTACGCCGTGGCGGACAGCCGGCACACCTCTTCCACCGCGGCGGTCGCCATCCCCCGGCCCGCGGCGCGCTCGCCGATCCGGTAGCCGAGTTCGGCGTCCCCTTCCTCGACGTCCACGAGGTTGACGCGGCCGACCAACTCCCCCTGGTCGTCCACGACGACATGGAAGTGACACACACCGGCGTCCTGCTCGGCGAGCCGGGCGCGGAGCATGGACGCGAACTCCTCGAAGTAGGCGTCCCCCCGGTCCGAGACCGACCGGGCGAAGTACTCCCGGTTCTCCCGCTCGAAGGCCAGCAGGGCGGGCGCGTGGTCGGCCCGGAGCCGTTCCAACCTCAACATGCCCAAAAGTATACGTAACGAAGGCCGCGCCCGGCCGCGGTCCGGGCCCGCCGGGCATTCGGTGCGGAATTCTCCCCGGTATGCCGTATCCCCGCCGAAGGAAATCCACAATCTGCTGGTGCATCATGCCTATCCCTCAAGTATCCGGCCCGAGTAGCCTGTTCTCCCGCCGATACTGTCGTGCTTGGGAGGCTGAGAGCCAGTGATCGTACTCGGTTACAACGGATTCAGCAGAGGTGCGGAGCTTTTCGGGCGTCTCTACGGGGCGACTGGTGTCGGCCGTAATCTCTTGGTGGGTCATGACGCCGCGGCGGCTCTGGTGATCGACGGAGAGGTGGTGGCGGCGGTCGAGGAGGAGCGGCTGAGCCGGGTCAAGAAGACCTCCGATTTCCCGGCGCACGCAATCACCTGGTGTCTGAACTCCGCCGGTGTCGACCTCGACCAGGTCGACGTTTTCGCTTTCCCCTGGCGGTTTTCGTCGGCGGTCGCCGAGGAGATGATTTCGGGGATATGCGACTCCGACCTGCCGGTCGCGGCCAAGTTCGACGCCCTGCGCAGCATGGGTGAGCTCTACACCGGCATGCTCAGCCCGGACGCGGTGTACCAGGACTTCGTCGAGCGCACCGGCCATGAGCTGGATCCCAACAAGCTCGCCCTGGTGCCCCATCATCTGGCCCATCTCATGTGCGGCGCCTACCTGGCCGGCGGGGGCGACGCCGCCTTCCTGGTGAGCGACGGCCGGGCGGAGACCCTGTCCTCGGTCATGGGCGAGTTGCGGAACGGTGTGGTCCGCCAGTTCGACGAGAGCGCGGTTCCCATGACCAGCTCGCTCGGGGTGGCGTTCGGGCGGATCACCCGCTATCTGGGCTTCGTACCGAACAACGACGAGTACAAGGTGATGGGCCTGGCCGCGTACGGCCCGCCGCCGCGGCACAATCCGCTGCTCGAACGCGTTGTGCGGCTGCACGAGAACGGCTCGTACACCATCTCCATCCCCCGGGACATATCGGCCTACTACGCGCTGTTCGACGAGCTGTTCGGCGGCGACAGCGAGAAGCGTGAGCAGTTCGACTTCCGCGTCAAGGTCGCCGGGCTGGCACAGCACATGGTCGAGGCCGTCACCGCGCATCAGGTGCGGGCGCTGACCGCGGCGTCCGGCCTGGACACCCTGCTCTTCGAGGGTGGGCTGGCGCTGAACTGCGTGGCCAACACCAAGATGCTGGAGAGGTCGCCGTTCACCGGTATGGAGGTCAGCTTCGGGGCCAGCGATCCCGGGGTCGCCATTGGCGCGGCCGTGTACGCCGCCGGGCTCAGGAATCGGCCCGCCGACGCGGTCACCACCCCCTACCTGGGCCCTTCGTACGACGAGGGGCAGGTCCAGGACGCGCTCGCGGAGTACGCGGACCGCGTCGAGTGGCGGGAGGAGCCCGACGCCGCCTCGATCGCCGACCGGACGGCGGAGCTGCTGGCCGGGAAGAACGTCGTGGGCTGGTTCCAGGGCCGGACCGAGTTCGGGCCGCGCGCCCTGGGCAACCGCAGCATCCTCGCCAACCCGGCCTTCCCCGACATCAAGGACATCATCAACCTCCGGGTGAAACACCGCGAGCCCTTCCGGCCGTTCGCGCCCGTCATCCTCGAATCGGAGGCCCCGCGCGTCTTCTCGATGGGCAAGAAGACCTCGTCCCCGTATATGACCTTCGTCTTTCCGGTGCGGAAGGAGTACCAGGAGCGGATCCCCGGCGCCTGCCACGTGGACGGCACCGCGCGGGCCCAGACGGTGAACGAGCGGCAGAACCCCGCGCTCGCCCGGCTGTTGCGCGCCTTCACGGCCCGGACGGATGTGCCCTGCCTGCTCAACACGTCCTTCAACGTGGCCGGTGAGCCCATCGTCTGCTCGCCGCGGGACGCGTTGGAGTGCTTCCTCGCCACCGAGATCGACTATCTGGTCATCGACCGGTTCGTGATCACCAAGAAGGGGAGCTGAGCCGCCGGCCCGCGGGGCGTATGCGCCCCGCGGGCCGGCAGTCCTCAATCCTTGGGAAGCTGAATGGGCTCGTTCGGCCCGTCCTTTGTCTCGATGGTCAGAAACGACAGAACGTCATCGCCGATGTTCTTCAGGTCATGAAGGTGATATCGCCCCGCGGGGCAGCGGAAATGCCGGGACTGTCCGCGGGCATAAGAGATCTCGTGCGTGGTGCCATCGCTCGAGTGCTGGCGGGCCCGGCCGTTTGTGAGAGCTATCCAGAAGTAGTCCAGCACATGCCGGTGGACGGGAATTCGCTCTCCCGGCCGAAGGTGGGTCTCCCAGATGCGCAGGGAATCGGTCTCTTTCACCAGCGTCTGGCCTATCCACCCATGATGGGCGTTGGTGTCGAATTCCTTGTGCAGCTGCGGGCTCCAGCGGTCATAACCTTCTGCGACGACGGTGCTGGACAGCGGGATATCGGAGCGGGAATCTTTACCCACGAGCGGTGTCCTTTCGCTGAACGATACGGCTCACAGGGCGGCGGAGAGCGCTTCGAGCAGTGCGGTGTTCGCGCGCCGGTCGCCGATGGTGATACGACAGGTGTCCGGGACCACCCGCCCGGTGTCGGCGACGACGATGCCTGCGCCCCGGAGCTGGTCCATCACGCGCTCGTGCTTGTGCAGTCGGACGAAGAGGAAGTTGGTCTCCGAGGGGAACACCCGGGCCACCGCGGGATGCCCGGTCAGCGCGGCGGCCATCCGGTCACGCTCGGCGCGGATGCGGCGGATGCCCGCGACCACCCGCCGCACATCGGTCAGCCGGTCCCGCACGGCGTGCTGGGAGGCGTTGGTGAACCCGAAGGGCACCTGCACCCGGCGCAGCGCTTCGATGATGCCGGGCTGGGCCAGGGCGATTCCGCAGCGCGCGCCGGCGAGTCCCCATGCCTTGGAGAGCGTTCTGAGCACGATGAGGTTGTCGTGCCGGGCGATCAGCCGGGCGTACGAGGGCTGCTCGCTGAACTCGACATAGGCTTCGTCGATCACCACCAGCCCACGGCCGCGCACCACCAGCTCGTGGACCTGTTCCGGGTCGAGCCTCGTCCCGGCGGGGTTGTTGGGGTCGCACAGGATGGTCACCCGTGGATCGGCGGCCAGGATGCGCTCGGTGTCGAGCCGGGACAGGTCGTCGCCGTGCAGCGGCACCTCGACGACGGGCAGGCGCAGGAGGTGGGCGAAGTGGCCGTAGAGCGGGAAGGTGGGCGGCGTGACGCAGACGCGCTCGCCGGGTGACGCCAGCGCCGCCAGGAGCAGCATGACGCCGTCCACCGAGCCACTGCTGAACAGCAGGTGGTCCGCGCTGAGCGCGGCCACGCCCTCGTGGCCGGGCAAGGTCGCGATCGTGGCCAGGTAGGTGTCGGCCAGCTCCGTCGTGTCGAGGTGGGGGTACTCTCCCGCGGCGCCCAGGAACGGATTGGTGTTGCTGGACAGGTCGATCGTGTCGAACCGCGGCACCTGGCGGAAGCGGGCCGGGCCGGGGACCGGCACCCCCGTGACGGGGGGAGCCGCGTACTCCGACAGCGGGTGTTCCGCTGCCGCCTCCGGGGAGGCGAGGCCGGGGGCGCGCAGCCAGTGGTCGAGGGGCACGAACAGATCGGCTCCGAGGCGGCGCATACGCGGGATGTCCCCCCGGCCGAGGTGGACCCACTCCAGGCCGGAGCGCCGGGCGTGGAGGTACAGCCGGTACATGGACGCGGCGAAGAGGTCGTCCCGTGCGGCGGGGTCGTCGTGGTCAATGGCCTGTGCGAGGGAGTAGATCCCGCGGCCGTTGTGGGACGTGGTGAGGAGCCCCGCCTGGACCACGGCACCCTGTTCGCGGTGTATGAGCATCTCGGTACGTTTTGCCAGCGGGCCGTGGGCCAGGGCGTCGAGGGCTTCGGCGTTGTACAGGTTGTCGTGGCCGCCGTGGCGTTCGGCCTGACGCCGGTGGAGCGTGACGAAGGCGTCTCGCGCCCAGGGGCTTCCGTCGAGCTCGCTCAGCGGGATCCGCTCCCAGGTCACCTCGGCGGAGATCTCGCGGTCGCGGCGGCGGAGGTCGTCGAGTCGCTCGGCGCCGACGCGGGTGCGCAGGACCTCGTCCACCTCCCCGGTCAGCCGGACGACACACTCGCTCTCGGTGGCGATCGGAACGAGCCCTGCCGCCCGCAGCGCGCCGGTGTCGTCGCAGCGGCGCACGTTGGGCACCAGGATCTGGGGCACGCCCAGTGTCTCGGCGCGGCGGACCAGTTCATCGAGGGCGTGGCGGGTGGGGGCGGGGCTGGTCGGGTGGTACGGGGACCCGCCGCCCACGAGGGTGGGGCGCTCGAGCACCGTGGTGTCCAGGGCGGCGAACGCGCCCGTGCCCTGGTCCAGCCGGGCCAAGGCGCACACCGGGTCCGGGGACCCGAGGGCGGCGGACAGCACCTGCTGAAGCGCGTCGATATCTGCGGACCTGCGCATGCTCGTTCTCCACTCCTCGTGGTCACTGGGGTGTTCCGGCTCCGTGCGCGTCCAGGTACGCGTCGACGCGGTCGCGGTACTCCTCGTACAGGTCGGCCACGGTGCGGGCGATACCGGCCCGCCAGCCGATGGCGCAGTCGCCGATCAGGCCACGGCGGATGTCGTGGTCGAAGATGGCCGTTTCCCGGCTGTGGTCGCCGCGGTCCAGCCGCAGCGGCACTCCGGTGAGCGCGGACAGGTACTCCAGCAGATCGGTGAAGCCGACCTCCTCGTCCCCGCCCCAGTTCACGACCCGCGCGGGCGTCCGCGCCACGTCCCACAGCAGCGGCACCTGGCGCACGACGTCATCGGTGTGCAGCAGATTGCAGTAGTTCTGGCCCTCGCGGGGCACCGCGCAGGGCTGCCCCTTGCGCATCTGGTTGAACAGGATCATGGGCACGCCGCCGTGGCCGTACGGGCCGTAGGCGATGTTGAGGCGGGCGATGACCGTCGGCAGCCCGAGTGTCTCGGCCAGGCCGCGTGCCACCCCTTCGGCGGTGATCTTGGCGACGGGGTAGGTCGGCAGCCATGGCGCGGCCCCGCCCAGCGGATCGCTCTCCCGGTAGCGATGGGTCCGGTCGGCGCGGTTGTAGACGACACCGGACGAGACGTACAGGAACGACTCGGCGGCGGAGCAGTGGGTCATCAGCCGTGCGGTGCCGACCGCGTTGACGCGCGCGGTGTCCTCGAAGTCCTTGCCGTCGCCCCGGTGCACCGCGGAGTGCAGCACATGGGTGAAGTCGCGCGGCAGGCCCTCCAGGTCGTCGGTGGCCATGTCCCAGACGGCGGTGTGGGCGCCCGCTTCCTCCAGCGCCTCGCGGGCGCGTGGATCGCCGAACCGGCCCAGGCACCACACCTCGTTGCCGACGGCGAGCGCTTCGGCGACGGGCCTCGCGACCTGCCCGGTCCCCCCGGTGATGAGTATCTTCTTGCCTTGCATGTCGCCTTGCATGATCGGCGGCTCCTGGTGGTGTCAGCGGTTGCCTTCGCCGGTCCTCAGCCGAGCGCCCGGGCCAGTTCGTGCCGCAGGGTCGCCTGGAAGGTGTGCACATGCTGCGGGCTCATCAGGGTGTAGTGCTCCCCGTCGACCTCGATATAGGTGTTGGTGTCCCGGGTGAACTCGTCCCAGTGGCTGAGCTGGTGGTCCAGCCACTCCTCCTTGGTGCCGCGCAGCGGAGTGCAGTAGAAGACCTTCACCCGCCCGACCGAACCCGACGGTTCGTAGGTACGGCCCAGGTGCACCATGCTCTGTGCGAGGTGCACCCAGTCGGCGAACCGTTCGAGGGTGAGGTCGAGTTCGGTCAGCCGGCGCTTCGGGGCGTGGTCGATCAGATGGGCCAGCTGATCGGCCTCGGGCAGCGGCCGGAGGGTGGCGGTCAGCCGCTCGATGTCGGTGGGATCGATGAGTTCGAGGAACAGCGCCAGATTGATCGCGCCATCGGTGAAGGTGATCTCGTTCATGCGGTCGGAGATCCGCGGTGGCAGGTTGAAGACGCCCACGAAGTCGACCTTGTCGCCGTCGGCTTCCAGCCGCTTGGCGATCTCGAATGCCACCGCCCCGCCGTAGGAGTACCCCGCGACGGCGTAGGGGCCGCTGGGCTGCGCCCGCCGGATGGCCTCGACGTAGGTGGACACCATGTCGTCGAACGACCCGAAGTGGGTCTCCCCCTGCCCGAATCCCCGGGCCCGCAGCGCGTAGAACGGCCGCTCGCCGGTGAAGTACTTGGCGAGATTGACGAATACCAGCACCTCCCCCAGACCGGGGTGGACGCAGAAGAGCGGCGTCCCGTCGCCGGTGATCTGGAGCGGCACCAGCGGATCGTAGGTGGCGTCCCCGCCGGCGCCCTGCCCGGCGGTCAGGCGGCCGCCCAGCGCTCGTACGGTCGGGGCCTGGAGGAGCGTGGACATCGGCACGTCCTCGATGCCGAACGCGGCCTGGATCTCCAGCTTCAGCCGCAGTACGTCCAGCGAGGTACCGCCCAGGTCGAAGAAACTGGCGGTGGCCGACACCGCCCTGGTGTCCAGGACGCGGGCGTAGATCTCGGCCAGTGCGGTCTCCACCTCGCCCTCCGGCGCCACATGGCCGCCGAGGAACCGGGTGCTGATCTCGTCCGACCGGCGGGCGGCCTCGTCCAGAGCTCCGTTCTCGACGGCCGCGCGCAGCCGTGACCGCTGGATCTTGCCGAGGTTGCCACGGGGGAGCTCGTCCTCGGCGACGGGGAGGATCAACTGGGGGCGGAACCCCCAGTGCATCACCGTGGAGCTGCGGATCGCCACGATGGCCCGGTACACCGCGGTCTCGTCGGCGGGGTCGCCCGCCGGGACGAACGCGATGGCGAGCTGTTCGGTGTCGGCGCCCTCGGGCCGTATCGGGAACGCGGCGACATGGCCGCGCTTCACCCCGTCCAGCTCGTCCAGCACCGCTTCCAGGTCGTGGCTGTGGTAGTTGACACCGCTGACGATGATGGAGTCCTTGGTGCGGCCGACCAGCGTCAACCGGCCGTCGGAGCCGAGGTGGCCCAGGTCTCCGGTGCGGAACCAGCCGTCGGCGGTGAACGCCTGCGCGGTGGCCCGCTCATCGCCGAAGTAGCCGCCCGCGACCATCGGGCCGTGCAGCTGCACCTCCCCCGGCTCGGCCGCTACGGGCCGGTCGGTGGAGGCCAGCACCGTACCATCGTCGTCGGTGATGCGAATCCGCAGACCACGCACCGGGCGGCCCAGCGGCGGGAACTCCGTCTCCAGGTCGCGGATGGCGAAGTCGCGGTTGAACACGCTGCCCGCGCAGGTCTCGGTCATCCCGAACGCGGGCACGACCACATCCCCGCGCAACCCGTAGGGCGCGAGCGTGTCCAGGAACGCCCGTACGGTGGCGGTCACGGTGGCCTCACCGCCGGAGATGATGTGCCGCACCTGTGACAGGTCCACCTCCTGCCGCGATACCGGCCGCCCGGCGAGTGCCTGGTTGATCTGCCCGAAGAGGAAGTTGGGGGTGAACGTCACTCTCACCCGATGGGCCGTGAGCAGCCTGAGGAACTCCACGGGGTCCGCCAGCACGGTGGCCGGCACCGTCATGACCTGGGCGGCGCCGTTGAACATCGGCAGCAGATGCGCCTCGATCGCGGCGATGTGATCGACCGAGATCCAGTTCAACGAGGTGTCGTCGGGCCCGAGTTCCAGTGCCCCCGCCTTGCCGGCCTGCGCCGCCAGCAGATTGGCGTGAGTGAGCATGACCGCCTTGCTCGATCCGGTGGATCCGGAGGTGAGCATCAGCAGGACGAGATCGTCCGGCGCGGGCACATGGAGCTGATCGGGCTCGGCCGCGGCATGGCTCAGCTCCTCGACCGTCACGGACCGCAGCCCGACATCGGGCAGCTCTCCATGAGCCGTCTTGGACACGATCACCAACGGATCGCCCAGAAGCGTGCGCAGATGCTCCAGTTGGGCACGCCACCGGGAAGGGTCGGCCGGCGGCGCCACCGGGCACGGCACGGCACCGGTGAGTACGCATCCCCAGAAGGCGCGGAAGAAGATCTCCGGATCACTGGCCGCGATGAGCACCCGGTCGCCGGGGGCGGTGCCGCGCTCCCGCAGCCCTTGCGCGATGCGGCAGGCGCACTCCCGCAGCTCGGCGTAGGAGAGGAACGGGCCGCCGATGAACGCGATGCCTTGAGTCGTGTCGTGGGCCGCGCGCTCGAGCAGCTGCGGAAGTGTCGAAACATGACGTTGATCCGGCATGGGGGAAGTCCTCCGATCAGAAGGGACGGAAAACCATGGCGAGCGGAGCTGGGGGCGCGCCGCCGCGCTCGGGAAGGGCACCAGGGCCGGGCTCTGGCATCGGCGTCGGCGGTGGTGCGCATCGTGGGGGCGCGGCTGGACGCGGCTGGGGCGGGCGGGGCTCGGCGCCCGCGGCACATGTGATCGAGGTGACGCGACGGTGTCGGCGGGTCCGGGCCAGGGCGTCCCGGGCCGTCGGCCCGGTCGGACCGGCCGTCAGATCAGGTGGATCCGACCTCGTTGAATCGCACGATGTCCTCGATCGTCTTCCGCAGTTTCAGCTCATCCGGGTCGGAGACGACGGCCTGTCCCACACGGCCGTACGGCCCGACCGGCGCATCGGGCGATGAGTCGTAGACGATCTCATCGAAAAGGAAGTTCCGCTCGAAGTCGCTCTGGGTCACATCGCACCCGTTGGAGCGGCGCAGCAGAATGTATCCGTGGAAGCGCTCCGGCGTGCGCCGGTCGCCCAGGGCCCGAGACGCCCCCTCCCCCAGCGCCAGACTGATTTCGACGTCAAAGAGGTCGACGCCGTATGTCAGCTGATTGACTTGAGGGGACAGCGCCCCGGGTAAGCGGATGGCGCACTCGCCGAAGGTCAGCCCTTCTTCCGTCGTGAACGCTTCCATATGGAATACGCAATCGGGCGCGTTCAGGCTGGTGAGCGCCTGCCCGGCGAGCGTCTCCATCTCGTCGAACAAGACGGAATGCCGCCTCCGGTCCAGGACATACGCGGACAGGACGCCGCCCTGTACGGCCCTGAGCGGTGAGGTGTGATAGCCGCTCATGGACGACCATTGCAGGTCTCCCTTTTCCCAGACGCCGTCGAGATAGACCTCCGGAGCGTCCACGAAGGACTCGGCGACGATCTCGACATCCGACTGGCCGGTGAAGGGCGTCAGGGCCTGTGCGTACTCCTCCGGGGTGCGGACGATGTTCGTACGGAGAGCACCGGCCCCGGTCGCCGGCTTGACCACGAAGACCTCTCCCAGGTCGTCGGCGAGCTCCGTGAACGATGTGCCCACGGGCACATGGCGGCAGCGCGCTCGCCTGACCTGGGGCGGCAGCATGCTCTTCTGGAGGTACTTGTCCCGGAAGTGGAGAGCCGTCCTGGAATCGGCATTCCCGGGAAGGTTCAGCTGCTGCCGTAAGTAGGTTGCCCCGAATACGCCCATTTCATGGACGCTCAGCACCCCGGCCACATCGTCAATGTCCGCGGACAGCACTGCTCGGAAGATTTCCTGGGCGTTCTCCATGTCGGCGACCCAGGTGAATCTCCGACTCCGCGGCGGGCTCGCCGGCGCCTGGACAATATAGTGAGGATCAATGCCGCGGCGCTGTAGTGCCTGATCGAGATCGCCTCTGTACCCGATAACAATCATCGTCGGCATTCTCGCCTCCCCGTTACGGCTGGCCAAAACTTGAAGAAGTTATTTGCCGCACCGAGGCATCGTTTCACATGGATACGAAAATGTGATCCATTGAGGATGTGCTTGTGACGCAAGTCACAAGCCAAGCAATGAGCACGAATGGAATTGCTCATTCCATTCGTGCTCATGGAGTCTATTCGCCATTCCGGTCATGCCTCGTATAGCACTACATGGAGAAATCCACACCACCGGAACCGGGCAGTGCGCCACGGGCCGGCCAGGTCGCCTCCTGCCTGGGTGCGACGCACCCAGGCAACCCCTCCGCGCAGGTGCCAACGCGCTGGCCGACGCCCTCTACTCGCCGTTCCACCCCGCGGACAACCTGGCGCGCATGGCGTTCGCGGACCCCGCGGGGCGCACCTTCTACCAGGGCTGGGACCGGGCGGCCCAGGCCACTGTGGGGAATCTGCGCCAAGCGGCGGGCTACGAGCCGGACAACCCGCGCCTGCGCGGGCTCGTGGACACCCTCACCGAGGACAGCGCGGACTTCGCGCGCCTGTGGGAAAGCCACACCGTGCGCAGCCGGTCAGTCGGCGTGCTCAGTCACGCGCGAGCAGTTCGAGCGTGTCGATGACACGGTTCGAGAAGCCCCACTCGTTGTCGTACCAGGCCACCACCTTGATGTGCTTGCCGTCCACACGGGTGAGGGCGGCGTCGAAGATGGACGACGCCGGCCGGCGGGTGATGTCGCTGGAGACAAGCGGCTCGTCGGAGTAGTCGAGGATGCCCTTGAGCTTGCCGTCGGCGGCGGCGCGGTAGGCCGCGAGCACCTCGTCACGGCTGACCTCCCGGGAGACCGCGGTGTTCAGCTCCACGATCGAGCCCACCGGCACCGGTACGCGGATCGAGTCGCCCGACAGCTTGCCGTCGAGGTTCGGCAGCACCAGACCGATGGCCTTGGCGGCCCCGGTGGTGGTGGGCACGATGTTCACCCCGGCGGCGCGGGCGCGGCGCAGGTCGCGGTGGGGGCCGTCCTGGAGGTTCTGCTCCTGGGTGTATGCGTGCACCGTGGTCATGAAGCCGTGCTCGATACCGGCCAGGTCGTCCAGTACGGCCGCCAGCGGGGCCAGCGCGTTCGTGGTGCACGAGGCGTTCGAGACGATCACGTGCTCGGCGGGGTCGTAGGCATCGGTGTTCACGCCGTAGGCCAGCGTGACATCGGCACCGGCGGAGGGGGCGCTCACCAGCACGCGCCGGGCACCGGCACGGATGTGCGCGCGGGCGGCGTCCGCCGCGGTGAAGCGGCCGGTGGACTCCAGCACGATGTCGACGCCGAGTTCGGCCCACGGCAGGTCGGCGGGCTCGCGCTCGGCGAGCACCTTGACGCGGCGGCCGTCGACGACGAGGTCGGTCCCGTCGACCTCGACGGAGCGGCCGAGTGGACCGAGCGCGCTGTCGTACTTGAGCAGATGGGCGAGGGACTCGGGGGCGGTGAGGTCGTTGACGGCGACCACCTCGAGCTCGCTGTCCCGCTCGAGCAGGGCACGGAGGGTGTTGCGTCCGATGCGGCCGAATCCATTGATGGCGATGCGGGTCATGGAGATTCCTTTCGTTTCCGCCCCCATCGTCGGCATCCGCATCCCCGGCCGACAGCGGCATGAACGCCACCACACGCAAGGATCTCGCCACAGCCATTCACGCCCTTCACCCGAACGGCGCCCGGGGGTCTCAGGAGGGGGTCTCAGGCCGAGAAGGTGTGGCGGTACTCCGTCGGGGAGGTGCCGAGAATGCGGTGGAAGTGCAGCCGCAGATTGGCGCCGGTGCCGAGCCCGACCCGGTCGGCGATCTGCTCCACACTCAGATCGGTGCGTTCGAGCAGTTCACGCGCCAGGTCCACACGCGCCCGGAGCACCCACTGCATCGGTGTGTAGCCGGTGTCCTCCACGAACCGCCGGGAGAAGGTGCGCGCGGACACCCGCGCGTTGCGGGCGAGCGCTTCGAGGGTCAGCGGCTCGGCGAGGTGCGCCAGGGCCCACTCCCGCGTGCTCGCGAACAGGTCGCCGAGCGGCTCGGGCACGCTCCGCGGCACGTACTGCGCCTGTCCCCCGCTGCGGTACGGCGCCGCCACCAGCCGTCGCGCCACATGGTTGGAGAGCCCGACGCCGTGGTCGCGCCGCACCAGGTGCAGACAGAGGTCGATACCGGATGCCGCGCCCGCCGAGGTGAGCACGTCGCCCTCGTCCACGAACAGCACGTTCTCGTCCACCCGCACGAGCGGATGCCGCTCGGCGAGAGCCTTGGTGTAGTGCCAGTGGGTCGTCGCCCGCTTGCCGTCGAGCAGGCCCGTGGCCGCCAGCGCGAACGCCCCGGTGGAGATGGCCGCGAGCCGGGTGCCACGTTCGTGGGCGGCCATGAGCGCGCCGACGACCGCCGCCGGTGGTTCCGTGGTCGCCGGCTCCCGGTAGCCGGGGATGAAGATGGTGTCGGCGTGCTCGAACGCCTCGAGGCCCTCGGCCACGTGGTACGAGAGTCCTTCGCCACCGGTCACCGGCCCGGGCGCGGCACCGCACACCCGCAGCTCGTAGGGCATGCTCGGCCGGTTGGAGAACACCTGCGCGGGGATGCCGACGTCGAGTGGCTTCGCACCGTCGAGCACGAGCACGACGACGTGGTGGTTCTTCCGGCTCATCGGGCTCCTTCGGCTTCCCGCGATCGAACGGGGCCCGCACGCACCCGTGACCTCGATGACGACTACCGCGAGCATCCTGCCACTGGCTGCCAGGACGTCCAGCCACCCAGCACCCAGCTGAGGTCGTGTTCGGTGTGTTCCCGCGACCGGGCGCTGAGCTGGTCGCTGATCCACATCTTGGTGGGCCGCGGCACCCGCGGATGGGCGACAAGTGCTTCCAGATCCTGGCGCGTTGTCGCGTACGAGCGGCGGATCGCGCAGCTCACCAGGCCCAGGGCGTACCGCTCCGGAAAGACCACACGATCGGCGTCGTCCTCCGGGCCGGGCTCCTTGAGGTGCTCCCACAGTCTCCGGTACACGGCCGGGGAACCGTGGTCGAAGATGCTGTCCATCGCGCCGCGCAGGGACTTGGCGAGGTGGTTCTCCGCGGCGCGGCCCTGTTGCGCGGCCACGGCCGCGCCGATGACACGGATCAGCAGCTCGGCGGCGGGGGCCGCGCCGTGTGCGGCGCTGAGCCGCCGTACCAGCTGGCCGAGCCCGCTGATCAGTCCGGCGTCGGTCGGTGGGGCGAAGGCCAGGTCGAGGGCCGTGGTGAGGGCCGTGGGAGTGAGCGGGCCGGACTCGCAGGCGGCGTGGAGCAGCGCCTTGCGGGCGGCGTTCCGGGTGGCGGCCGACGCGTCGTCGAGAGGCGGGATGCCTCCCGCGGCGTCGAACACCAGCTCCGCAAGGAAGGTGTGTGCCGTGGTGTACTGGGCCGGTTCGCGCGCCGCGATGGTTCCCACCAGCCCGAGGAAGGCCGCCCGGGTCTTCTGGTCGGAGAAGGTGCCGTACCGGGGCAGGAGTTCGGTCAGACCGGGCGCGGGGAGGACACCGGCGGACACGGAGCACTCCCAGAGGGTGAGTGCCTGGCGCTGCCGCTTTCCGCTGTTGCCCTCGGCGATCTCGTCCGCGATCAGCCCGGTGAGGGCCGGGGCCGATGCCCGTAGCGCGGCCAGCACCCGCTCATGGGCGAGGGGTGGCAGCGGACCCGTGCCCTTCTTGGCCCGGCCGGTGGTGATGGCCTCCAGGAGCACGGTGTCGGCGTCCATGAGCGACAGGTTCACCAGCAGGGCGATGTGGCGCTCGGTGTGGAGCCCGGCGTCCGTGACCGCCCGGTGCAGGGACTGGCGGACGAGGCCGCGGGCGGCGGCCGGGGCGGTCGTCGCCTTCTCGATCCTGCTCACCGCGGTGGGGTGGCCGCCGAGCGCGGCCGGCAGGAGGAGCGTGGCCAGGCCGTCCCGGGACAGCCACAGCTCGGAGTCGGCGTCCCAGCCCGAGTGTTCCAGGACCTGCCGGACGCGGTGCGGGGGTACGTCCCGGTGGGCGAGGATCCGGCGGGCCACGAGCGCGAGCCGCTGCGAGGGCGTGACCGGCTGGTTCTCGGGGCAGGGCAGCGCCTTGAGCATGGCGGCGAGCCGGTGGACGAGGCGTTCCGCGGCGGCGCAGTCGACGCTGAGGAGCAGGGGGAAGACCATCCGGTGCTGGAGTGCGTGCGGCGCTCCCGGCCCGGTCATCGCCAGACAGCGGTCGAGGGTGGCCTCGATGGCCCAGTGGCCGGGCGGCAGAGTGGTCAGGACCGCTGTGGCGGCGATGAGTCCGGCGTTGCCCACGGTGTCGTGGTCATCCGCTTCGAGGAGCGCCACCGCGGTATCGAGGCGCCGTGTCCAGGGGTGGGTCGCGGTGGCGGGTCCGCCATCGAGGTCGTCGGCGGGGACCGGGTGGTCACCCGGGAGTCCGTGGTCATGGGTCCAGGAGGCGGCCAGCACCCTGGCCAGGGCCGTTTGGAAGAGCTCGAGGTCGTACGACTTCCGCGCGAGGCGCACACGCTGGAGACGCTCCTGGACGGCGGCGGCCCACTCCGCCGAGCCCAGTGTCTCCCAGTGCCGTGCCCATAGGGTCAGCACGCCGGATGCCAGCTCCGACAGCCCCCGGGTCAGGGCGAAGTCGAGCAGTTCCATGAGGCCCGTCCGCGCTGACGCCACGTCGATGTGTGACGTCAGCACGAGTAGCCGGGGCAGGACGTCGAGGCCCGCACCGGCCGTACGGCGCCCGGTCAGCTCCCGTACGCAGCCCCAGTCGGCGAGGGCGGCGTGGACCGCGAGCGCGTTCTGGGCGGCCAGCCGTTCCAGCGCCTCGAGCACGGCCTCCCGCAGGCTGGGCTCCTGCCGCTCCCACAGCCCGTGGAGCCGCGGCAGCAGGGCGTCGACGTCCGTGTCGCGCACGGTCGGTGCCAGCACCGCGTACCGTCGGGCCACACCGTGCGGCGCCGTCGCGAGCAGCGGCTCGACGGACACGCCCACGGCGGGGTTCCGCGCCGCGACGGCCACGGCGACGGTGTGCAGGATCATGGCGTCCTCGTGCGCCGCCATGCGGATCAGCGTCTCCCGCACCGGGCCGCGGTACCGTTCGGACCCCGCGGCGAGCATGAGCAGCTGTTCGAGGATCGCCCCGACGAAGAAGTCACGGGGATGGGACCCGATCCACTCGCACAGCGACAGCAGCGCCCGCGCCCCGGTGAGACGCAGCAGTCCGCGCGCGGCCGCGTACTCGAACATGGTCTGGTGGAAGAAGTGGACGCCGTCCGAGGCTCCCCTGCCCAGCACGCCCCGGTCGAGCAGCAGATCGAGGGAGGACCGGACGCGGGCGGGTTCGTACGGCCACGGGGGGCGGGGGCCGCCGTGCGGCGAGGTGAGCCGCTCGACCAGCTCCTCGCGTGGCAGCTCGGTACGGCCGGCCGACATCAGCACGACGGCTATCGCTCCGGTGATCGAGGAGAGGTCCTCCGGCGCCGTGGCGCTCTGGTTGCCGTGCCGGCGCCGGTCGGTGACGACCCGGTGGTCCCAGTAGCGGCGGTAGAGGCCGGTGGCGTCGATCTCCGCGCTGGGGAACGCCCCGTCGTCCCGGGCGAGTTCGAACAACAGCCGCAGCTGGAGGGGGCTTCTGCACACCTCGCGCACCGGCAGTCCGCGGGCCACGGGCTCCATCAGCCTCCGCACCCGCGCCGCGTCGTCCCGGGGGACGGCGTCGGGGCAGTAGAGCGCGGCGTGGCCACGGATGGCGTGCGGGATCTCGCCGTCGTCGTAGGGGCCCAGCGACATCCGGAGGAAGCCGGTGCGCAGCCGGTTCGCCTCCTCCGGCCGGGACGTCAGCACCAGGCGGACACCGGCGGCGGCGAGGTCCTCGCACAGATCGAGCAGCGTCATCTCGTGGTGGTCGTCGTGCAGCAGCAGATCGGCGGTGTCGAGGAGCACGACGGGTGTACGCCCCCGCGTCCGGGCGTGCGTGGCCCCGGACACGACGGTCGCGGGAGTCAGCATGGGTGTCGCGGAGGCGCCGCCCAAGGGGCGCAGCAGCCAGGCGGCGTTCACCAGGAAGACCTCGGCGTCCTCCAGAACGGTCAGGTCCCGGGCGAGGCCCCACAGCAGGCTGCTCTTGCCGTTCCCGGCGTCCCCGGTCACCAGGACCGCCTTCGGATCGTCGTCGTAGAGGGCCTCCACCACCCGCTCCTGGATGGCGCGCCGCACATACAGTCCGCCGCTGAGCTGCGGCGGGGAGCCGGTGCCGGCGTCCGGCCGCGGGGAGTCCACGAGGTCCAGGTCGTCGGAGAACCTCCTTGCCCAGCGGAGGAGTTGGCGGTGTGCGGCCGGTCCGGTGTCCGGTGGGGTTCCCGCCGCATCTGGGGGCCGGTGCGTCGGGCCTGCCGGGAACCCTTCCGGAACCGGGCCCGTGGGCACCACCGGCCCGGGTGTGGAGGCCGGCCCGGGTGTGACGACTGGGCCAGGTGTGGCGGCCGGCCCAGGTGTGACGGCTGGGCCGCAGCCGGGCGGCAGTTCGCGGAGGACGGAGAAGGCGAAGGCGGCGGCGTGGCGCGCCGCGCGGGACTGCCAGCCCTCGGCGTCCGCGTCGTACTTCTTCCCATCGGCCCGGTCGCTGATCCCGCGGACGATCAGGGCGGGTAACGCGGCGTTGAGATGGGCGGCCTGGGCCACGCCCGCGCCCTCCATCTCGATCGCGGCGGCGTCCTGGTAGTTCCGGCGCAGTTGCCGTCGCAGGGGCGAGTCCGCCGAGTTGAGGACGACCTCACCGGCGGCCACGGGCTTGAGGTGGACGGCCGGGCGGGCGGCACCGGGCGGGCGTTCCCGCAGCAGCTCGGTCCACCCACCGGACCTGCGGACCATGCGGGCCAGCTGGTCGAGTTCCTGACGCACCGGCCAGACCCTCGGGCGGGAGTGGAACTCGCCGTCCTCGTCCTTGCCGCCGTGGTACGCGTACACATGCGTGGCCATGACGACGTCCCCGAGCTGGATGTCGTCCTTGAGGGCTCCCGCCACCCCGACGAATGCCACGGCGCGCGGGCCGAACATGGTGATCGCCCGCTCGGTCAGCACGGCCGCTCCCTGGTTGCCGTCACCGAGCTCGGCAAGGGCCACCCGCCAGGGGGTGCCGTCGAGCCGGCCGACCTCGAACAGGGTGCCCGCCGGGTGGAGCCGCGGCCGAGGCTCGACCAGGTGCGCCCGGACCGCCTCGTACTCCACGTCCAGTGCTGTCAGCACGACGAGTGAGTCGCTGTGCTCCCCGGTGCTCTCCACGTCTCCCCCCCGGCCAACGGTCGACCCTTGTGCGGCCCGCGGGCGAAATGTTACCGTCCGCGATCTCCCGGGGCCGGGACCAGCGGGGGTACCGAACGCGCAGCGGATGTACGAGCCGCCGTGACCATCGGTGTCGCCGAGCGGCGCCGGATGCTTGGATGCGCGGTATGGACCTCCCCCACACAGGACTCCCCCACACAAGCCCTTCCGCCCCGAGGCCGATGCCGGTGCCTCCGTTCGACCCCGAGCTGAGCGTCACGCTGGAGTCCTTGGGCAACGGGCCGAGAGAGCCGGTCACTCCGGGGAATCTCGCGGCCCGGCAGGAGCGGGACGCCGCGACCCGGCCCAGGCCGACGGCCGATGACCTCCGGGCCGACGGCCGTTTCGAGGTGGCGGAGCTGTCCGTCCCGGGGCTGCGGGACGGGCCCGATGTCACGCTGGTGAGTGTGCGGCCCGCCGGGCGCGAAGGGCCGCTGCCGCTGCTGTACTACATGCACGGCGGCGCGATGATCATGGGCAACGCGTGGTCGGTGCTGCCGCGGATCCTTCGCGAGTGGGTCCTTCCGCTGGACATGGCCGTCATCTCGGTCGAGTACCGGCTGGCACCGGGGACGCGGTACCCCGGACCGCTGGAGGACTGCTACGCGGGGCTCCTCTGGGCCGCCGGGCACGCGGCCGAACTGGGCATCGACGCGGACCGCGTCATCGTCGGCGGGAAGAGCGCGGGCGGCGGCCTCGCCGCGGCCCTCGCCCTGCTGATCCGTGACCGCGGCGGCCCCGGCATCCTCGGGCAGCTCCTGCTGTGCCCGATGCTCGACGACCGCGGACACACATTCTCCAGCCACCAGATGTCGGGCCTCGGCATGTGGGATCTCATCTCCGGCGAAACCGCCTGGAAGGCGCTGCTGGGCGACCGCTACGGCACGGCGGACGTGCCAGCCTACGCGGCGCCTGCCCGCGGCACGGACCTCTCGGGTCTTCCTCCCGCTTTCATAGACGTCGGCTCGGCGGAGATGTTCCGCGACGAGGACGTGGCGTACGCGAACGGGATCTGGCAGGCCGGCGGCCAGGCCGAACTGCACGTATGGCCCGGCGCGTACCACGGCTTCGACGGCATGGCACCGCGGGCGGCCATCAGCAAGGACGCACGCGACGCCCGCACCCGCTGGCTCAGGCGCCTCCTCGCGCACTCCAGGAACACCAGTAGCACCGAGCCGAGGAAGCGGTAAGGCCCGCCGCGTGTGCCCCGGCCACCGGCCTCAGGCGGCCTTCGACCGCCGCTCGGACGACGCGGCTTTCGGCCGGGAGCCCGATTCCCGCGCCCCGCCGGGGATCAACCGCAGATGACGCCGCTCACCCGCGTGTCGTGGGGCCGAGGACGACCCCGACAGCCAGTCCTCGACACGGTCCATGACCAGCAGCATCAAAACCAGCGTGGGCAGCACTGAGACCGCTACAACGATCACGACGGGCCCCTTCCTCAGCAGGCGACCCCAGCCGGGTGCCCGCGGCAGCCCAGTGCGTCAACGGTGTTGTGTGGGGATGGTGTGAAGGTAAAGCGCGAGGCCGCCCGCATGGGCGCACCCGGGCCCGGGCCCCGAGGGGCAAATTCGGTGGACATCGCGTGCCCCAGCGGTGAAAGGTGACGCCATGAACCAGGAGGAGATCTGGGACATCGACGCCGCGCAGCGCTATGACACGCCCGGCACGGGCATGTTCGCGCCCGAGATCCTGAGGCCGACCGTGTACCGCCTGGCCGAGCTCGCAGGCGGCGGAGCGGCACTCGAGTTCGCCATCGGTACCGGCCGGGTGGCCGTCCCGCTCGCCGAACGAGGGGTCCCCGTCACCGGTATCGAGCTGTCGCGTCCGATGGTCCGGCAACTGCGCACCAAGGCCGACGAAGCGACGATCCCGGTGATCGTGGGCGACATGGCGACGTCCGTGGCTCCCGGGGAGTTCACGCTCGTCTATCTCGTCTACAACACCATCTCCAACCTGCTCACCCAGGCCGAACAGGTCGAGTGCTTCCGTAACGCCGCCCGCCACCTCAAGCCCGGTGGCAGGTTCGTGATCGAGCTCTGGGTACCCGAGCTGCGCAAGCTCCCGCCGGGCCAGACGGCCACCGTCTGGCAGGCCGAGCCCGGCTACATCGGGTTGGACACCTACGACGTACTGCGCCAGCACGTCGTCTCACACCACTTCCGGTTCGACGACACCCGGCAGGCCCGGCTGACCCGCAGCCCGCACCGCTACATCTGGCCGGCCGAGCTCGATCTGATGGCCCAGCTGGCGGACTTCGAATTGGAGAGCAGGCACGCGGACTGGTCCGGCGCCGAATTCACCGCCGAGTCGCGCTCCCACGTCTCCGTCTACCGAATCCCGCCGAACCGGTAGCCGCGCCGGGCGGTTACGACCGAGAGGAGGCATCTGCTGGACTGCTGAGATACGGGCCGCGGGCGCCGCGACCACCGGACAGCCGGAGTCCACCGGTGGCGAACGCACGCGGCCACGAGGGCACCGGGCCGCAATAGATGACGGACTCAGAGGTTGACCACGATCTTTCCGTGGACGTGGCGTCCGGCTTGCAGTCGTACGGCCTCGCGGATCTGCTCGATGGGGAAGGTCGCGGCGATCGGCACGGTGATTTCACCGGCGACTATGGCGTCGGTGATCCGCTTCAGGTCCTCGGGGCGCGCGTTCATGCCGCCGGTCGGGCGCACACCTCCGGGCGGGTTGGGTCCGGCGGCGACCGTGGAGATCCTTTCCGCCGGGACGCCGAGCGCGAGCGCCGCCTCGGCCGTCTCCGTGCCGAACAGGTCGGTCGCCGCGCTGACGCCGCCGGGGGCCACCCCGCGCACTTGGTCCTCCAGGCCGGGACCGTAGGTGACAGGTTCGGCGCCGAACTGCCGCAGGAAGCCGAAGGTGCCTTCGGAGGCGGTTCCGATCACTCGGGCACCGGCGAGCTTGGCGAGTTGGACGGCGAACACGCCGACACCGCCGGCGGCGCCCCCGATCAACACGGTGTCGCCGGCCTTCACCTCGGCCGCCGCGAGCGCCGCCGCGGCGGTCATGCCCGCCACCGCGAGCGTGCAGGCGACCTCGTCGCCGATCTCCGCCGGAGTGCGACGGAGCGTATCCGCTCCGGAGGGGTCGACCACCACGAAGTCGGCGGCGGCCCGGTCCGTCGCGGCTCCGTGGACGCGGTCGCCCACGGTGAAGTCGGCGACTCCTTGACCGACCTCGTCCACGGTGCCGGCGAAGTCGGTGCCGAAGCCGGACGGAAGCGTGATGCCGAACTGTTCCGCCACGTCCGGCATCGCGGTGAGGATCCAGTCCATGGGGTTGAGGCCGACGGCGCTCACACGTACGCGGACCTCCCCCGCTCCCGCGTGCGGCTCCGGGACCTCGCGCAGCTCCAGTACCTCGGGTCCTCCGAACGCCTCGTGCATTACGGCTCGGCTCATAGCGTGCCTCCACGGCCAGTGATGGGACTTGGTCTTATCACTCTACCCGGTGACGAGACCAAGTCCCGTAAGCTGTACTCATGGCCCGCTGGGAACCCAACGCATCGCGACGGCTCGCCGAAGCCGCCCTCGAACTGTTCACGGAGCGCGGTTACGAGAACACGACCGTGCTCGACATCGCGAAACGCGCAGGGCTCGCGAAGAGCACGTTCTTCCGCCACTTCCAGGACAAGCGGGAGGTGCTCTTCGGCGAGGACCCACTGACCGAGCACCTCACCACCGCGATCGCGACGGCGCACTCCGGGGCCGATCCGCTCGAAGCGGTGGTGTTCGGCTTCGACGCGCTCGGGCGGAACGTCTTCACGCCCGCCCACCGCGCGTTCGCCGTCCGCAGGCGAGCGGTGATCGACGCCCATCCCGACCTTCAGGAGCGCGAGGCGCTGAAGGGCATGAACCTCACCGCCTCGATCACCCGGGCCATAGCGCACCGTGGCGCACCCGCCCTCATGGCCCGGGTGACCGCGGAGCTGGCAACACTCGCCTTGAAGATCGCCTACGAGCGCTGGAGCGATCTGGACAACACCGATGAGTTCAGCGCCGTCGCCCGACAGGCCCTCGGTGAGGTACAGGCCGCCGTCCTGTCCACGCGGAAGACGACCTGACCGCTCGGGGTCATCGGGGCCTTCGCACACCGGTCCCGTGTCATCCGCCGTACCCACTTATTTGTGGGTACTTGGCACCGCCGCGCGGCCGGGCGAATCTGGTGGTGGGCGGCCGGAGGGCCGCCGGAACGGATGACACGGAGGTGGCGTTGCGTCAGGATGCCGACTGCGCCTCGGCCAGCTTCTCCAGGCGACGGTGTCCCCAATCGGACAGGGGGGCCAACGCCTGGGAGAGGTCGCGGCCGAACGGGGTGAGGGAGTACACGGTCTTCAGTGGCAGCACATCGT
Source organism: Streptomyces sp. NEAU-174 (assembly GCF_052665095.1). Taxonomy (NCBI): domain Bacteria; kingdom Bacillati; phylum Actinomycetota; class Actinomycetes; order Kitasatosporales; family Streptomycetaceae; genus Streptomyces; species Streptomyces sp. NEAU-174. The sequence goes on along the minus strand of NZ_JBQTCE010000011.1, from coordinate 368,195 downwards.
GGACTTCCCGGTGCACCAGCCCGTCCGTCTCCATCTCACGGAGCGCCTGAGTCAGAACCTTCTCGCTGAGCCCCGGCAACCACCGACGTAGCTCACCGGGGCGATACGGGCCGGACTCCAGCGCCCAGAGCAGGGCGGTCTTCCACTTGCCGTCGATCACGGAAATCGCGGCGGTCACTCCGCAGACATTGGTGTCCTGAGCACGGCTGCGTGTCATCTTCGCTCTATTTCCTTTGCGCTATGTACGCGTATATCCATATGGGGGTTGAGTCATGTCCATGTACTCCGAACAGTCTGCCGTCACCGTGCTCGGTCTGGGGCCGATGGGCCGTGCCCTGGCCGACGCGTTTCTGGACGCCGGGCTGCGGATCACGGTCTGGAACCGGACGCCGGGCAAGGACCGGGAGCTGATCGAGCGGGGCGCGATGAGCGCGTCCTCGGCGGAAGAGGCGGTCGCCGCGAGCGCGTTGACCGTGGTGTGTGTGGTGAACTACGACGCGTCGGACGCGATCCTGCGGCGGGACGCGGTCACCGAAGCGCTCAAGGGACGCACCGTGGTGAACCTGAGCGCGGACACCCCTGACCGGGCCCGGGACACCGCGGACTGGGCGGCCGGCCATGGCATCCGATACCTCGACGGTGCGATCATGACGCCGACCACCACGATGGGAACGTCTGCCTCGGTGTTCATCCACAGCGGCCCGGCGGAGCTCTACCAGGAGCACCGGCCCGTACTGGAGGCACTGGCCGGTACCCATACCCACCTCGGCGAGGAGATCGGCCGGGCGGCGGCGTACGACATCGCGCTGCTCGACATCTTCTGGACGGCGATGGCGGGCTATGCGCACGCCCTGGCGGTGGCGCGGGCGGAGGGGATCAGCGCCCGGGAGCTGGCGCCCTTCGCCAAGGGCATCGGCGCGATCCTTCCGCCGCTCTTCGAAGAGACCGCGGAGGAGCTGGACCGCGGCACCTTCTCCGGTGAGGGCAACCCGATGACCTCGGGCGCATCGACCATGGCCCATATCGTCCACACCTCCGAGGGGCACGGCATCGACGCGGGGTTGATGCGCGCGGCCGAGGGCATGACCCGCCGCACCATCGCGCTGGGCCATGGCACGGACGGGTTCATTCGCGTGGCCGAGGTGCTGGGCCGCCGCTGACGCCCGCGCGACCCCGGGGGCGTCATTCCGGCTTGCGGGCCATGAAGCTGGCCACCGTCCGCTTCACGCCTTCGCCGGGTGCTTGCACCAGCCGCGCGGTGACGGCGAACCCGGCCCGGTCCAGGAGCTCGGCGAGCCGGTCCGGTGGCAGCAGATGGGATGCGTACGACACGGGATGGCCGCCATACGCCCGCGTCGGGCGCAGCAACTCGTCGTCCCCCACGTAGCCGACCAGCAAAAGGTGTCCGCCGGGTGCCAGGGTGCGATGGAACTCGGCGTACACCACGGGCAGCAGCTCCGGTGGGGTGTGGTGGGTGGAGTAGAAGGCCAGGACGCCACCGAGCTCGTCGTTCCCGATCTCGAGCGCGGTCATCGACCCCACGGTGAACCGCAGGTCCGGATAGGCCTTTCGGGCCAGCTCGACCATCTTCGGCGACACGTCGATGCCGAACGCCGACACTCCCAGCCCGGCCAGGTGTGCCGTCACCTTGCCGGGCCCACACCCCAGGTCCGCCACCGGGCCGCGCCGGTCTGTCCGTACGAGCTCGGCGAACGCGGCCAGCATCCCGCGCGACAGCGGATCCAATTCGGCGGGGTTTTTGACGCGTTCGACGTAGGCGGCGGCGACGGTGTCGTAGGACTCCCGGACGGCGGCGAGGTAGGAAGGCTCAGTCACGTGGCGAATGTAGCCGGGAGCACCCACAGCAAGGCGATCTTGAACGTCTACGGCAACCCGCACCCCGGAACCCTGGACGACCTGGTCAGAGCGGTGCGGGACGCAATCCGGAACCATCACACCACCGCCCTGCTGATCGACGACATCACCCGGCTCCGGCTCCACCGCGAGGACGACCAGGACACCCTCGACCTGATCCGCGAACTGATGGACCTCAACGTCACCCTGATCCTGATCGGCGTGGACATCCCCGGCTCCGGCCTCCTGCGCGGCGCCTACGTCGACCAGCGCACCGGGCAGTGGGTCTTCCCCGACCACGGGCGAGGCGGGCGGCACCACGCCGCGGCCGGCACGCAGACCGGCCGCCGGTTCGACAAGGTCGATCTCGACCCGTTCGACTACTCCACCCCGCCCGGCATCACCGCCTTCCTCGACCACCTGGCCGGCATCGAGGACCAACTGCGGCTCCTTCGGTCCTTCGAAGGCATGCTGACCACCGGCGAGATGCCCGAGTACCTCTTCGGCCGCACCCGCGGCATCGTCGGCCTGCTGCGGAGGCTGATCGAGGACGGCTGCACCGAGGCGATCCTCACCGGCGAAGAACGCCTCACCCCGGAACTGCTCGCGAAGACCACGATCCACCTCGGCAACCTGGACGACCTCGACCCCGGGGCCGGCGAGGTCCCCGACATCCCGCAGAACACCGCCCCGCCCACGAAGCCCAAGCCCCGCCGCCGGCGCGGACGCAACACGGTCCTCGACGACCGCGGGAACAGGCCGGCCGCGGGTGACTGACGCGACCGCCGGGCTGCCGCCCTTCGGACTCAGCCTCGATCCGCTGCAGGGCGAGTCCCTGGCCGGCTTCGTCCTGCGTCTGGCCCACCGCCTGCACGTCTCACCCAACGAGCTCGCCCGGCAGACCGGCCTGACCGAACAGGACCGGCTCGGGCGGGCCCGGGCCTCGCTTTCGACGTGGTTGAGGCCAAGCGAGGTCAGCAGCTTCGCCCTCACCACCCGACTGGATCCCCGCGAAGTGCGCGCGATGACCCTGGAACCCTTCGCCTCCCGCTACCCGCCGGCGGCCCGCAGCATCGCCGACGTCCGGGCCGGGAGGGTCTACTCCATGCACACGGACCGATGGCTGTTCCCCACCACCGCCCGCTACTGCCCTCACTGCCTCGCCGGCGACGGCTCCGACATCCAGCACGCCCACGGCGGCCCCTGGCAGATCATCTGGCGCCTGTCCGTCGTCTTCGCCTGCCCGCTGCACAAGGTGTTCCTGGAACACCGCTGCCCCCACTGCCACAAGCCGATCAACTTCAGCAGCAGAACACAGCTGGTCCCCCGCCCCGCCGCCACCGGGGTCCACCCGGCCCACTGCCGGTCCTCACTGACCCAGGACGTCCCGACCACCCGGCCGGGCGCCCCCTGCGGGGCGCCACTCGCGCACGACCCACGGCACCACCAGCCCGGACCCGCCCTGCTCGAGCTCCAGCGCAAGATCCTCGGCCTGCTCGGCCCCGGCCGGCCCAAACGGCAAGCACAGCAGTACTTCACTGAACTCATCCTGCTCGCCGGACTCGTCATGATCAGCTGGCCGCGCATCCAGCCGGTCGGCACCACCCGCCCCGTCGCCGCCGCCGTCGACCGGCACCTCGCCATCCACGACGGAGTCGACTCCCGCCCCTACCGCTCCACCGCGGCACCCGTCGACGCGCTCGCCTGCGCCGCCCTCCTCCAGGTCACCGATCGCATCCTGACCGCCGACGACCTGCGCGAAGCACTCTCCCCGCTCGCACCCGAGGAGAACCGGACCCGCAGCGGAATCGCGCCCACACGGCACCTGATCTGGGACAACGTCTTCAAGAAACAGCGCAGCGCATGCTCCGAGCGCTTCCAACAGGCCGCCGACACGATCGTTCCCACCTTCAGACGCACCGGCAAAGGCGGACTCCGCCTCCCCTCCACCGGCGTTGGCCTGCAACCCGAACACATCCCTGCGTGCTTGCCCCACGACCTTGCCGAACGCCACCTCGGCTTCCTCTCGGACACCACGCCCAAGATGCGCCGACGCGCGGCCGCGGTCTTCCTCGTCCAGCGCGCACGCGGCGGCGGCCTGGACAAAGCCGCCCAGTTCCTCGGGATCAACCCCGAGAACAAGAGGCTCGGTTACACCCAGCTGCTGAACCGCCGCCTCCGCACCAGCGGCATGGCACGCGACTTCGAACAGGCCCTCGACGCCATCACCGCCGAACTCCTCGCCGGCCCGGTCATCGACTACCAACACCGACGCGAGGCCCTCGCCACCTGGACGCTGGAACCCGAGAACTGGCAGCACATGCTCACCCGGCTCCCGGACACCAGCCACCGAAAGCCCCTCAGCGACGACCGCCGGCGCCTGGCCGTCAGCTCCTACATCTGGACCCGCGTCACCGAAGGCGAGCCCGACTTCGCACCCTGCCCGCCACACATCGCCCCCGACCCCGCACTACGCGCCGTCTGGACCCGGGAGCGACACAACGTCTTTCACTGGCTCGGCACAACTGACCACCAGCCCTACTACGGCACCCTCAAGCCACTGCTCGAAGACCACGCCGAGCACCTGGCCAAGGCGGTCGACCGCACCGGGTCTTCCACTCTGCCTGTCCCCGCAGCCCGCAAGACGCTAGCGTCAAGTCCATGATCGTATGGCTCAACGGCACCCACGGCGCAGGCAAGACGACGACCAGCGCGCTCGTCCAGCAGCTGATCCCGGACTCCCGGGTATTCGACGCCGAGAAGGTCGGCGAGACACTCATGGACATCAAGCCAGGATTGCCCGCGACGGACAACTTCCAGCACTGGCCGCCATGGCGGCCCCTCGTGGTCGAAACCGCCCGACGCATCCTCGACTACACCGGCGGAACCTTGGTGATGCCCATGACCGTCCTGGTCGAGCAGTACTGGCGCGAGATCAGCTCGGGCCTTGCCCAGCACGATATTCCGGTCCGACACTTCGTCCTCCACGCCGACCAGGACACCCTCCGCGCGCGCATCGCGGGCGACACCGTTCTCGGCCCCAACTCCCCGTTCCGTCTCCAATACCTCGAGCCCTACGCCGAGGCGGCCCGCACGTGGCTGCACGCCGAGGCCGAGGTCGTGGACACCACGCACCTCACCCCCGCCCAGGCCGCCCAGCAGATCGCAGAGGCCGTCAAGAGTTGAGACCTTCCGGCGCCGCATCTCGCAGGTGACAACAAGACTGCCTATGTGACAAGTACCGCGCCTCGGCTCATCCGACGAAGGTCAGGGCTTCGCCTGTGGCCGCCGCTTACAGGTCGATCTCGATGTAGTCGATGTCGGTGAACTCCACCAGCAGGCCCTGGGCGCGGCGGCCGCGGTCCTTGAAGTAGATCTCCTGGAGGCCCTCGGCGGCGATGTCGCGGAGCCGCTGTTCGGCGGCGCCCTCTTCCTGGGCGTCGAAGAGGCGCGCGGCGTACTGCGGCGGCAGCGCCTGGGTGATGTGGCGCAGCCGGGCGTCATCGGTGGTGCCGGGGGCGGCGGTGAAGCCGAAGCGGGCGCGGGTGTCGAGGACGATGCCGCCGGTGGTGGCGGCCTGCTTCTTGGCCCTGGCACGCACCTGCGGCTGCCACCGCTTCCGCACCTCGCGTTCCATCCGGGTGGCGAGGGGTTTGCGGGGCCGCTTGAGCTGGTCCTTGACGTACCGCTCGACGGTGCGCTGGGAGATGCCGAGCAGATCGGCCACCGCCCGGGTGCCCTTGAGCTGTTTGACCAGATACCGCATCCGCGCACCGGCCGACTTGGGGATGGGACGCGTGAAGGCGCCCTCCACCGCCTTGTCCAGGCTCTCCGCTAGCTTGCCCATGGTCGCCCCTACTCTCCGTTGTCCCCGGCGGCGACGTGGCCGTCCTTGATGTACCGGGCGAGGTTGAGGTCATCGCCGTGCTCCTCGCGTACGCCCTCGGCCCACAGGGTCGTCTGGGTGCCCTCGTGCTTGACCATCCCCGGGCTCACCCCGATCCGGAAACCGCCCGGCAGCGGTTTGCCGTCCCGGTGGGGCAGGAAGTCCAGCGGGCTGGGTCCGTCGGAGGGGTAGACGGCGCAGTCGGAGAGGACCGCCACCGGGTACTGGCCGGTGGCCGCCGCCGTCTTGAGCATCTTGCGGTGCATATTGATCCGCGCCTTGGAGATGACCGCCGCGCGGATGTCGGGCCGCCACGTCGGGCGCTGGAGCGCCGGCCAGGGCTGACCCGGGCGCCAGCCACCGCCACGGGGGCGTTCGCGCAGCTTGCCGATGCCGCCCTTGACGGTCGCCTTGATCGCGGAGAGGACGATCGCCATCCGCGGGTCGGCCTGCCGGTGGCCGTCCATCGCGGTCAGGAACTCCCCCGGCTCCATCCCGGCGGTGACCCCCAGGTCGGCCATCGTGGCGATATAGGCGTCCCGCAGCCGGGTGTACCAGGCGTCCAGATAGCGGCCGTTGTCCGGGCGGAGGTACGCCTCGACGGGGGCGACACCGTAGCCGAGTTCGACGGCGTAGGCGACGGTCGGCGTGGCGTACCAGGCGGGCCCCGTCGGCCGCTCACCGGTCGGGGTGAAGGGGCTCGGCAGGCGCGGATCCAGCTCGACGTGGGAGAGGTCCACCAGCCATGAGCCGGGGATCTTCGGGTCGAACGGCGGTCGCTTGGCGTGCACGGGTGCGCCGAGGCCGAAGGCGGTGCCGTTTGCGGCCGCGGCGAAGGCCATGTTGACGTCGATGCCCACCACATAGCGCTTGGCGCACTCCTCGTCGGTGAGCGGCCGCGCCCAGTCGTACGCCTCCTCCACCAGGACCTCTTCGGGGGTGCGCTGGTGGAAGCGCGGCAGGTGGGCCAGGAGCGGGTGGCCGTCCGGGGCTTCGGGCGGGGCACACCGCACCGGCTGGGTGCCCAACGAGCCGGGGTTGTGCTCGCTGTGCCGTCGTCCATCGCTGTCCGGCTCACCGGCGCGGGTGGGCGGGTGCAGAGCGGTCATCAGCTCCAGACCGGTGACGGCGGTGGAGCCGCACGGGGTCATGACGCGGTCGGCGTACGTGCCGAGCAGCTGCGCCAGATCGGCGGGCGGCAACTGCGCGGCCGCGCCCCAGGAGCGGGCATCGAGGGCGTCCCAGCCCAGGACGCACAGCTGGACGCAGGCGCGCCGCGAGCCCTCGGCGGGGCGGTAGATCCGCGCCCATGGGCCGAGTCCACGCCGGGTGAGCCGCCAGTCGGCCTGCTCCAGCTGCTTGAGGACCTTGTGGCCCTCGGACAGCCGGCCGGCCCGCCGCTCCTCGTCGGTCAGCCGGGCCGGGAGGCCGAAGCGCACCACGGCGGCGTCGGTGAGCACCAGCACCGGGTCGGCGTCCCTGCCGTTGCGGTTCAGCCGTGGGGCGCCCAGCCGCGCCTCGGCCAGGGTCCAGTCCACGAGGGCGGGGAGGGACTTGGCCGGGGGGTCCAGGATCAGGCCCCCGGGGCAGTACGCCGCGAGCCGGCCCTCCGCGAAGTCCACGACCGCCAGCGGGCCGTTGGCGAAGCGTGGGTCCACGGCGGGGGTGGCGGCGGTGGGTTTGGCGCTCGCCGTGGCTGGCGCTGTCGCGGGTCGCCGCGCGTCCGGGCGCCGCGGTGTGGACGGCCTGGGCGGGCGGACCCGCTGCGGGGCCGGGGCCGGAGCGGGGAGTCCCGGCTCCTCCACGGCCGGGGCATGGACCGGCTCCTCCACCGCCGGAGTGGGGAGGCGCGGCGCTTCCACGGCGGGGGCGGGGAGCCCCGGGGCCTCGGCGGCCGGGGCGGGGAGGCCCGGCTCATCCGCGGCCGGGGCGGGGGGTTCCGACTCATCCGCGGCCGGGGCGGGGAAGCGGGCGGCCAGGCCCTTCAGGAGCCGGGCGTAGGCGGCGCGCTTCGGCTGTCGCGGCTCGGTCCTGCCGGATTCCCAATTGCCCACCGCTTCCCGGCGGATGTCCAGCGCCCTGGCGACCTCGGCCTGGCTCAGCCCCGCGGCCTCACGCAGCCTCTTGCGCTCGGCCGGCGCCGGCAGATCGTCCTGGGCGACCTGCTCCAGCAGCGCGTCGACGGCGCTGAACAACTCGTCCTCAGCGGGCACAGGGCTCACCTCCGGGCCGACCCTATCCCAATCGCTCCCCACAGCGCACGCTTAGTCGCACACTCAATCACTCCAATCGCAAACGGGCCGGCCGAAGGGGGCGGCCGGCCCGGCGATCGGCGGTGACGACGAACTCGTCGGTGAAGACGAACTGATTAATCGTCAACGCACTTGGGGTACTTCGAACCCCGATTGCAGTCGTGATAGTCGTACTTACTGACGCGGAACTTCTTCTCCCCGTCCCCCTTGGTCGGCTTGACGACCAAGTAGAACTTCTTCCCGTCCTTGACCTTGTCGGTCACCTGCCCGTCAGGGCCCCGGTCGAAATCCTGCGCGCAGCCGGCGAGCGAGGCAAAAGCGGTCATTACCAAAAGGGCGGCGGCAAGGCGACGCATATGGTGCTCCGATCAACTTGGGGACCGGCACAGTCTAAGAGAGACGCGTCATCGGCAGCACCGTCGTCCCCTGGTGGCTCGATGGCCGTCAGGCGCTTTTCGCCTTGTGTTTCTTGCGCGGGGCCCGCGTTACGCGCCGGTGACAGTGGGGACAGAGCCGTAACGGTGCAGGGGGACAACTCAAGGGCCGGGTGGTGGGTCGTAATGACCGGGAAATCCACCCACGGCACTTCAACCGACAGCACCGACATCACACGAACGGGGACCCACCCATGACGCACATCAAGCGTGCCCTGGCCGTCGCGGCAGTGACCGGGGCCGGCGCGGCCGCCCTCATGGTGGCCGCGCCCGCGGCCTCCGCGGCGCCCTCGCACGCGGCGTACAACGGCGCTTGCGGCTCCGGCTACACGGTCGTCAACTCCACCGAGGTCGGGGACAAGGGCACGGCGTATCTCACCTACAGCTCCGCCACGGGCAAGAACTGCCTGGTCGCGATCCGGAACGTCGCCGGTGACCCGGTCCCGATGACCATCTACCTCTCGCGGAGCGACACGGAGATCCACAACATCTACGACAGCGGCAACTACCGCTCCTACGCCGGGCCCATCTGCACGGACGCACGGGGCACCTGTGTGGACTGGTGGGGCTGGATCGACGGTGTGCGCTTCGAGAAGGCCAACACCAACTGCGGCTGACCTCCGGCCCGCTCGGTGCCCCGCACGCCCGTGGTGTGCGGGGCACCGCCGTTGAACGAGCCGTGACAGGCCCCCCGGCGATACGCGCTACGCGGTCACCTTGGCGAGGAACGCGGCGACGTTCGCCACGGTCCGCTCGATCTTCTGCTCCACGGTGAGCGACTCCTGCGGGCGCGATCCGGCGCCCGCGTCCTTCTTGCCCCGCACATACAGCGAGCAGCCGAGGTCGCTGCATATGTAGGCGCCCACCGAGTTGCCCTGCTGCCTGGCCTTCCCCGCCTTCGGCGCCACCATCAGGGACACGCCGCCCGTATGGGCCGTCAGGCAGATCGAGCACATGCTGCGCCGCGCCTGCCAGGAGGCGGGGCCGGGGCAGCGCAGCGCGAGGGCGGTCGGGCGGCCGTCCAGCACGGCGACCAGATAGGCACGGTCGGGGGCCTGCGGATCTCGCCAGCCGAGGTAGTCCAGGTCGTCCCAGGGCCGGTCGGCCAGGTCGCGCGGGACGGACAGGCGCTTGGCCTCGCCCTTGGAGCAGTTCACGAACGCGGCGCGGATCTCTTGCTCAGTCATCGGCTTCATAAACCGCACGCTAATTTGCCTAAACCCTTTAGGCAAATGCATAATCGACTCTGGCCGAGGAGAGGATGGGTATGGCACGGGCAGGACTCACCACGGAACGCCTGACCCAGGCCGGGGCGGAGCTCGCCGATGAGGTCGGCTTCGACCAGGTGACCGTCTCGGCGCTGGCCAGACGGTTCGACGTCAAGGTCGCGAGTCTCTACTCGCACCTGAAGAACTCCCAGGACCTCAAGACCCGGATCGCCCTGCTCGCCCTCGAGGAGCTCGCCGACCGCGCCGCCGATGCCCTGGCGGGACGGGCCGGGAAGGACGCCCTGATCGCCTTCGCCAACGTCTACCGCGACTACGCCCGCGAGCACCCCGGCCGCTACACCGCCGCCCGGCTCAGGCTCGACCCGGAGACGGCGGCCGCCAGCGCCGGGTTCAGGCACTCACAGATGACCCGGGCGATTCTGCGCGGCTATGACCTCACCGAACCGGACCAGACGCATGCGGTCCGGCTGCTGGGCAGCGTCTTCCACGGCTACGTCAGCCTCGAGATGGCGGGCAGTTTCAGCCACAGCGCCCCGGACAGCCAGGTGAGCTGGTCGCGGGCCCTGGACGCCCTCGACGCCCTGCTGCGGAACTGGCCCGCGCCCTGACGCGGCGCGTATCGCTCATCGCGGGTCCAGGAGAACCATACGTACATCCCTGATCAACAGGCTGGAACGATGCACACCACCGAGCACCACTGGATCACCACGCCCATCACCGCCGACATCCTTCGGGGCGCCCTGGACCTGGAGCACACCGCGCATGGACTGCTGCCGCACCGGCTGCCCGCCTGGGCCCGCACCCAGTGCGCCGATGGGCAGCTGGCCATGGCGGAGGCCCAGCCGTCCGGCGTACGGCTGGCCTTCCGGACCCGGGCCACCGCCGTCGAGCTGGACACGCTGCCCACCAAGCGGGTCTACGCGGGCGCCCCGCCCCGCCCGGACGGCGTCTACGACCTGCTGATCGACGGGCGCCTGACCGCCCAGTCCACGGTGACCGGCGGCAACACCCTGGCCATCGACCTGGCCACCGGGACCGCCGAGAGCCACCCCGGCCCGGCCGGCACCCTGCGCTTCACCGACCTCCCCGAGGCCGTCAAGGACATCGAGATCTGGCTGCCGCACAACGAGACCACCGAGCTCGTCGCCCTGCGCACCGACGCCCCCGTCGAGCCCGTACCGGACCGGGGGCGCAGGGTGTGGCTGCACCACGGCAGTTCGATCAGCCATGGCTCCGACGCCGCGAGCCCCACCGCCATCTGGCCCGCGCTCGCCGCCTCCCTCGGCGGCGTGGAACTGATCAACCTCGGTCTGGGCGGCAGTGCCATGCTCGACCCGTTCACCGCGCGGACGATGCGCGACACCCCCGCCGACCTGATCAGCGTCAAGATCGGCATCAATCTGGTCAACGGCGATCTGATGCGGCTGCGCGCCTTCGGCCCGGCGGTGCACGGCTTCCTCGACACCATCCGCGAGGGGCATCCCACCACGCCGCTGCTGGTCGTCTCCTCCATCCTGTGCCCCATCCACGAGGACACGCCCGGCCCCGCGGCCTTCGACTTCCAGGCGCTCGGCGCCGGAAAGCTGCGGTTCCTGGCCACCGGCGACCCCGCCGAGCGCGCGGCCGGGAAGCTGACGCTGGGTGTCATCCGGGATGAGCTGTCCCGGATCGTCGAGCAGCGGGCGGCCGACGACCCCCACCTCCACTACCTGGACGGCCGCGACCTCTACGGCGAGGCCGACGCCGCCGAACTGCCGCTGCCCGACGAGCTCCACCCGGACGCCGCCACTCACCGCCGTATCGGGGAACGCTTCGCCACGCTGGCCTTCGCCGCCGATGGCCCGTTCGCGGACCACGGCGCCTGACGCCGGGCTCCGTCCGGAACATCCGGTACAACGGGAAGGGACGAGGAGGAGCATCGACGCCCGTGCGAGGGAGGGCCGCGATGACGCCCGATGTGTGGGTGCGGGTCAACAGCGCGACGTTCGGCGGCCGTATGGTGCGCGCCGACATCATCGAGCAGGTCAGATGGGACAGAAAGACACCTCAGCACCTGATCCTGACCCTTCACAGCGGTGAAGAGGTCCGCCAGGACGTACGGGCCGGCGCGCCGGTCGACGACATGGACGACACCGAGGGCCCCGACCTCGCCGAGCAGTTGGTGAGCGCGATCGCGCGGGCCTCGGACCGGCCCGGTGGCCACATGCTGGAGCTGAGGCCCGATGAGGGCACCGGCGGCGTGGGGTGGCTCCGGACACCGCTGGTGGACAAGCCGTGGGCGGGGTGAGCCGGGGTCTTCCCCGGACGGCCCGCCCCCTGCGCCACCGCGGCGCCAGGCCCTACCCTGGTGGCCGTGCACATCTGCTTTGTATGCAGCGGGAACATCTGCCGGTCACCGTCCGCCGCGCTGGTCTTCGCCGAGCATCTGCGCCGGGCGGGACTCGACGGCGCGGTACGGGTCAGCAGCGCCGGTATCGGCCCCTGGCACGCCGGTGAGCCGATCGACGAACGGGCCGGCGAGCTGCTGGCACGGCACGGCTATCCGGTCGAACACGTCGCGGCCCAGATCGGTGCCGAGCACGCGGATGCCGAGCTGTTCCTGGCGATGGACCGTGGCCACGAGAAGGCGCTGCGCCGGCTGGTCGACGATCCGTCCCGGGTCAGGATGTTGCGGTCCTTCGACCCGGACGCCACCGGCGACCTGGACGTACCCGACCCGTACTACGGCGGCCCGGAGGGGTTCGACGAGGTGCTGGCCATGATCGAAGCCTCGGTGCCCGGCCTGCTGGCCCGGGTGCGCGAGCGCCTCGGTTCATGAGCGCCCGTGCCGAGGCCGGGACGGGCGAGGACCCCGGTGCCGCGGCGGCCCGCCTGACCGGCCGTCCGGCGACCCGACGGCGGCCGCTGTCCGCCATGCTCACCGAGGTCACCCTCGACGGCGGGCAGACGGTGATGGTCAAACGCGGTGACGATCCGGGCGCGGTGGAGGCCGAGGCGGCGGGGCTGCGCTGGCTGGCCGACGCCGGTACGGTTCGCGTTCCGGCGGTGCACGGCCACGATCGGCACTGGCTGGTCACCGACCAGGTGCCGGTCGGCCGGCCGAGCGCCCGGGCGGCGGTCCGGTTCGGCCGCGACCTGGCCGCCCTGCACGCCGTCGGCGCGCCCGCGTTCGGCGCCCCGCCGCCCGACGGCCCCACGGACGCGTACATCGGTATGGCCCCGATGCGCAATGTCACGGGCACCGACTGGCCGCGCTGGTACGCCGAGTACCGGGTGCTGCCCTATCTGCGGCGTGCCGTCGACGACGGCACGGTGCGCCACGGCGAGGCCGAGGTGATCGAGCGCGCGTGTGAGCGGCTGCCCGAGCTGACCGGACCGGCCGAGCGGCCCGCCCGGCTGCACGGCGATCTGTGGAACGGCAATGTCCTGTGGGGCGCCGACGGTCAGGCGTGGCTGATCGACCCGGCCGCGCACGGCGGTCACCGGGAGACCGATCTGGCGATGCTCCACCTGTTCGGCTGCCCGCATCTCGACCAGGTGCTGGAGGGCTACCAGGAGGTGGCGCCGCTCGCCGAGGGCTGGGCCGACCGCGTCGGACTGCACCAGCTCTTCCCGCTGCTGGTGCACACCGTGCTGTTCGGCCGCGGCTACGCCGGGCAGGCGGTCACCGTGGCCCGGGCTGCCCTGGCGCGGTGACCTGCCGCAACTCCTCGTACAGCCCGTCCAGGGCGGTGTGGTCGTCGTCCGTGCCGATGTGCGGGGCGGCGAACCAGCGTGCGTACTCGGCGATCTCGGAGAGGCGCCAGTCGAGCGCGAACAGCTCGACCATCGCCGGGTCGGGGCGCAGCCGGTCCCCCGCACCGGCCGCGAGCAGATCGGCGTAGTCCCGCTCGCGTGGCGCGAGGGCCAGCGACTCCCAGTCGACGAGCTTGAGCCCGCACGCGCCCACGACCTGGTTGTCGTTGTGCGGCTCACCGTGGGTGGTCACCCACTGGTCCCGGCGGGAGTGGGCGAGGTCCGCGAGTTCGAGGTAGCGGTCCGTCCAGCGGGTGATCGCGGCATCGTGTGCGGCGATCGCGGCCCGCGCCTCCTCCGCCAGCGGGCCGGACGTCCAGGGGCGCGCTGTCCGGGTCCGTAGCTCCCCCGCGAACCCGGGGCCGACCTGGGGAGTCCAGTGCCGCAGACCGGTCGGCGGTGTGGCGGCGTGCAGCGTGGCCAGCGCGGCCTCGACCTCGCGGACGTGCCGGGGCCGGCTCGCCTCCTCCTCGGTGGGGCTGCGCCCGTCCAGCCACGGCGTCACGCTGAGCGCACCCGCCTCGACGCCGATGGTGAACCGGCCGGACGACCGGGCGGGCAACGGCGCGCACACCACGTCCACACCGGCCGCGGCCAATGCGGCCGCCCCCGCGTAGGCGGCCTCCAGCGTGGCCTCGGTGTGCCGCGGCTCCAGCTGGTCCAGCGTCACGAACAGGGTCGTGCCGCCACCGGCCACCCGCCAGTGATGTGCGCCGAAACCCCAGGGCAGATACGCGACCTCGGCGACGTCCGGCAGCCAATGCGCGGCGACAGCCCGCGCGATCGCTTCGTCGCTGATGAAAGAGGGACGGGAGAGCACAGGGCCCGATCCTAGGGAGCGGGCGGCCCACCGTCACCGGAATTTCCGTCGACCCCGTGCCGCCGCCCCGCGAACGGAAACCGATGTGCCTGGTGGCCCGTCTTGGGGTGCGGAATCACACGGATGGGAAGCCATGGTGGAGCAAGTGGACGGCGGTACGTCGAGGCCGGTTCGGGCCGGGCGCCGGGTGGTGCGGTGGGCCCGGGGCGGGGACGCGCGGGGCGGGTCGCCCTGGACGCGGGGGCGGGTGCTCGCCGTACTGGCGGTGCTGACGGCCGGGCTGCTGGTGTTCCACCGGGCGGTGCCCAACTCCGTGGGGCACATGGGCAGTTTGCTGGAGGCGTTCCTGCCGTGGCTCGGCGTGGTGGTCGTGGCGCTGCTCGGCCTGGCGCTGCTGCGCCGTTCGGCCCTCGCGCTGGTGGCGCTGCTGCTGCCGGTGGCGGCGTGGACGTATCTCTTCGGCGGACTGTTCCTGCCCGGGGCGGAGCCCGGCCCGCGTGACCTGGTGGTGGTGCAGCACAACGTCAGCGATGAGAACGCCGATCCGGCGGGTACGGCGCGCGCCCTGGCCGGCGCCGAGCCGGATCTCATCGCGCTGGAGGAGCTGGTGCCCAGTGCGCTGCCGGTCTACGAGAAGACCCTCGCCCCGGACTATCCGTACCACGCCGTGCGGGGCACCGTCGGACTCTGGTCGAGGCATCCGCTCACCGATGCCCGGCCGTTGGACATCAAACCCCAGGGGATCGCGGAGGGGTGGAATCGTGGGCTGCGGACCACCGTCCACACGCCGCACGGCGCGATCGCGGCATATGTCGCACACCTGCCGTCGGTGCGCGTTCGGGCGAGTGGCCTCGCGTCCTCCTGGCGTGATGAGAGCGCCGGTCTGCTGGGCGGGGCCATCGCCGCCGAGAAACGTGATCGGGTGGTCCTGCTGGGCGATCTCAACGGCACGGTCGACGACCGTGGGCTGGCCCCGCTGACCTCGCGGATGAACGTGGCGGAGCGGGGCTTCGCCTTCAGCTTCCCCGCGGGTTTCCCGCTGGCCCGGATCGACCAGGTCATGGCCCGCTCGGCAACCGTCGGCCACATCCGCACCCTGCCCGCCACCGGCAGCGACCACCTGCCGGTCGCCGCCCGGATCGCATGGGGGTGACCGGAGAGCCCGGTCCGGCCACGGGCCCGCCACCGCGTCGCGGGTCGACTCTGGCGGGCACGCCGGCGCTCGGCCTGATGTCGCCGGTGGCGCGGGCCGCCGCCCACGGGCCCTGCTACGACGGGCGGTGCACGGTCACGGGATGGCATCCCGGCGCATGCGTCCGCGCCGGAGTGCCATCCGTAGTACGGTTCCGTCGTCACGCGCCGCGAACCGGAATCCTGCTCGGTCAGGACTCGCCTCGGCTGCCCATTCCGGCCCGACCATGACGAGGACCCAGAGCGATGCCACCGTCCCTCAGCAACTTCAACATGGACCTCCTGGTCCCGCTGCACGCCCTGCTGATGGAACGGAGCGTGACCAAGGCGGCGGAGCGCGTGGAGGTCACCCAGCCCTCGATGAGCACCTCGCTCGCCAAGCTCCGCCGCCACTTCAATGAGCCGCTGCTGGTCAGGGACGGCCGCCGCATGGTGCTGACTCCCTTCGCGGAGTCGCTGGTCCAGCCGGTCACGGAGATGCTGGAGGCGATCAGGGAGGTGGTGGGCGCCAACGCGGCCTTCGACCCGACCACCGACCGCCGGGTGTTCACCGTGACCGCCAGCGACTATGTGGCCATCGTTCTGCTGCGGCCGCTGCTGCGGGAGATCGACACCGCCTATCCCCATGTGCAGATCAAGGTCGCCCCGCTGAGCCACGGCATGGTCGACCAGCTCCGCAGGGGCCAGTGCGATCTGGTCATCTGGCCGCCCATGATCCAGGACAAGGAGCTGGAGACGTTCTCCAGCGCCACGTTGTTCACCGACGAGTTCGTGGCCGTGGTGGACCAGGACCACCCCGAGGTCGGTGACGTCCTGACCTCCGATCAGCTCTGCACCCTGCCGTACGTCCAGATCGGAGGGCCGCAGCCCACGATCGCCGACACCGTTCTCGCTCAACTCGGCCTGCCCCTGCGGGCCGTCGCCGCCACCGACAACTTCACCAACGCGGCCTGTCTGCTCCCCGGCACGCGCATGGTCGCGGTGATACAGCGGCGCCTGTTCGACCAGCTCGGCCCGAGTATCGGCCTTCGGACCGTGGCGCTCGATGTGCCGCTGCCACGGCTCGTCGAGTCGATGTACTGGCATCCCAGGAACACCATCGATCCCGCCCACCGATGGCTGCGGGAACGGGTCCTGCGCCTGTGCGCCACCGACCTTCCGGACCGGGCGCACGGTGACACCGGGCCCTCGCGGGGCGCGCGGCCCGACGGCTGATCACTTCGCGGGCGCGGCGAGGGCGGGGGGCCGGGTGCCGCACCGGCCCGGCGTCCGGGCCTGGTCCGGTTCCGGTTCCCGTTCCCGTTCCACCGACATGTCGAGGCCGATGCCGTTCATCTCCTCGAGGAAGCGCGGATAGGAGCCGCGGTAGGCGTTCGGGTAGGTGAGCCGGGTCTCACCGTCGGCCGCCGTGCCCGCGACGGCCAGGGACATCAGCACGCGGTGGTCGTTGAACGAGGACAGCTCGGCCCCGGTCAGCCGCTCGACACCGTGGCAGAGCAGTCGCTGCCCGCGCTGCTCGATCCGGGCGCCCATCCTGATGAGCTGAAGCATCGCCTCCACCCGGTCCGACTCCTTGAGCCTGACATGGGCCACGTTGTCCAACACGGTGGTGCCGTCCGCCAGCGCCCCGAGCACGGACAGCGCGGGCAGCGTGTCGGGCACCGCCCGGCAGTCGATCCGGGCGGGGCGCAGCCTGATCCCGTCGTGGCGGACGCGCACCATGCCGGTCGCCGGGTCGGCCGTCATCGGCAGGCCCATCCCGGCGACGATGTCCAGCAGATCCGCCTCGGGGTGGTCCACCTGGTCCACGGGGAGCGCGGGCAGCCCCCGGAAGAGCACATCCGCCGGGTGCAGCGCCGTCGCGGCCAGGCCGAAGGCGGCGGCTCCGACGTCGGGGGGCAGCACCACCGTTGCGGGGGTGGGGCATTGGCCGGGCTCGATGTCGAACCGCCGCCCGTTCCCGGAGACATCGACCCGCAGTCCGAACCGCCGCATCATCCGGACCGTCAGATCCACGTAGGAGCGCTCGTTGAACTCGCCCTCCACGGTGATGGTGCTCGGTCCGGTCGCGAACGGCGCCACCATGAGCAATCCGGAAATCCACTGCGAAAGAATGCCCTCGATGCGCGCATGGCCCCCTTTCGGGCGGCGCGGCCGTACGGAAATCGGCGGGCCGCCGGTGGGCGAATCGAGGTCGATACCGAGATCGGACAGGGCCTGTAGCTGCGGGCCTATCAGACGCCGGGGGAAGGACTTCTGCCCCACGATCGTCACCGGCGCGCTCGCGAGAGAGGCGAGCCCGGTGAGGAAATACAACGCCGTACCCGCGCTGCCCACCGAGACCTGTGATCGCAGCGGACGGTACGGACCCCCGTGCACGAGGAAGTCGTCCCCGTCCACCTCGATCCGCGTACCGAGGCCGCGCAGCGCGGTGATGGTGTGCCGGATGTGCTGCGCGTTCGACAGCCCTACGATGCGGCTGGTCCCGGGGGCGAGCGAGGCCAGCATCAGGGCGCGATGCGCGTGGTATTTCGAGGTCGGAACGGCGATCTGCCCTTTGACCTGATCGGATGACCGCTTCACGAGCAGTCGCATCCCACTCCCCCGATCCACCCGCTCACTCGAATCCACCATTGGCGGCGTCGAGATTCACGCTAGCCACCGCACAGCGCGCTCGGAAATCCCGAACTGCTTATGCCAGGCATCTCCCCCCGGGATATAAACCATTGCCACCCAGAAGATGCCGAACCAGACACATCGCCTCCGCGCTCACTTTTCGGTGATGCGGGCGGTCAGACGGGTCAGCAGGGGTACGCAGTCCCGCAGTTACCGCCGCTCGTCGGGGCTGAGGGTGTCGCGGATGGCGGTGCCCAGCCAGCCGGCGCGCTGGGTGCGCTCCCGCTGGAGGCGGGCGCGGCCGGCGTCGGTGATGTGCAGCAGGAGCTTGCGGCCGTCGCTGGGGTGGGGCTCGGTGCGCACCAGGCCGTCGCCGAGCAGTTCCTTGACGGATTTGGCGGCCGACTGGTGGGTAACTCCGCGCCGGTGCGCGAGGTCGGCCGTGGTCTGCGGGCCACCGCGGTCGAGGTGGCCGAGGATGGCGGCCCATGCGGCTCACCAAGTTCGGCCATGCCTGCGTCCGTATCGACAAGGACGGCCACCGCCTCGTCGTGGACCCGGGCGGCCTCACCGAACCGCACGCGCTGGACGGTGCGGACGCGGTCCTGGTGACCCACGAACACTTCGACCACTTCTCCGAGGAGGCACTCCGCGCCGGTTTCGAGGTGAGGGTCTACGGCACGTGGCACGCGCCCATCCACCCCGACATCCCGCCGGTCGGCAACGTCGGCTTCCTCATCGACGACGCCCTCTTCCACCCCGGGGACGCGCTCACCGTCCCGGATGCCACCGTCGACACCCTGCTGCTGCCGGTGCACGGTCCCTGGTCGACCACCGGACAGCTGATTGACTACGTGCGGGAGGTGGCCCCACGGGACGCCTACACCATCCACGACGGCGCCCTCAACGACGTCGGCAACGCGATGCTCGGCGGGTTCCTGGGCGCCAACGGCCCCGGCACGGGCGCCCGTTGCCACGGACTGGCGGCGGGCACCTCCGTCGACATCGGCTGAGTTCGCGGGCAGGGCCGCGAGGAACACCCCCCGGGGGCGGCCGGGGCGAGCGAGGCCCCGATGGCGGCCTGTGAGGGACGTCACAGTATGCGTGAGCCTTGTCTTCAGGTCATCATATGACCCGATCGCCGCAGGTGGCCGGGGCCGATCGCGCCCCGGACACCACAGCAAGCGCGGCGGCGCTCCCCCAGAAGTACAAGCCAAGGACGAGGAGGGGCATGAGCGACCAGGACAGGCCGGCGCGGCCGCGCGTGGGCGTGGTGGGGCTCGGGGCCATGGGGCTCGGCATGGCGCGCAGCCTGCGCGCCGCGGGCTACGACGTCGGGGTCCACGATCTGCGGCCGGAGGTGGCCGAGGGCTTCGCCCGCGACGGCGGAACGGTGTACGCCTCCCCCGGCGACCTGGCGGCCGCGGTGGACGTCGTGGTCAGTGTCGTGGTCAACGCGGCGCAGGTCGAGTCGGTGCTGTTCGGCGCAGACGGGGCCGCCGACCGGCTCCGCCCGGGGGCCGTCTTCGTGATGTGCTCCACGGTCGACCCGGGCTGGTCGGCGGAGCTCGGCGGCCGTCTGGCCGAGCGGGGCGCGCTCTACCTGGACGCCCCCATCTCCGGTGGCGCCGCGCGCGCGGCGGCCGGTGAGCTGACCATGATGACGTCGGGCCCCGCCGCGGCGTACGCGGTCGCCGACCCGGTGCTCGAGGCCATGAGCGACACGGTCTACCGCCTGGGCGAGCAGCCCGGTCTCGGCTCGAAGGTCAAGATCGTGAACCAGCTGCTCGCGGGGGTGCACATCGCCGCGGCGGCCGAGGCGATGGCCCTGGGTCTGAAGGCCGGTGTTCCGGCCGAGGCGCTCTACGAGGTCATCACGCACAGCGCGGGCAACTCGTGGATGTTCGAGAACCGGATGGCGCATGTGCTCGCCGGTGATTACACACCGCTGTCCGCGGTCGACATCTTCGTCAAGGACCTGGGGCTCGTCCTCGATGCGGCGAGGCCGGAGAGGTTCCCGCTTCCCCTGGCCGCCACCGCTCACCAGATGTTCCTCCAGGCGTCGGCGTCCGGCCTGGGCTCGGAGGACGACAGCGCGGTCATCAAGATCTTCCCCGGGGTCGATCTGCCCCAGCCGGTGGAGGCCTGACATGGGCGTCCGACTCGGCTGCATCGCCGACGACTTCACCGGCGCCACCGACCTGGCCAACAACCTGGTGCGGGCGGGCATGCGCGTGGTCCAGCTGATCGACGTACCGCCGCCCGGCGCCGAACGGCCGGTGGACGCGGACGCCGTGGTCATCGCGCTCAAGTCGCGCACGGTTCCGGCCGCCGACGCCGTCGACGCCTCGCTGCGGGCCCTCGCCTGGCTGCGGTCCGCCGGTGCCGAGCAGATCTACTTCAAGTACTGCTCGACCTTCGACTCGACACCGGCCGGCAACATCGGGCCGGTCACCGAGGCCCTGATGGACGCGCTCGGCACCGACTTCACCATCGCCACGCCCGCGTTCCCCGACAACGGGCGCACGGTCTTCAAGGGCCATCTCTTCGTCGGCGATGTACTGCTCAGCGAGAGCGGTATGCGCCATCACCCGCTCACCCCGATGACCGACCCCAATCTGGTCCCGGTGCTCGGCGCGCAGACCTCCCGAGCGGTCGGTCTGATCGACCACACGGTGGTCGGCCGCGACGCCACGGCGGTCCGGGCGCGGATCGACGAACTGCGCGAGCAGGGTGCCGGAATCGCCATCGTCGACGCCGTCTCCAACGACGACCTGGTGCGCCTCGGCGCTGCGGTGCAGGGGATGCCGCTCGTGACCGCCGGTTCGGGCCTGGCCATCGGGCTGCCCGCGAACTGGGGGTTCACACCGTCCCACGCCGCCGCCGCGCTGCCACCGCCCGGCGGCCACCGGGCCGTCATCTCCGGGTCGGTCTCCGCCGCCACCAACCAGCAGGTCCAGGAGTTCCTGCGCACCGGCCGGCCGGCGTTCAGCGTGGATCCGCTGCGGGTCGCGGCCGGTGAGGACGTGTCCGGCGAGGCGCTCGCCTTCGCCGAATCCCATCTGGCCGACGGGCCCGTCCTCTTCTACTCCACCGAGGCGCCCGAGGCGGTCCGCACCGTCCAGACCCGGCTCGGCGCCGCCGAGGCCGGCGAGCTGGTGGAGCGGACCCTGGCCCGGGTGGCCGAGGGCCTGGTGGAGCGCGGTGTGCGTCAACTCGTCGTCGCGGGCGGCGAGACCTCCGGAGCGGTCGTCCGGGCGCTCGGCGTCACCGGACTGCGCAT
The DNA here is from genome assembly GCF_052665095.1 of Streptomyces sp. NEAU-174. Lineage (NCBI taxonomy): Bacteria > Bacillati > Actinomycetota > Actinomycetes > Kitasatosporales > Streptomycetaceae > Streptomyces > Streptomyces sp. NEAU-174. The sequence goes on along the minus strand of NZ_JBQTCE010000011.1, from coordinate 346,835 downwards.
CGGACCGCAGATCGACCCCGGTGTGCCCTGGTGCGCGGCGGCGCTGCCCGGCGGGGACACGCTCCACATCACGCTGAAGTCCGGCAACTTCGGTGGCCCCGCGTTCTTCACCGACTCCTTCGCCCTGCTCGACCGGGAGGTCTCATGACCGAGCTCCTCGACACCGCCGTGGACGAGGCCCGCGACGAGATCGTCCGGGTGGGCACCAGCCTGTTCAACCGGGGCTATGTGCACGCCAGCGCCGGGAACATCAGCGCCCGGATCGGTGACGGCCATCTGATCACACCCACCGACGCCGCCCTGGGCTTCCTCGAGCGCGACCGCCTCGCGCTGGTCGACGCCCAGGGGGAGCAGCGCGCGGGCGACCGCGCGAGCAAGACCCTGACGCTCCACCGGCGCATCTACGCGGCCGACCCCACGGCCCGGTTCATCATCCACACCCACTCCACCCACCTGGTCGCGCTCACCCTGGCCGGGGTGTGGAGCCAGGACGACGTACTCCCGCCGATCACGCCGTACTTCGTGATGAAGGTGGGGCACGTGCCGCTCATCCCCTATCACCGGCCCGGCGACCCGCGCGTGGCCGACCTGGTGACCGCCCGGATCGCCGACCACCTGGCGAGCCATACGCCGATCAGGGCCGTCCTGCTCGACCGGCTCGGGCCCGTGGTCTGGGGCCCGGACGCGGCCGCCGCCCTCGCCGTCCTCGAAGAACTCGAGGAGACGGCACGTCTCTGGCTCCTGACCGACCGTCGACCGGAACCTCTCACCACCGACGCGATCGACGAACTGAGGACGACGTTCGGCGCCGCTTGGTGACCTGTCGCTCCCCCCCGTCCCGGTTCCCTCCCCCGACCCCGCATCCCCGTCCCCATCCCCTCCCCCGTCCCCCTCCCCGTCGCAGAATCCCTGAGCCGCTAAAGGATTCCGTCATGCCCATGCCCGCAGTGGCGGCCGAGACGCCCGCGCTTGCCCGCGAGAACACCGTCTACCGCAAGGTCGTACGCCGCATCGTCCCCTTCCTCATCCTGTGCTACGTGGCCTCCTACCTGGACCGGGTCAACGTCGGCTTCGCGAAGCTCCAGATGTCCGATGACCTCGGGTTCAGCGAGGCGGCGTACGGCCTGGGGGCGGGCCTGTTCTTCATCGGCTACTTCATCCTGGAAGTGCCCTCGAACCTGATGCTGCAACGCGTCGGAGCCCGCACCTGGATCGCCCGCATCATGATCAGCTGGGGCCTGGTCTCGGCGGCGTTCATGTTCGTCACCAACGAGGTGACGTTCTATGTGCTGAGGTTTCTGCTCGGTGCCGCGGAGGCGGGGTTCTACCCCGGGGTGATCCTCTACTGCACCTACTGGTTCCCCTCGCACCGCCGGGCCCGCGTGATCGCGATGTTCATGTCGGCCATCCCGGTGGCGGGCATCTTCGGCAATCCGCTCTCCGGCTGGATCATGGACAGTTTCCAGGGTGTGAACGGCTGGCAGGGCTGGCAGTGGATGTTCCTGCTGGAGGCGGTCCCCGCGCTCCTCGTCGGTGTCCTCACGCTCTTCTACCTGGACGACGGCGTGCGGGACGCGAAGTGGCTGACCGATGAGGAGAAGGCCGTCGTCGAGCGGGCGGTCGCCGAGGACGGCGCGCACCGGACCGTGCACGGCCGGGTCCTGGACGCCTTCCGTGAGCCCAGGGTGTGGCTGATGTGCCTCATCTACTTCTGCTTCGTGATGGGCCAGTACGCCCTGACCTTCTGGATGCCCACGTTCGTCGAGTCCACCGGCATCGACGGCAACCTCGCGATCGGCGTGCTCAGCGCCGTGCCGTTCCTTGCCGCCCTCGTCGCGATGAACCTGTTCGGCCGCTCGGCGGACAAGCGCCGCGAGCGACGCTGGCACCTGGTCGTCCCGAGCCTGATGGGCGCCGTCGGGTTCTCGCTGTCCGCCGTGTGGAACGGGTCCACCGTCCTGTCCCTGACCGCGCTGTCCGTGGCCGCGGCCGGGGTGCTGACCTGCGCCCCGCTGTTCTGGTCGCTCCCCACCGCGTTCCTGGGCGGCACCGCGGCGGCGGCGGGCCTCGCCATCATCAACTCGGTGGGCAACCTGGCCGGTTTCGTCAGCCCCTACATGATCGGCGCGCTCAAGGACGCCACCGGCTCGGCGTCGATCCCGATGTACGTCCTGGCCCTCACTCTGGTCGTGGGCGCCGCCGCGGTGCTCACCACCAAGAAGCAGGTCGTCAACCGCTGACCGGGACGTCCCGGCCCGAACGCAGGAGCCAGCATGCCGAGGTTCGCCGCGAACCTGTCCATGATGTACGCCGAACACGACTTCCTCGACCGCTTCGCCGCCGCGGCGGCGGACGGCTTCGAGGCCGTCGAGTACCTCTTCCCTTACGCGTACGACGCCACCGAGCTGCGCCGCAGGCTCGACGACCACGGTCTGCGGCAGGTGCTCTTCAACGCGCCTCCCGGTGCCTGGGAGTCCGGGGAGCGCGGGATCGCGGCGCTGCCCGGGCGCGAGGCGGAGATGCGCTCCGGGATCGGCCGGGCCCTGGAGTACGCGGCGGAGCTCGGCTGCCCACGGGTGCATGTGATGGCCGGGCTGGTGGGGCCGGGCGATCCGGCCGAGCACCGCGACACCTATCTGGCCAATCTCGCCTGGGCCGCGGAACGGGCCACCGCGGCGGGCGTCGACATCCTGATCGAGCCGATCAACGGCCGTGACATGCCCGGCTACTTCCTGAACCGGCAGTCCGAAGCGCACACCGTGGTACGGGAGGTGGGAGCCCCGAACCTCAAGGTGCAGCTCGACCTCTACCACTGTCAGATCGTCGAGGGCGACCTCACCACGACCCTGCGCCGTGACCTGCCGACCGGCCGGGTCGGCCATCTTCAGATCGCGGGCGTGCCCGATCGCCATGAGCCCGACCGGGGCGAGCTCGACATCCGCCATCTGTTCGGCGTCATCGACGACCTGGGCTTCGACGGGTGGATCGGCTGTGAGTACATCCCCCGCGCCGGCACGAGCGAGGGGCTCGGCTGGCGCCACGACTACCGAGGAGACAACGCATGAGGATCGTCATCACGGGTGGCTTCGGCTTCCTGGGCCGGCGGGTCGCCGCCGCACTGCTCACGTCACGGACGTTCCGCGGTGCGCCGATCGACCGGCTGGTGCTCGCCGACCGGGTGGTGCCGCCCGGTTCGGCGGCGGACGACCCCCTCGTGGACATCGTCCAGGGCGATCTGGCCGACCGTCTTGACGAGGTGTTCGCGGAGCCGGTGGATGTGCTGATCCATCTCGCCGCCGCGGTCTCGGCCGAGTGCGAGGCCGACTTCGACCTCGGTATGAGCGCCAATGTGGACACCACACGCGCGGTGCTGGAGGCCGCGCGGACCCAGTCGGCCGCCGGCGGGCCGGTGCCGCGGGTGGTGTTCTCCAGCAGCGTCGCCGTCTACGGTTCCGACCCCGCGCTGCCGCTGCCGCCGGTCGTCAGCGAGGCCACCCTGCCCACACCGCGGTCGAGCTACGGGATCCAGAAGCTCGTCTGCGAGCAGCTGATCGCGGACTACACCCGCCGCGGTTTCCTGGACGGGCGCGTCGCCCGGCTGATGACCGTGTCGGTACGGCCGGGCAAGCCGAACGCGGCCGCCTCCGGCTTTCTGTCCGGCATCATCCGCGAGCCGCTCGCGGGCCTCCCGGCCGCCTGCCCGGTCCACCCCGAGCTGAAGGTGGCCCTGGCCTCGCCACGGCGCACGGTCGAGGGCATCCTCCGGGTCGCGGAGGCGGAGCGCGGTGCCGGGCCTGGCCGGATCGACGGCGGGGTGCCGGTCAACCTTCCGGCGCTCACGGTCTCGGTCGCCGACATGCTGAGCACGCTGCGGCGGGTGGCCGGCGACGCGGTCGCCGACCTGGTGACGGTCGCGCCCGACCCCGACGTCGAGGCCATCGTCGGCTCGTGGCCCGCCGTGTTCGACAACGCGCGCGCCGCGGCGCTCGGGCTGGCCCCCGATCCGGATTTCGCCTCGGTGGTGCGTGCCTATCTCGAAGACCACGCTGACGCGGTGGTGGGCGGTGCGCGCTCTTAGGGGGTGTCCGACGGATCGTGACGCCTGCGGCGGGCTGCTCCCCTCCCCGCCCCTTCCCACAACTGGGGCTCCGCCCCAGACCCCGGGGGTCCGGGGGTCCGGGGGCGAGGCCCCTGCCATGCGGCGGAGCCGCAGATCGACACTCCGGGAAGGGCCGAGGAGGGGACAGCATCGATATGCGGCTCCGCCGCGTGGGGGGCTCCGCCCCAGACCCCGGGATCCAGGGGCGGAGCCGCATGGTCCGCCGGACACCCCAGACCCCCGGGGCCCAGGGGCCAAGCCCCTGCCACGTGGCAGAGCCGCATCGTCCGCCGGACCCCCCAGACCCCGGGGCCCAGGGGCGGGGCCGCGCGGGCCGCGGGACATCCCGTGGCGGCCGGGCGGCCGGGGCGGTGCCGATAAGCTGAAGACCATGTTCTCCAAGGTGAGCGGTCCCGTGCGGCTCGCGGATCGGGTCGCGGCCATACTCTCGGAAGAGATCGAGTCCGGACGGCTGGCCGAGGGCGACAAGCTCCCGACCGAAGTGGAGCTGGTCAAGCAGCTGGGCGTCAGCCGGACCGTCGTACGCGAGGCGGTGTCCCGGCTGCGCAGCGCGGGCCTGGTCGAACCCCGTCAGGGGCTCGGCGTGTTCGTGATGCCGCGCCGCACCCGGCCGCTGGACCTGGAGGCCGAGACCGCCGAGGACACCAAGTCCAAGGTGCGGCAGATCGTGGAGGTGCGCCGCCCCATCGAGGGCGAGGCGGCGTACCTCGCGGCCACCCGGGCCACCCCGGCCGACCTCGCCCGGATGCGTCAGGCCCTGGAGGCCATCGACACGGCGGTGGCGGCCGGTGGCGACGGCGTGGACGAGGATCTCGCCTTCCACCGCTCCGTCGCCGAATCGACCGGGAACGCGGTGATGCTCTCCACGCTGCGCTACCTCGGCGAGGTGCTGCGCGGCGGAATCCGCGTCACGCGTGCGAACGAGGCGCGCCGCGGCGACTTCCTCGAAGCGGTCCGGCAGGAGCACCACGCCATCCTGGCCGCCATCGAGGCCCGCGACGCGGATGCGGCCCGCGACGCCGCGCTGCTCCACCTGAGGCACGCGGCGTCCCGGCTCCAGGACGCGGACGAGGGGTTCTGGACCGAGGCCGAGAACCTCGAGGTGGATCTCGACGCCGCGCCCTGAGGCGCGATGGACGGCGCGCGTCGCTCAGCGGCTCAGGGGTGGCGCGCACCGCTCAGCGGATGGGCGGCGCGGGTCGCTCAGCGGCTCAGGGGGGCGCGCATCGCTCAGCGGCTCAGGCGTGGCGCGCGTCGCTCAGCGGCTCGGGGGTGGGGCCTGGCGCTCAGCGGCTCGGGGATGGCGTGGTGTCCCCCGTAGATGCCTCGGCCGCCGCGTCGGCGAAGCGGCGGGCCAGGTGCGCGAAGGCCCCCTTGAGCTCGGGCGGCCCGATGACCTCGATGTCGGCGTCGAACCTGCCGATGGTGGCGGCGAGTCCCGGCCATGACCACGCGCCCAGAAGGAGTCGGCAGCGGTCCGGGCCGAGTTCCTCGACGACCCCGTCCCGGGTGTAGGTGGACACGACCGACGCGGGCAGATCGAGGATGACCTCGCCTCGGCACGGCCAGCCACCCGAGCCGTCGGAACCCTGGAACCGGCTCGCGACGAAGGCGGCCACATCCCCTCCGGGCACATCGCGCGGGGTGAAGCGCGGGCCCGTGGGGGTGCGCGGGGTGATCCGGTCGACGCGGAAGGTGCGCCAGTCGTCGCGGTCGAGGTCCCAGGCGACGAGATACCAGCGCCCGCCCCGGGTGACGAGGTGGTGCGGCTCCACCCGGCGTGGCGGCGTGGCGGCGGGGTCGGCGTCGGAGGCATCCGGTGCGGATACGGGGGCGTAAGTGAAGCGCAGCACCTCGCGGGCGCGGACGGCCGCGCCGAGGGTCATGAGCACCCGGGGGCCGACCTGCGGATTCGGCCGGGTATCCGCGCCTTCCACGGCGGTGACCTGGAGGGCGTCGACGCGATGGCGCAGCCGCGCGGGCATCACCTGCCGAACGGTGCTCAGCGCACGCGCCGCCGCTTCCTCGATCCCCGCCCCGGTGGCGGTGGCGGTCTGAAGCGCCACGGCGAGGGCCACGGCCTGGTCGTCGTCGAACAGCAGCGGCGGCAGGTCCGACCCGGCGCCGAGCCGATAGCCCCCGTCGGGGCCCTTGGCGGCCACGATGGGATAGCCGAGCTCGCGCAGGCGGTCGACATCGCGGCGCACGGTGCGCGGGCTGACGTCCAGCCGCTCGGCCAGCAGCTGCCCCGGCCAGTCCCGGCGCGCCTGGAGCAGGGAGAGCAGTGACAGCAGTCGCGCTGATGTCTTCGGCATACCACCGATTCTGCCCGGAGAAGCGGCCACACACTGTCCGCTACCCCTGCGACGGTAGTCCTCGTCAGACGACGAGAACGACCGAAGGACCCGATCACTGTGACCGCCACCACTACTCCCGCCACCTCTCTCGACGACGAGCGGGCCGATCTGCTCGCCGAACTCGCCGCCGCGCGATCCGCCCTGACCAGGACGGTGCGCGAGCTCGGCGACGAGCAGGCCGGCGAACGCCCGACGGTCAGCGCGCTGTGCCTGGGCGGGCTGATCAAGCATGTCGCGGCCATCGAGGAGGGCTGGCTGCGCTTCGTCCTCGAAGGCCCGTCGGCGCTGCGTTACGACCTGCCCGACGGTGTCACCTGGGCCGACCTCGCGGCCGGTACCGCACGGGAGATCCCGCAGTGGGCGATCGACAACCAGAACAACTTCCAGATGCTGCCCGGTGAGACGCTGGCCGGTGTCCTCCGGCGCTACGAGGAGGTCGCCGCCCGGAGCGAGGAGATCATCACCGCGGTCCCCGACCTGTCGGCGACGCACCCGCTGCCCGAGGCGCCCTGGAACGAGCCGGGCGCGGCGCACAGCGTGCGCCGGGTGCTGTTGCACGTCATCGCCGAGACCGCCCAGCACGCCGGGCACGCGGACATCATCCGTGAGTCGCTCGACGGGCAGAAGTCCGGCTGACCGCGACCGGATCTCCTCGGAGCCGTGCCGGTGACGGCCGTCACCGGCACGGCTCCGGACCCCAACAGCCATGGAACCGAAGGGAACGGCGCGACTGTGAAGACGCATGAGCTCGGGCGGACCAACTTCATCGACACCGCCGATGTGTACGGACCCCACGGGGAGCCCGAGGACATCGTGGGAACCGACATCGGCCCGCTCGATGTGTCCGCCACCCCGCCATCCGTCCAACTCCCGTCGCTACAGCGGCGATCGGCCGAAGAGCGCGCCGCGGTGGCACGATGACCGTTCTCGACCGCCGGGCGCTGGGCCGGGCGACGCTCGCCCGGCAGTTGCTGCTCGACCGGGCGGACATGCCGGTCCACGACGCCGTCGCGCATCTGTGTGGCATGCAGGCGCAGGAACCGCAGGAGCCGTTCACCGGGCTCTGGTCACGGCTGCGCGCGTTCGACCCGGGCGTCCTCTCGGACCTGCTGACCGGTCGGAGCGTGGTGCGGACCCACCTCATGCGCCGTACCGTCCACCTCGTCACCGCCGATGACATCGTGGCCTGGCGCGCCCGCCACGACGCCATGCTGCGCCAGCGGGTGCTCGGGACCTACCGTCGCGAGCTGGAGGGGGTGGACCTCGACGAACTCGCCGCCGCGGGCCGGGCGGTGATGGCCGACGGCGAGCCCCGCTCGATGGCCGAGCTGGTGCGGGCGCTGGCCGACCGCTGGCCCGCCCCGGCACCGCGCGCCCTGGGCGAGATGCTCATCGCCGCCCTCGTCCCGGTGGCGCAGACGCCGCCGCGCGGGCTGTGGCGCTCCCGGGGAGGGGTGCGCAACGTCCTGCTCTCCTCCTGGCTAGGCCGACCGGTGGACGCGCCCGCCCCCGACGGCGCCGACCCGGTCGGGCAGGCGCTGGTACGGCGCTATCTGGCCGCCTTCGGCCCCGCGGCCTCGGCCGATCTGCGCGGCTGGTGCGGCATCGCCGGGCTCCCGGCCGCGGTGGCCGCGATACGGGAGGAGCTGGTCACCTTCCGCGATGAACGCGGCCGGGAGCTGCTCGACCTCCCCGACGCGCCACGTCCCGACCCCGGCACCCCCGCGCCGGTGCGGTTCCTGCCCGCGTTCGACAACGCGATCCTCGGTTACCACGACCGCGGCCGGATCATCGACGACGCCCACCGCGGCCTGTCGGTGGCCGGGGAGCGTGTGGTGCTGGTGGACGGCCGTGTCGCCGCGACCTGGAGGGTGGACGACGCCACCGTGGTCGTCACCCCGCTGGGCCGCCTCTCCTCGGCCGACCGCACGGCCGTCGGAGAGGAGGGCCGGGAACTGGCATCGTTCCTCTCCGACGGCGAAAGCCACCGCGTGCGCGTCGCCACCTCGCCGGACTGAGCGGTGCGCACGGGCCGCCCGCGTCAAGGAGCGGGGTCCTGCTGGCGCAGGGGTGCGGTCCGGTCGCCGGGCGCGGGGTCGGCAGCCGGTACGGAACCGCCGCGGGGGCGGGCGAAGTGACGCATCATCGGCACCTCGACACCGCGCCACAGCAGCAGCGACACCCCCACACAGAAGGCCGACACCACCACGGACAACAGCGCGGCGGTCACCGTGTCGAACGTCCGCCGGTCCAGCAGCACCCGGATCTCGTACAGCAGCGGGAAGTGCACCATGTACAGCGCGAACGACGCCTCGCCCAGCAGCACCAGGCCACGGCGCCCGAGCAGGCTCTCCCGCCCTTCGATATCGCGGGCGGCGATGGCCGGGATGAGGGCGGCCATCGGCAGACAGGTCGCGGCTCCCCACAGGTACTCCTCGGGCAGCTCCGTCCGCGCCGCGAAGACCCCCGCCAGGGCGAGCAGCGGCCACCGCCGACGCAGCGCGGGCCAGCGGTCGAGCTGGACCGCCCGGGCGAGCACGAGTCCGAGGACGAACTCCAGCAGCCGCACCGGCGGGAAGAAGTAGATCAGCCACCAGCGCTCCGTCGAGAGCGGTGACCAACTCCCGGGAGCCGCCTCGTCGGTGACGGCCATCGCCACCAGCGGCATCGTCACCACCAGCGCCGCCACCAGGGCGATCACCGGCCAGAGCAGCCGTGCCGGGAGGGCGCGCACCGGCCGGATCAGCAGGGGGAAGAGGAGGTAGAAGAACGCCTCGCAGGAGATGGACCAGGTCACCGGGTTGACGCTGCTGAAATCGGCCATGTCGGGGACCCAGGCGTGCACCAGCAGCAGATTCCGGACCGCCTCCCCCGGTCCCGGGTCCGGCACCGGAAGCAGCGCGGCGGTGCCCGTCGCCATGAGCAGGCCCAGCATCAGCGACCAGGTCACCACATGGTTGGGGAAGATCTTCACCAGCCGCCGGCGCCAGAACCGGACGGCGGTGTCGGCCGGGGAGGCGTTCCACGCCAGTACGAAACCGCTCAGCAGGAAGAACGAGGAGACCGCCGCCGCGCTCGCCATGGACGAGGCGTCGGCCGCCTCATAGACCCCCTGGTCCTCGAAGAATCTGCCCAGCGTCAGCACATGGCCCGCCAGCACCACACCGGCCAGCAGAAAGCGAAGCCCGGTCAACGACGGCAGCCGACGCCCACGCGGCAACACACTGGCCAAGGGAGACCCCTCTCCATACGAAGCAGGCAAAGCACCCACGAGCCTGCCCGTCGCACCGCCCCGGCCCCAATAGCGCCCCTACGGGAACATCCGGGCGAACGGCACCACCCGCGGAGGGGCGCGTCAGCGCGCGCCCGGGAGCACCGGCGAGAGCCGGTAGGCGTTCTCGTGGGTGATCACATGACCGGCGGTGGGCGGCGGGAAGTGGGTGCCGAGCAGGAGGGTGCCCGTGTCGGCGAGGGCGCCGAAGAGCTTGTGGCGGGTGGCCTCGGACTGCTCGGGGGCGATGTCGACGCATGAGCCGATGGCGGGGTGGGCGAGCTGGACGGGGTGGTGGACGCAGTCGCCCGTGATCAGCGCGCGCTCGTGGCGGCTGTCGAGCTGGAGGGCGATATGGCCGGGGGTGTGCCCGGGCGTGGGGATCAGCCGCAGTCCGGGGATGACCTCGGTGCCCTCGTCCGGGACGTCGACCAGATCGAGCAGTCCCGCGTCCTCGACCGGAATCACGGAGTCGAGGAACATCTGGGTGCGCGGCTCGTCCATGTCGTAGGCCGCCCAGAACTCCCGCTCGGCGCGGGAGGTGAGGTAGCGCGCGTGCGGAAAGGTGGGCACCCATGCGCCGTCCACCTCATGGGTGTTCCAGCCGACGTGGTCGGTGTGCAGATGGGTGAGGATCACCAGGTCGATGGATTCCCGGGGGAACCCGGCGGCGGCCAGGCGCTCCAGGTAGTCGGTCCGCAGACCGTGCCAGGCCGGGTTGGCCCGCGTCTTGCCGTTGCCGATGCCGGTGTCGACCAGGACCCGGGCCCCGCCGATCTCGAAGGCGAAGCTGTGGCTGGCGATGCGCAGGGTGCCGTCCTGGTCGGCGAAGTCGGGGCGCAGCCAGTCCTGCCGCGAGACCACGTCCGTGGTGGCGCCGGGAAGCAGCCATGGCCCGGTCTGCGGCGGCAGGAGCACCTCGTCGATGCGGTGGACGGCGATGTCGCCCACGGTCCAGAAGGGGATGTCGATGGCCTGGGGTGTGTGCATGACCCGCCCGCTCTCTCTAAACGCAATTCGTTTGCCTTAAGTCACCGTAGGCTCTACAGTCGACTAACGCAAACAGTTAGCTTTTGCCTCGATGAGATCTCGCTGAGGGAGACACCTTGTCCGCCGCTGAACTCACCCCTCCGGAGGCGGCCCGCTGGGCCGCGCGCGCCGGGCTTCCGCTGTCGGCCGAGCGCCACGCCGCCGCGGCGGCCACCGCCGACCACATCCACGCCGTCGTCGCCGTCCTGCGCGAGCTGGACTTCGGCGACACCCCGCCCGCCCCCGCCTACCGCGCGGGAGAGGAGCGGCGCGATGCGGCCGTATGAGCTGTCCCTCACCGCGGCCGCCGAGGCGATCAGGACCCGGCGGCTGTCCCCCGTCGAGCTGGCGGACTCCGTCCTGGACCGCGTCGAGCGGCTGGAACCCCGGCTGAACGCCTACGTCACGGTGACGGCCGAGCGGGCGCGCCGGGCCGCGCGCGAGGCCACGGACGAAGCCGCGGCCGGCCGCCTCCGCGGCCCGCTGCACGGCATCCCGATGGGCCTGAAGGACCTGATCGACGTCGCGGGCGTGGCCACCACGGCGAGCTCCCGGGTCCGCGCCGACCACCGCGCCCAGGCGGACAGCACGGTCGCCGCCCGGCTGAGCGCGTCCGGCGCGGTCCTGGTCGGCAAGACCCACACCCATGAGTTCGCGTACGGGCTGACCACCCCGCAGACCCACAACGCCTGGGACCCCGGCCGGGTCGCGGGCGGCTCCAGCGGCGGATCCGCCGTGGCCGTCGCCGCGGGCACCGCGGCCTTCGCGCTGGGCACCGACACCGGCGGATCCATCCGCGTCCCCGCCGCGCTCAACGGGGTCGTCGGCCTCAAGCCGACGTACGGCCTCGTCCCCCGCCACGGCGTCACCTCCCTGTCGTGGTCGCTGGACCACGTCGGCCCGCTCACCCGCACCGTCGAGGACCAGGCCCTGGTCCTGGCGGTCCTGGCCGGGCACGACCCCCGCGACCCCGCGTCCCTGGACGTGCCCGCGCGGGACTACCGGCCGGGCGCGGCCGAGGACCTGACGGGACTGCGCGTCGGCGTGCCGCGCAACTACTACTTCGAGCACGTCGACGCGGAGGTGGAGGCCGCGGTCCGGCGGGCCGTCGAGCGGCTCGAGGCCCTCGGCGCCCGCCTCGTCGAGGTCGAGATCCCCATGACCCGCTACATCCAGGCCACGCAGTGGGGCCTGATGGTGCCGGAGGCCACCGCGTACCACGAGCGCACCCTGCGCACGGCGCCGGAGCTGTACCAGGCGGATGTGCGCACCCTGCTGGAGGCGGGCGAACTGATGCCCGCCGGGGACTATCTGCGCGCCCAGCGCTCCCGGACCCTGATGCGGCGGGAGTGGGCGCGCATGCTGGAGGACGTCGATGTGATCGCCGCCCCGACGGTCCCGGCCACCGCGGTGAAGGCCGGTCAGGAGACGGTCACCTGGCCGGACGGCACCGTCGAGGCCGTCTCGGACGCCTATGTGCGCCTCTCGGCCCCCGCCAACCTCACCGGGCTGCCGTCGCTCTCCGTCCCGGTCGGCCACGACACGGCGGGCCTGCCGATCGGCATGCAGCTGCTCGGGCGCCCGCTCGGGGAGGGTGTGCTGCTGCGGGTCGGTCACGCCTACGAGCGGACGCGGCCCGCCCGCGAACTGGCGCCGCCCGCCCGCGAACCGGCGCCCGCGGCCTGACGCGTCCCCTGAGCGACCCCGGGCGCACCGCCTCCCGAGAAGCAACAGATTTGCTTTAAGGTGGGATGAATGAGCAGGCAGATGGTGCGCCCCGGGGGGCGCAGCGCCCGGGTCCAGGCATCGGTGCACACCGCCGTGCGCGAACTGGAGGCGGAGGTGGGCCGCGACGGTCTCACGGTGCCGCTGATCGCCCAGCGCGCGGGCGTCACCCCCTCCACGATCTACCGCCGCTGGGGAGACCTCAGCCAACTGCTGTCGGATGTGGCGGTCGAGCGTCTGCGGCCCGAGACCACGCCCCAGGACCACGGCGGTCTGGAGTCCGATCTGACGGCCTGGGCCGAGCAGTTCCTCGACGAGATGGCCTCCCCGGCCGGGCGTGCCTACATCCGTGACGCCCTGCTCGGCGACCCGGACGGCAGCAACGCCGGTCAGTGCTCGGCCTACGCCGCCGACCAGGTCGATGTCATCCTCACCCGCGCGGCCGAACGCGGGGAGGACACCCCCGGCGTCGAGACGGTCGTCGACCACATCGTGGCGCCCCTGATGTACCGCATCCTCTTCCGCCCCGCCGGGCTCGACGCGGCGCATGCCCGCGGACTCGTGGCGGAGCTCCTCGAAGGGAACGCCGCCGGGACATGACGCCGGCCGCCGCCGGGACGTGAGACCGGCCGGTGGGCGCCGGGGCCGTCAGCCGCGCGGGGCCGGAGTGCGCAGGAAGTCCGAGAGCGCCTCGAGCAGCCGGTCCACGTCCTCGGTGCTGGTGTAGGGGGCCAGGCCGATACGCAGCCCTCCGGTGTCGCCCAGGCCCAGCCTGCGGGAGGCCTCCACCGCGTAGAACGAACCGGAGGGGGCGTCGACGCCACGGCCGGCGAGGTAGCGGTAGGCGTCGGTGGTGTCGCGGCCGTCGATGGTCAGCAGCACGGTCGGGGTGCGGTCCACGGCACGGGAGTGGATGGTGAGCGGGTCCAGGGCGGCCAGCCCCTCGTCGATGCGCCCGCGCAGCGTGGCCTCGTGCTCCTCGAGGGCCGCGAACGACGACGCCAGCCGCTCCCTGCGGCTGCCTTCCGCGCCGGGGTCCAGGGTGGCGAGGAAGTCGACGGCGGCGCGGGTGCCGGCGAGGAATTCATAGGGCAGGGTGCCGAATTCGAAGCGCTCGGGGACGGCGTTCGTCGACGGGAGCAGCTTGTCCGGGGTCAGGGTCTCCAGGAGCCCGGGGTCGGCTGCCAGCACGCCGAGGTGGGGGCCGAGGAACTTGTAGGGGGAGCAGACGAAGAAGTCCGCTCCGAGCCGCCGGATGTCGACATGGGCGTGGGCGGCGTAGTGCACGCCGTCGACGTGGAGCAGCGCCCCGGCCGCGTGCACCCGCCGGGAGATCTCCGGGATGTCCGGGCGGGTGCCGATCAGGTTCGAGGCGGCGGTGACCGCGACCAGCCGGGTGCGGTCGCCGAGTTGGGCGCTGATGTCATCGGGGGTCAGCTCGCCGGTGGCGGGGTCGAAGTCGGCCCAGCGCACGGTGGCCCCGGCGGCCTCGGCGGCCTGGACCCAGGGGCGGATGTTGGAGTCGTGGTCCAGCCGGGACACCACCACCTCGTCGCCCGGCGACCAGGTCTTGGCGAGGGTGCGGGAGAAGTCGTAGATGAGGGCGGTGGCGCTGCGCCCGAAGACGACCCCGGCCGGGTCGGCGCCGAGCAGATCGGCCATGGCGTGCCGGGCCGACTGGACCAGGGCCTCGGCGTTGCGCTCGCCCGCGGTGAGGTGGCCGCGGTTGGCCAGGGGGTTGGCCAGCGCGTCGGAGATGGCCTCGATGACGGGGAGCGGGGTCTGGGTGCCTCCCGGGCCGTCGAAGTGGGCCGACCCGGCCTTCAGCGCGGGGAACTGTGCGCGGATGGCGGTGATGTCGTATGTCACGAGCGGCTCCTTGCAGAGTGCCTTGGCGAGCGGGTGACCAGGGCGATCTTAGGCGGGCCCGGGTGCGGAACGGCAGGGGGCGAGGACGGCCGCCGCGCCGGGGGGGGCAGCAGGCCGCCGCGCCGGGAAGAGGTGTCCGGCGCCCGGACGGCAGCCCTGATTGAATCTGTACGTAGCGGGATGAATCACCATCCTCTTCCGCCGCGCAGGACCGGACGCAGAAGGCGGTGGCGCCGACGTGAGCAGCGACTCTCCTCCCCCGCCCGAGCGACCGGGAGGCCGGGGCGTACGCCCTCGGCGTGGCGTGGCGGGCGGACCGGCGGGGCGGGCCTCGCGGGCGGTGGCGCGGGCCCGCCGCTCCGGCTCCGCGGCCCTGACGGCGGCGGTGCGCCGGGCGGGGGACGAGAACGGACGGGTCCATCCCGGGCTGCGGCTGGCCGCCGCGTACGCATGGCGTCTGATGGTCATCGGGGTGGCCGTCTATCTGGCGTTCAGGGTGCTGGGGCGGTTCGAGCTCGTCGCGATCGCGGTGTTCCTTGCGCTGGTGGCCACCGCCTTGCTGCGCCCGCTGGCCGATCTGCTGGCGCGGGTGTGTCCCAGGCCGCTGGCGGTGGCGCTGGCGGTGTTCGGCACGCTGTTCGCGGTGTTGGGGCTGCTGGCGCTGGTGGGGAACGCGGCGGCCGGGGAGGCGGGCCGGCTGGTGGGTGAGCTGCGCGGCGGGATCGGCCGGATCGAGCGGTGGCTGGAGGGGCCGCCGTTCCATGTGCGGCACGGGGTGCTGTCGGGGGCCCACGACAAGATCACCGCCTTTGTGTCACGGCATCGCGCGACGCTGATCAGCAGGGCGCTCAGCAGCGCCGGGCGGGTCGTGGAGGCGGGCACGGCACTGTTCCTGGCCCTGTTCTGTTCGATCTTCTTCATCCATTCCGGCGACCGGATGTGGCAGTGGTTCCGGGGTCAGCTGCCCGAGCGCGCCCGCTCCCCGTGGGACCGTGCGGCGCGGGCGGCGTGGACCACCTTCGCCGGGTACACCCGGGGCATCATCGTCGTGGCGGCCTCCAACGCGGCCCTGGTCGGCATCGCGTTGTTCCTGCTGCGGGTGCCGCTGACCCTGCCGCTGACGCTGCTGGTCTTCTTCGCGACGTTCGTCCCGCTGATCGGTTCGCCGATCGCGCTGGCGGTGGCGACGGTGGTGGCCCTGGCCGGGCGGGGTCCGGCCGTCGCGGCCGTGGTGCTGCTGCTGATCGTGGCGGTCGGTCAGTTCGAGGGCCATGTGCTGCATCCGCTGGTGATGAGCTGGGCGGTGCGGCTCCATCCGGTGGTGGTGGCGATTTCGGTCATCGCCGGGAGCATCGTGGCGGGGGTGGTCGGGGCGGTGGTGGCCGTGCCCATGGTGTCCGTCGCCTGGTCGGTGACGCGGGCGCTGCGCGGGCGTCCGCCCGGCGAGGCCTGACCGGCGCCGTGGCCGGAACACCCGTGCGCCGGAGGCCGGAACACGTCCCTATAAATTGCATCTCAGATTCGCTTTATCGTAATCTGCCGCCATGCGGCTGACGAAGTCAACGGACCTGGCGCTCCGCACGATCATGCGGCTGGCGGTCACCGGCGCCGAGCCCTGCACCGCCCGGCAGGTCGCCGGGGAGATGCAGGTGCCGTACAGCCATCTGGCCAAGGTGGCGGCCCGGCTGCAACACCTGGGCCTGATCGAGACACGGCGCGGACGGGGCGGCGGGCTGACGCTCACCACGACCGGGCGCACCGCCTCGGTCGGCCAGCTGGTCCGGGAGCTCGAAGGGGTCGGCGATGTCGTCGACTGCGAGGGGGATGTGCCGTGTCCGCTGCGGCAGGGCTGCCGGCTGCGGATGGCGCTGCGCCGGGCACAGGAGGCGTTCCTCGCCTCGCTCGACCCCCTCACGGTCGACGATCTGGTGGCGTCCCCGACCGGCCCGGTACTGCTGGGGCTGGTCGGGCGCGCGCCCGGACTGTCCCCATGAGGCCGCCGTCCGGGTTACGGACCCCGGATCCCATCCCACCGAGCTGTGCCGACATGGAGGTCACCATGCCCGGTTCACCCATGCCGTTGAATACGAATCTGAGATACCAGTTAGGCCCGCTCATGCTCTCCCAGAAGTCCGCCGAGACCGTCCGCGCCACGCTTCCCGCCGTCGGTGAGGCCATCGGCACCATCACCGAGCTGTTCTACCGGAAGCTCTTCACGGCCCACCCCGAACTGCTGAGGAACATGTTCAACCGGGCCAACCAGGCCGCGGGCACCCAACGGCAGGCCCTCGCGGGCGCGATCGCCGCGTTCGCCACCGCCCTGGTGGAGCGGCCGGGCACCCGCCCCGACGCCCTGCTGAGCCGGATCGCCCACAAGCACGCCTCGCTCGGGGTGAGCGCCGCACAGTATCCGGTGGTGCACCGTCATCTGTCCGCCGCCATCGCGGAGGTGCTCGGCGACGCGGCCACCGAGGAGGTGACCGCCGCCTGGGACGAGGTGTACTGGCTGATGGCCAACGCCCTGATCGAGATCGAGCGGCGGCTGTACGCGGAGCAGGGCGTGCTGGCCGGCGGGACCTGGCGGCAGTGGGAGGTGGTCGAGCGGGTCCGGGAGACAGCGGATGTGGCCACCTTCCGGATCCGTCCGGCGGACGGCCGCCCCGCCCCGGCGTTCAAGGCGGGCCAGTATGTCTCGGTGCAGGTGGAACTGGCCGACGGGGCGCGGCAGATCCGCCAGTACAGCCTGACCAACGCCCCCGGCGCCACCGTGCGCTCCTTCTCCGTCAAGCGCGAGGCCGCGGGCGTGGGCCCGGCCGGTGAGGTCTCCGGCCACCTCCACGACCACGTCCACGAGGGCGATGAGCTCACCGTCTCCGCGCCCTACGGCGATGTCGTGCTCGACGGCACGGACACACCGCTGCTGCTCGCCTCCGCCGGGATCGGCTGCACCCCGATGGTGGCCATGCTGGAGGAGCTGACGGCCCGCGGACACCAGGCCCCGGTCATCGCCGTCCACGCCGACCGCTCCCCCGCCGACCACGCCCTGCGCGAGGACCAGGAGCGGCTGGTCACCAAGCTGGCGCGGGGCACCGCCCATACCTGGTACGAGCGGCCCGAGGGCGACTGGCCGGCCGAGCGCACCGGCCGCGCCGACCTGTCCGGCATCGAGATCCCGGACGGCGTGCGGGCGTATCTGTGCGGGCCGATGCCCTTCATGCGGTCGGTGCGGACCCAACTGCTGGAGCGGGGTGTGCACCCCTCCGCGATCCACTACGAGGTCTTCGGACCCGATCTGTGGCTGACGCGGGACGACGGCGAGGACCACTGACGCTCACCGCGCCCGTCCGCCCGATGTTGGCCGGATGAACTCGAATGGCCCAGGGGCCGGTCGCTTTTGCCGGGGGGAACGTGGGACCGTACGGACACGGGTTCTGCCCATTCCATGCGCAACCGTACGGAATGGTCCGTCCGGTACCCCCACATCGACGAGGAACCATGGATCGCGAAAAGATCACTCTCAGCGGCGCTCAGGAAACCTTGCTCGCCACGCTGTACGGCAGGGCGGTGGACAGCCGTTCACCCGACTCCATCCTGCACGACCACGCGGCCCGGGAGGCCGTGGAGCGCGTGGCCTACGACTTCGACAAAACGGGGATGACGGACACGACGGCGGTCGGCATCGCCCTGCGGGCCAAACAGCTCGACGACTGGGCCATGGAGTTCCTGGCCGAGCATCAGAAGGCGACCGTGCTCCATCTCGCGTGCGGTCTCGACACCCGGGTGCAGCGCCTCGACCCGCCGTCGTCGGTGCGCTGGCTCGACGTCGACTACCCCGAGGTGATCGATCTGCGCCGGCGGCTGCTTCCCGAGCCGTCGGGGAACTACGAGATGGTCGGCGCCTCGGTGACCGAGGAGGCATGGCTGCGCGAGGTGCCGGACGACCGGCCCACCGTGGTCGTCGCCGAGGGGCTGACGATGTATCTGCGCAAGGAGGAGGGCAAGCGGCTGATCCAGCGGATCACCGAGCGGTTCCCCAGCGGCCAGCTGCTCTTCGATGTCTACGGGCCGCTGGGCATCCGGCTCCAGAAGATGGTCCCCGCGGTGCGCAACGCGGGCGCCACTCTCCACTGGGGCCTGGACGACCCCCATGAGGTGGAGAACTGGCACCCGGGGCTGACCTGCCTCGACGCGGTGCGCAGCGTGGACATGCCGGGGGTGGAGAAGATGCCGGCCTCCGGCCGGATGAGCATGCGGGTGATGGCGCATCTGCCCGGTTTCCGGGATGTCGGCCGTATCCTGCGCTACCGCTTCTAGCGGCTCCGGCCCGGCGCCGGGTTGGTCCCGGCGCCGGGCCGAGCGGCCAGGTCACCGCTATTTGATGCCCACCAGCATGGAGTAGCCGTCCGTCAGCGGTTCGACCCGGCTGTCGCTGAACCCCGTGTCCGCCAGCCAGGCGCGGCCGTCGGCGGCCGTGTACTCGAAGCCGGACCGGGTCTCGATGAGCATGTTCAGGCTGGCCAGCAGGCCGAAGGTGTTCTCCTTGCGGTCGTCGTCGATGATGGCGTCGTAGACGAGGACCGCTCCCCCGTCGGGCAGCGCGTCATACGCCTTCTTCAGCAGCAGCCGCTTCTCCTCCAGGCCCCAGCCGTGCAGGATCTGGCCCAGCACGATCACATCGGCGCCGGGCAGGTCATCGGTGAAGAAGTCGCCACCGTGGAAGGTGAGCCGGTCCTCCAGGCCGAAGGACGCCACGTACTTCTCGAAGACGGGCCGCACCCGGGGCAGCTCGAAGACACCGCCGCTCATATGGGGGTGGCGCCGGGCCACCGCCACCGGGACGCAGCCCACCGCTCCGCCGACGTCCAGCACGGTCCGGTAGTCGGCCCAGGGGAACCGCTCGGCTATCGCCATCGCCTTGCCCATGCTGAGCCCGGTCATTCCGTGCAGGAATCGCTCAAGGCCCTCCTGGTCGTGGTAGATGGCGTCGAATACGTCGCCGCCGTGCTTGTGCTCGTTCTGCGGTTTCCCGGTGTGCAGCGCCTCGGTGAGCGACCCCCAGAAGGGATACAGCCGGCTGTTGGCCATCTCCAGGATGCCGCCCGCGTAGGTGGCCTTGTTGCGGTCGAGAAAGGTGTCGGCGGACGGGCTGTTGCGGTACACGCCGTCGGAACGCTCCAGGAATCCGAGGGCCACCAGCGCGTCGAGGAAGTCGGCGGCGCCGCGCGGGTGCAGTCCGAGCGTCTCGGCCAGGTCACCGCCGGTGCGGGGGGCTTCGGCGAGCCGGGAGAAGAGATCCAGTTCCACCGCGGTGAGCAGCGCCTTCGACGCCATGAAGCCGAGCCCGACCTCAAGAATGGGCTCTGGGCTGATCTCGTGCCGCATAAGGCTCCCTCACTGTTCCCGGATATGCGCTCTCGCCGCACCTGACCGTATGTGGACCTCCTTACGCTACCGTCCCGTTGCCCCCTACACGGGTCGCTCTCGGCGCGGGGCCACGCTGGTCGCGCACCCCGCCGCCGCGCACACCGCACGGACCACGCGGACCGCTGCCCGTCCCCGCCACCGACCCCACCCCGCGCACGGGCGACCCACTGTTGGTGAACCCCGAGGTGTCCGGGCCGTACGGCACGGCCGACAGCGGACCACGGCTGGGCACCGCGCTGGGCTTCGCCCCCCGGCCGGGCTCACCGCTGATCGGCACCGGCACCGTCGTCCCGGACAACGGTGGCCGTGACTACCGTGGCGCCCCGCTCTACCGCGGCCGCCCCGACATCGGCGCCGTCGAGGGGCCGCCGGGCGGCCGCGCTTGACCTTGTCGCAGCGGCAGGGTTTCTACTGGCCACATGCGCATCGGAGAAATCGCCGCGCTCGTCGGAGTCACCTCCCGGACCGTGCGGCACTACCACCACATCGGTCTGCTGCCCGAGCCCCGGCGGCGCGCCAACGGATACCGGGTCTACACCCTCCGGGACGCCGTTCTGCTGGCCCGGATCCGGCGGCTGACCGAGCTCGGGCTCGCCCTGGACGAGGTGCGGGACGTCCTCGCCGACGACGCCGGGCGTGAGCTGGCCGAGGTGCTGGGCGAGCTGGACGCCGATCTGGCCCGCCAGGAACACGAGATCCAGCAGCGCCGCAAGGTGCTGGCGGCGCTGCTGGACGGCCCGCTCACACCGGACGCGCCGCTCTCCCCCGCGCTCGTCGAGCTCCTGAAGGTGGCGCCCGCCACCTCCTCGCCGACCGCCGCCAAGGACCGCGAGCACCTGATGCTGCTCGAGGGGATGATCGGCGGGGACGCGGTGTACACGGCGCTGCGCCCGCTGGCCGAGGACCCCGCCGTGCTCCCGCTGTACGAGCGGCTGGACGAACTGGAGGGGGCCGCGGCGGACGATCCCCGGATCGCGCCGCTGGCCGATGAGCTGTCCGCCGCCGTACCGGACGAGGTGCTGGCGGCCATCCCGGACGGCGGCCCGACGGCGACCGGCTTCGAGCAGGCACTGCTCGACGACTACTCGCCCGCCCAGGCCGCGGTGGTGCGCCGGGTGATGGAGCGGCTGACCGGCCGATTGGCCAGGAGGGCGTCATGAGCCGGGCCCCGCTGGTCGCGCGCCGGCTCCTCATGCACGAGGCCCGGGCCCTGCACAGCCTCGGACTGTGGGTGCTGTGCCGCCGCCACCAGGTCCCCGAGGGGTCACTGGCCGTCCCCTACACCGGACCCCAGACGGCCATGATGTACGGGATGATCTTCGTGTCGGTCATCGAGACGGTGGGGCTGGCACTGATCATCCCCTGGCCGGTCGTGCACGCCATCACGCTCGTCATCGATGTGTACGGGGTGGTGCTGGCCCTCGCCCTGCACGCGGCCTGTGTGGTCCGGCCGCATGTCGTGGGGTCCGACGGCTCGCTACGCATCCGCTACGGCGCACTGTTCGACCTGCGGGTTCCGGCCGCCACCATCGCCGCCGCCCGGGTCGACCGGCGCTATCCGGACGCACGGCTGGTGCGGCTGGGCCCGGACGGGGTGCTCGACCTCGCGGTGGGCAGCCAGACCACGGTGACGGTGGAGCTGACGGAGCCGGTGACCTTCGTACGGCCCCTCGGGCGCCAAGGCGTCGCCCGTACCCTCCGGTTCCACGCGGACGACCCCCGGGAAGCGGTCGCCGCGCTCACCCGCACCCGGAGGGAGGCGGCGCCGGACCCGTCAGCGGCGCCGCAGTGACGGGTCGAGCAGCGCGGGCGGAGTGTCGTGCTTCTCGTGTGCGGCGAGGTCGGTGCCGGGGGCCACGATCGCGTCGATCGCGTCCAGCACATCGGCGGAGAGCACGGTGTCGGCGGCGGCGAGCTGCGTGCGCAGATGGTCCAGTGTGCGGGGGCCGATGAGCGCGCTGGTCACGGCGGGATGCGCGGTCACGAATCCGAGCGCGAGCTGGATCATGGTCAGACCGGCCTCGTCGGCGACCTCGGCCAGCCGCTCGACGGCGTCGAGCCGGGCCCGGTTGGCGGGGATGGTGACGTCGAAGCGCTCCGGCATCATCGTCGAGCGGCTGGTGGTGATGGCCTGGCCCGCACGGATGGCGCCCGACAGCCAGCCCGAGGCCAGCGGGCTCCACACCAGCACGCCGAGTCCGTACTCCTCGGTGACGGGCAGAACGTCGCGCTCGATTCCCCGCTGGAGGATCGAGTAGCTGGGCTGTTCGGTGACATAGCGGCCCAGGCGGTGCTCGCGGGCGGCCCACTGGGCCTGTACGACGCGGTAGGCGGGGAAGGTCGAGGAGCCGAAGTAGCGGATCTTCCCCGCGCGCTGGAGGTCGGTGAGCGCCGACAGCGTCTCCTCGTCGCTGGTGGCCGGGTCCCATCGGTGGATCTGGTAGAGATCGACATGGTCGACGCCGAGCCGGCGCAGGCTGTTGTCCAGCTCGGTGACCAGCCAGCGGCGTGAGCTGCCCCGGTGGTTGGGCTCGTCGCCCATGGGCATGCCCGCCTTCGTGGCCAGCACGATGTCGTCGCGGCGGCCGGCGATGGCCTTGCCGACCATCTCCTCCGACTCACCGGCGCTGTACATGTCGGCGGTGTCGATGAGGTTGATCCCGGCCTCGAGAGCGGCGTCGACGAGAGCGGTGGCCTCGTCCTGGGTGGTGCGCCCGATCCTGCCGAAGTTCATCGCGCCGAGCGCGAGGGAGCTGACCTGCACACCGGTGCGGCCCAAGGTGCGGTACTGCATGAGCGTGTTCCTCCACTGCGGGGAAGCGTGGTGGCATTGCGCGACGGCAATGCGCGGTTTGGTTGCCGGGTCCCCGCTCTGGCATCATAAGCAAACGGAACCTGGCTCCGGTAAAGATACGGAACGCTGTTCCGTATGGCAAGCGCGGCGGTGGAGGGAGTGCGCGGTGAACGACGGCGACAAGGGCGCGGGACCCTCGGCCCGGTCCAAGCGGGCGGACGCCCGGCGCAACCAGAAGACCCTGCTCGACGCGGCCGCCTCGGTCTTCGTCACCTCGGGCGTGGAAGCTCCGGTGCGCGACATCGCGGCCGAGGCCGGTGTCGGGGTGGGCACGATCTACCGCCACTTCCCGACGCGCGCGGACCTGATCATCGCCGTCTACCGACACCAGGTCGAGGCCTGCGCCGAGGCCGGTCCGGCCCTGCTGGCCAGCAGCGAGACGCCGCATGCCGCGTTGGGCCAGTGGATCAATCTCTTTGTCGACTTCCTGGTCACCAAGCACGGCCTCGCCGCCGTGCTGCGGTCCGACAACGCGGGCTTCGACACGCTGCACTCGTACTTCATCGACCGCCTCCTGCCCGTGTGCACCCAACTGCTCGACGCGGCGGCCGAAGCCGGAGAGATCCGGTCCGATCTCAAGGCGCTCGAGCTCATGCGCGGCGTCGGAAACCTCTGCATCGGCGCCGAGCACGACCCTGACTATGACGCACGCCGGCTGGTCGCGCTCCTCATCGCGGGACTGCGCCAACCGCACTGACGGCACGGATTGCTGAGTACGCTATTTCTGAGTACGTACCTGAGTATCCGGACGGATGCGGGGCCGATTCGCATCCGCTCATCCTTGTCCGCATGAGTGAGACACCGGTCAAGCAGCAGAGCACGGCCGCGTTCTACGGTCAGGCGATCGCCTCCTTCGCCGTCGCCATGGCCGCCACCGCCATCGGCATCTTCCAGCTGAGCGCCGACGCCTGGGTGCGCGGCTTCCTCGCCATCTCCGTGCTCTACCTGGTGACCTCCGCCTTCACTCTGGCCAAGGTGATCCGGGACCGGCAGGAGGCCGGGCAGATCGTCAGCCGGGTCGATCAGGCGCGGGTGGAGAAGCTGCTCGCGAACCACGACCCCTTCGAGAAGCTGTAGACCCCACGATCCCTTCGGGAAGGCGTGGACCTGCCGCGCGCCGCCCGGCGCTACTCGTCGATGACGAGCCCCTTGGCCTCGAGCACCGCCGCCAGCCGGCTGACCTCGATCACGCTCTTCCCCGCGCGGTAGTCGGCGATGTACGCGTCTTCCGCGTCGACGCGGGCCCGGGACTTGGCTATGACCTCCTTCAGGTCCTCGCGGCGCACCACCACGACCCCGTCGGCGTCCGCGCGCACCACGTCTCCCGGGCGGACGATCTCGCCGCCGATCAGGACGGGTTCGGCCATCGGGCCGACGGTCTCCTTGACCGTGCCCTTCATGCTGACGCTGTACGAGAACACCGGGAAGCCCAGCTTCCGCAGCTCCTGTGTGTCGCGGACACCGGTGTCGGTGACGAGGCCGCCGAGACCCTTGGCCACACACGCGTTGGCCAGGACATCGCCGAAGGAGCCCGCCTCGGCGTACTGCCCCGCGGAGACCACGATGACATCGCCGGGACGGGCGTGGGCGATGGCCACCTGGAGCATGATGTTGTCCCGTGGCGCGCAGCGCACGGTGAAGGCGGGGCCGCAGGCCGACATGGTGGGATCGATCGGCTTGATGGTGGAGTCCAGTGCCCCGAGGCGGCCCTGGGCCTCGTGGACGGTGGCGGCGGAGTACCCGCTCAGCTGGTCGACGAGAGCCGGGTCGGGCCGGTCGAACCGGGTGGTGACGCGCAGCATATGGCTCCTTCAGGGGTTCAGGAAAGGTCCGCACAGGCGCGGGCGATGCCGTCGCAGGCCGCGGTGAGGATGTCGTGGGAGGTCGCGAAGGAGATACGGAAGTACCCCGGTGCGCCGTACGCGGCGCCGTGGATCACCGCCACCCGCCGTGACTCCAGCAGATGGGCGGCGAAGTCCTCGTCGTCGCGGATCTCGTCGCCGGACGGGGTGCGCCTGCCGATGACTCCTGCGCAGTTGACGAAGGCGTAGAAGCCACCGCTGGGCGGGGCGCAGGAGAGGCCGGGGGTGTCATTGATCCGTTTGACCACGTCGTCGCGGCGCCCGCGGTAGACGGACACGCAGTCGCGGACGAAGCTCTGGTCGCCGGTGAGCGCGGCGGTGGCGGCGGCCTGGCTGATGGACGAGGGGCAGGAGGAGATCTGCGACTGGAGGGTGTTGATGGCGCCGACGAGTTCGGCGTTGCCCGCTCCGTATCCGATCCGCCAGCCGGTCATCGCGTAGGTCTTGGAGACGCCGTTGGTGAGGAACACCCGTTCGGTCAGGCGCGGTTCGATGACCGCCATGCTGGGGACGTGTCCCGGCCCGTACCAGATCTCGTCGTAGATCTCGTCGGTGAGCACCTGGACATGGGGGTGGTCGAGCAGTACCTCGGCGAGCGCGCGCAGTTCCCCGGCGGTGTAGGCGGCGCCCGTCGGGTTGCCCGGGGAGTTGAGGACGACCCAGCGGGTGCGGTCGGTGAGGGCCGGGGCGAGCCGCTCCGGGGTCAGCTTGAATCCGTCCGCCTCCGGGCAGTCCACGATGACCGGTGTGCCGTCGTTGGCGAGCACCATGTCCGGATAGGACACCCAGTACGGGGCCGGGATGACCACCTCGTCACCCGCGTCCAGGGTGGCCATCAGGGCGAGGAAGATGACCTGCTTCCCGCCGCCGCCGACCACGATCCGGTCTCCGGGGCAGTCGAGTCCGTGGCGCAGCCGGAGCCGGTCCGCGATGGCGGCCCGCAGCTGCGGGGTGCCGTTGACGGGGGTGTACTTGGTGGCGCCCCGCCGCATCGCCTCGACCGCGGCGTCCTTCACATGGGCGGGGGTGTCGAAGTCGGGCTCGCCCACGGTGAGGTCGAGGATGTCCAGGCCCTGGGCCTTCAGCTCGCGGACCCGCTGGGCGGCCGCCGTGCTCGGTGAGGGCTTGATGCGCCGCACGCGCTGCGCGGTGCTCATTCAGTCCGTCCTCCGCTCGAAGTTGAGGCCACCGGGCACCTGGAAGGTGGGCAGGATCTCCACATGGCCGATGTTCACGTGGCGCGGCGATCCGACCGCGTACTCGATGGCGTCGGCGATGTCCTCCGGCTTCAGCGACTCGTAGCCGTCGTAGTACCGCCGCCGCGCCTCCTCCATGTCCCCCAGCAGCCGGCCGAAGATCTCCGTTTCCACCCGCCCGGGGCAGATCTCGGTGACCCGGATACGGCGGCCGTACGCGTCGACCCGGAGCTGGCGGGAGAGGGTGTGCACGGCCGATTTGGTGGCGTGGTAGATGGTGTTCCCGCCGAAGTTGTAGACGGCGGCGATGGAGCTGATGTTCACGATGTGTCCGAGGTCGCGTGCCACCATCCCGGGCATGACCAGCCGCACCAGGTGCAGAACGGCCTGGACGTTGACCGCTATCTGCTCGTCGATGGCGAACTCGTCGGCGGTGAGGATGTTTCCGGAGCGCGAGACCCCGGCGTTGTTGACGAGCAGATCGACGTCGATGCCGTGCAGTTCCCCGGTGAGCGCCGAGGTGTCCGTGATGTCGACGGCGTGCGGAACGCAGCCGGTCCGCCGGGCGAGGTCGTCCAGCCGCCCGGCGTCGCGGGCGAGCGCGTGGACCTTGAGGCCCTGCTTCGCCAGCCGTTCGACCACCACGGCTCCGATGCCGGTGGAGGCCCCGGTCACCAGTGCGGTCTTATAGTCGGAAAAGGGCATGTGGCCTGCACTCCTTGGAGGTGGGGGTGGGGGTGGGGATGGTCCGGGTCGTGGAGCGGCCCGGCCTTACGTGTCACGCAGCGGCAGATGGGCCCTGTCCGACACCCGGGAGACGGCGATGAGCGTGCCGAGGGCGGTGATGACCGCGTAGAAGGCGGGCATGGTGACGTTGCCGGTACGGCTGATGAGGAAGGCCATCAGCAAGGGCGCGGTGCCCCCGAAGAGGGCCGAGGAGATGTTGTAGCCCAGGCCGTAGGCGGAGTAGCGCACCCGGGTGGGGAAGAGTTCGACGAGCAGGATGTGGATGACGCCGGTGTGGCCCGCGAAGATGGCGGCCATGACGCATGCGCCGATGACGGCCAGCGCCACGTTGCCCGTGCCGATGAGCAGGTAACAGGGCACACCGGCGATGGCCATGGCGATGGCCGCGGCCATGAGCACCTTCTTCCGCCCGATCCGGTCGGAGAGCGCGCCCATGAACGGGATGGCGAGGGAGATGGTCACCAGGCTGGCCGCGGTGACCAGCAGACTCTGCACCTTGCCGAAGTGCAGCTCACCGCTCATGAAGGTCGGCATATAGCTGAACAGCACGTAGTAGCCGGATCCGTTCATGAGCGGGATGAACAGGGCCAGCAGCATCGCGCGGCGGTGCTCGGCGGAGGAGAACGCCTCCTTGAGCGGGTTCTTGGACAGTCCGCCCTCCTCCCTCAGCCGGGTGAAGTTCGGCGTGTCGCTGATGCGCTTGCGGATGTAGAGCCCGGCGATGCCCAGCGGAATGGCCAGCAGGAACGGAATGCGCCAGCCGTAGGACTCCATGGCGTCCGCCCCGAGGCCGCTGGTCATGCCCGCCGCGATCAGGGTGCCGGTCAGCAGGGAGAGGAAGGAGGCGATCTGCGCGTAGCTGGTGTACAGGCCGCGTTTGCCCTCGGGGGCGTGCTCCGCGAGGAAGGTCATCGCGCCCGATGCCTCGCCGCCGACGGAGAAGCCCTGGAGCACCCGCAGCAGGATCAGCAGCGCGGGCGCGGCCACACCGATGCTCGCGTACGTCGGCAGGAGGCCGATCGCCGCCGTCGCCACGCTGATCAGCATGATGACGAAGACGAGCATCCGCTGCCGGCCCATGCGGTCGCCGAGGTGGCCGCAGATGATGCCGCCGAGGGGGCGGAAGAAGAACGAGACGGCGTAGCCGAGGAAGACGAGCTGCACCTGTACCGCGTTGGTGGCGTCCGGGAAGAAGACGGCGCCCAACGTGCCCGCCATGAACCCGAAGATGCCGTTGTCGTAGAGCTCGGCGAAGATGCCGACACACCCGGCGAGCGTCACCTTCCTCGCGGTTCTGGGATCGACGGCATGGGAGGCCGGCTGAGCGGCGACGGCGGTCATGATGTCTCTTTTCTGCCGGCGGGGCGGGGCTGGTGGGGACGATCACGCACAGCTGGGAGGGGACGGGCCAGAAGAAGGGCTCAGGGAGTGGCGGGGATGCGGAGGGCGTCGAAGACCGTGCGCACACGGGCCTCGAGCGCGTGGACGGCGTGTCGCTGGGCCCGGTGGGCGCGCACGGCGTCGGCGACCGTACGGCGCCTGAATCGCACGGACTGGCCGGGTCTGGCCTGCCCGAGCGCGGACAGACCCGTGGCCGTGACCACCGCGAGCACCGGGTATCCGGCGGTGACGCCCCGGCCCCGGTGCAGGACGAGCAGTTCGTCGCCCGCGGGCACCTCGACCGCGCCGACGGGCACCCCCCGGGAGAGCGGCTCGCCGCTCGTCACCCGCCGCGGCACATCGCCGCTCAGCCGCAGCCCGATGTGGTTGCTCCGCGGGGTCACGGTGAACGCCGACCGGAACAGCCGCTCGGCGGTGTCGCCGAATTCCTCCAGGTCGGGGCCGTCGGTCACATCGATGGTCCAGGAGTCGCCGAAGCGCGCCACGGGCACGTTCAGCCGGAACAGCGGTATCCGGAACACCGGGTGGTCGATCGGCGGGCAGTGCGTACGCAAGGCCAGCTCATCGCCACCGCGCAGGGTCTGTGCGAAGCCGAGGATGGTGTCGGGGGCGCAGCTGCCGAGCAGGGACGGGGTCTCCACGGAGCCGAGAACCGCCAGGTAGACCCGCAGACCCAGCCGGATGCCGGTGATGGCGATGGTCTCCCCGGCGGGTACCGACACCGGCTCCCACTGGTTGCGCCGGACGCCGCCCACGGTCACCTCGGCGGGCGCGCCGGTCACCGCGATGAGCACATCGGTGGAGGGGGTACAGCTGAAGTCCAATGCGGTGATTTCGATCAGCGGCGCGCCCTCGTCGTTCCCGGCCAGCACATTGGCCACACGGGCGGAGTGCTGGTCAAGTGCTCCGTTGACCGGCAGTCCGTAGCGGGAGTGGCCGAAGCGGCCGAGGTCCTGCACGGTGGCGAGTCCCGCGCGGTGGACCGTCAGGGTGTCAGCCATGGGCGGCCGCCAGGGGTGTGCCCGCGTGCTCGTCCCACCGCGCCGGGTCGATCGGCACGAACTGGAAGGTGTCACCGGGCCGGTACGGGGCCAGTGGCTCGGCGTCGAGGTCGAGGACGCGCAGCGGGGTACGGCCCAGCAGTGGCCAGCCGCCGGGCGAGGGCAT
Organism: Streptomyces sp. NEAU-174; assembly: GCF_052665095.1. Taxonomy (NCBI): domain Bacteria; kingdom Bacillati; phylum Actinomycetota; class Actinomycetes; order Kitasatosporales; family Streptomycetaceae; genus Streptomyces; species Streptomyces sp. NEAU-174. Next base: position 317,813 of record NZ_JBQTCE010000011.1, on the reverse strand, counting down.
GGGCGAGATGACCGCCTGCCGCCCGGCCACCGCGATCGAGCCGGGCACGACGCTGACGCGTGGCGAGGCCAGCCGTGGGACGGGCCCCGGGAAGGCCGGGCCGTCCATCATCGGGGCCGCCGCCGGTGCTCCGAGGCAGCGTACGGTCAGCGGGGCGGCGGAGTGCAACGCCACCACCTCGTGTTCGGTCAGCCCCAACTGCTCGGCGACCAGAGGCAGATCGGGGCCGTGTTCACCGCCGTACACCACCGGCACCACGAAGCGCCGGGAGGGTGTGGCCGGAAGGGACCGCTCGCCGATGCGGCCGGCCGCATGGCGCAGGGCACGCCGTACCGTCGTGTGATCGGTGTGGCAGCAGTCGAACTCGATCAGCAGCGAGTCGTAGGCGGGCACGATGCCGTACACCCCGCCGGGCCGGGCCGCCTCGAACGCGTCGGCCAAGGCGTGCACGGTGTGCCAGGCACGGGCGGTGTCCGCGCCCACGGCCTTGACCACGACGGCCGAGTCACCGCAGTCCTCGATCACGATGTCGCCGCCCATCTCAGGCGCTCACACCGGTCGTGGTGGCGTCGGTCGTGGCGCCTGCCTTGGCGCCCGCCTTGGCGTCCAATACGTCGGTCAGCGGGGCGATCCGCACACCGGCGGCGAGAAGTTCGCCGCGTATCCGGTGCGCGAGTGTGATGGCCCCGGGGGTGTCGCCGTGCAGCAGCACGGTGTCGCACTCGACCGGGAGGTCACGCCCGCCGACGGTGCGCACCACCCCCTCGGTGACCATCCGGACGGTCCGCTCGGCGATCTCCCCCGGGTCGTGGATCACGGCGCCCGGTTCGCTCCTGGGCACCAGTGTGCCGTCGTCGCGGTAGGCCCGGTCGGCGATCCCGACGATGCCGACCCCCAGGCCACGGCCGCGGGCGGCGTCGGCGAGGGCGCCGTCCTGGGCCAGGACGATCAGCGACGGGTCGAGCGACTCGACGGCGTCGGCCACCGCCTCCGCGTAGTCCGGCCGGGTCGCCACCAGGTTGCCCAGGCGGCCGTGCGGCGCGATATGGCGCACCCGGGTGTGGTGCGCGGTGGCGAACGCCCGCAGGGCCCCGATCTGGTACAGCGTGTCCGTCCTGACCTCGTCCGGAGTCAGGTCCATCGCCCGGCGGCCGAATCCGACGAGATCGGGAAAGCTCGGGTGTGCGCCCACGGCGACACCGCGCCGGACACAGTGGCGGACGGTCGCGTCCATGATCCGCGGGTCTCCCGCATGGAATCCACATGCGATATTGGCCGATGTCAACACGTCCAGCAGCGCTTCGTCGTCGCCCATGGTGTAGGCGCCGAACCCTTCGCCCAGATCTGCCACGAGATCGACCATGTGCTTCATGACGTCCTCCAGACAAGGGAAGAAAAGGCGATATCGCCGCTTCTTCGTTTTCGGCTCCGCGGACTGGCTGGTCCGCGCCCACTCCCGGCTCGCGTTCACGGCGTCAACTGGGTCGTCGGAATTTCCGCGGTCACCGCGGAAATGACACGGATTCCCGCGGTCCAACGGCCCCGGAATCCGTGTTTCGGTGAACCTAATCCCGCTGTCGAGTGGCGGCAAATACGCGTTCGATCTGACGTAATCACCACTGGATATGACCTGGCCCACACGCGCCACCGTCCGCCGGGCGCCATGGGCCTACGATGAGACCCCGCCGAGGCTGGAGGCCGCTCCATGGACACCAGGCGTCTGTACTCGTTCGTGAAGATCGTCGACGCCGGGAGCATCACGCGCGCGGCCGACATCCTGCATATCGCCCAGCCCGCGCTCAGCCAGCAACTCTCCATGCTGGAAGCCCAGTTCAAACAGCAACTGCTGATCCGCAGCAAACGCGGGGTGGCACCCACCGAGGCGGGCCGGGCGCTGTACCGGCACGCGCAGCTCATCCTGCGCCAGGTCGATCTGGCACATGCGGCGGTCGATGTCTCGGGCCGGACCCCGGCCGGCAGTGTCTCGGTGGGCCTGGCCCCGTACAGCATGGGCGCGGCGCTCGCGCTTCCCCTGCTCAGGAGCGTGCGCGAGCGCTACCCCGAGATCCTGTTGCACATCAACGAGAACTTCGGCGGGGTCATCAGCGAGGCGATCATGACCGGCCGGATGGACATGGCGTTCATCTACGGGGCGGGTCCGCTCCGGGGAGTGCAGTTCGAGCCGCTGCGCACCGAGGATCTGTATCTGATCGCCGCGCCGGGCGCGGACATTCCGGGCGGGGAGGGTGAGGTGGCGCTGAAGGAGCTGGTCGACGTCGGCCTGCTGCTGCCCAGCCGTATTCACACCATCCGCCAGGTGGTGGAAGCCGCGTTCCAGCAGGCGTCGCTCCAGCCCCGGGTGATCGGTGAGCTCGAATCGGTTCTGACCCTGGTCAGCGCCGTGGGCGCGGATCTGGGGGCGACGGTGCTGCCGTGGTCGGCGGCGCGCGCCATCCTCGATGTGCGCAATCTGGAGGTACGGCGGATCGTCGAGCCAGTCATCCAGGTCAAGCTTTCGCTCTGCACCTCCGACCATCAGCCGCTGTCGGAGCCCGCCCATGCCGTGCACGACCTGTTCCACGAGCTGATCACCGACTTCGGCTGACCCGCCTCGCGGTCACCCACCCGGGGGCGGTCCGCTGGTGCCCCGTACCGTCAGCTTGGGGTCCAGCACCGCCTCCCTCGGCTCCGACACCGTGTTCTCCAGCCGCTCCACGGCGAACCGCACCGCGTACTCGGCCATGAGCACCGCGTCCTGGCGGACCGTGGTCATGCCGATCGGCATCAGATGGGAGAGGTGGCTGTCGTCGTAGCCCACGACCGACAGATCGCGCGGAACCTCGACACCCGCCTGCGCCAGGGTCATCAACAGCCCCATCGCGCAACGGTCGTTGCCCGCGAGGACCGCTGTCGGCAGCGGCCGGCCGTGATCGCGCTCGGCCAGCAGCAGCCGTCCCGCGTCGATGCCCGACTGCTCGGTGTGCTCCCCCGGGATCACCCGTAGCTCCGGCTCCAGGCCATGGCGGCGCATCGCGGCCCGGTAGGCGCGGCGGCGCTCGGCCGAGCCCGGTCCGCGGCCGCCGTCGATGTGCACGATCCCGCGGTGGCCCAGTTCGACGAGGTGCCCCATGGCCTGTCGTACGCCCTTGCCCTCGGCCGTGCGCACGCTGTCGACGCGGGCGTGGCGCACCCGGCGGCCGACGGAGACGGCGACCGTGCGGTGTCCCAGCGCGTCGATGTCCGCGGGCTGGGCGTCGGGGCCGAGCAGGATCACCGCCTCGCAGCGGTGGCCGAGCAGCGCCTCGACGGCCTTGGCCTCGCCACGACCCTGAGCGGTCGCGGAGAGCAGGACGTCATAGCCGAGCCGCTCGGCTTCGGGGTAGATGCCCTCGACGAGGTCGGCGTGGAAGGGCTGGCGCACGGTGAACATCACGCCGAGCGTGCGGCTGCGGCCACGGGCCAGCAGCCGGGCCGCGCTGTCGGGCCGGTAGCCGATCTCGTCGGCGACGCGCAGCACCCGGTCGCGGGTCTGCGGGCTCGCCCCCGGCTGATCGCGGAAGACGATCGAGACCAGAGCCCGGGACACGCCCGCCTTCTCGGCGACGTCCGCCATGGTGGGCCGCCGCCTGCCCGATGTTTCCACCTGTGATCACCCTCCGACGCGGCCCAACCTTACGGGCAGTCGTGAAATCCCCCGGCAACACGCTATTGACATGACATTCGGACAGCGGCCATCGTACTCGACTGGAGCGCGCTAGTAGAGCGCGCAAGCCGACCCCGTCCCCGATCCGCGAACCCGTCTCCTCCCCCCTCCGCAGAAGGACAACGCCATGGCAACGGCGCCATCTCCTCTCCGCACCACCGCGGGCACTCTGTGCCTGGGCTCCAGGTGGCCGCCGAGGACTGTCCGCGCATCGTGGAGGCCGAGCGCGGCTACGCCGCCACCGTCATCACCGATGCCGCCGTCCAGTCCCTGGAGTCGGGCGGCCAGATCATCACCGTCGCCATCAAGCCCCGCCCCGCATGCTACGGAGCCACCTCGTGAAGATCGCCCTCGACCCCTATATGCTCCGCGCGCTGCCGCTCGACGAGATGGTGCGCACGGTCGCCGAACTCGGCTACGAATACATCGAGCTGTCCCCGCGCGACGACTTCATGCCGTTCTTCCTCCACCCGAGGGCGGACGACGCGCGCGTCGCGGAGCTGAAGCGGGCCCTGCGCACGCACGGCGTCCAGCTCTCCTCCGTGCTGCCGCTGTACAAGTGGTCCTCGCCCGACGAGACCGAGCGGCAGACCGCCGTCCGCTACTGGAAGCGGATGATCGAGATCACCGCCGACCTCGAATGCCCGCTGATGAACTCGGAGTTCAACGGCCGCCCCGAGCGCGCCGCCGAGAGCGAGGCCGCCTTCTGGCGCTCGCTGGAGGAGCTGCTGCCGCTCTTCGAACGCGAGGGCATCGCCCTCAACCTGGAGGCCCACCCGGACGACTTCTGCGAGGAGAACACCCCCGCGGTCGACCTGGTCCGCGCCATCAACAAGCCGTGGGTGAACTACCTCTACTGCGCTCCGCACACCTTCCATCTCTCCGGTGCCGAGCCGACGGCGGACATCGCGGCGATGATGGCTTACGCGGGCGACAAGCTCCAGCATGTGCACATCGCGGACTCCTTCAACCACAAGGGCTCCTCCGGGCTGCGCTACATCCTCAACCCGCCCGGCACCCCGGCCCGTATCCATCAGCACCTGGACATCGGCCAGGGCGAGGTCGACTGGGACACCTTCTTCGGCACCCTCCGCGAGCTGAACTTCGACGGTGTCGCCACTTCCTGCGTGTTCGCCTGGGAGGAACGGGCGCGGGAGTCCTCCGCCTTCATGCTGAACCGCATCCGCAAGGAGCTCGCGCAAGAATCCCGTTAAAGGTGGTGGGGGCGGCGTAAGGCGGACGCTGCGTGCTGCGGCCACCGCGGGTGACGGCGGGCGGCGGCTGGCTGACGGTACGGGGTCCCGTACGCGTCCGCCGGGTGCGCACCGACGACACGGCCACCCGGGGCATCCTCGGCGCCTCCGGCCTGGAGTAGGCGGGCGGGTCAGCCGCGCAGCGCCCGCAGATGCGCGCTGCGGACATCCGCGGTCTGACCCTGCACGACCAGGAACAGGCCCTCCCGGGCCAGCCGCTGGGCCGGGCTGCCGAGGCCGAAGGCCCTGCCGCCGCCCGCCACGATCGCCGCGGTGGTGGCGGCGCGCAGCACGTCGTAGGCCCGGGTCTTCACCGCGAGCCGGTCCGCCAGGCGCTCGCCCGGGGGAACCTCGTCCACCAGCGCGTACGCCTCCCGGCGCACCTCGCGCAGCCGCTCGCCCAGCACCTGCGCCGTCTCCTTCGCCTCCGCGTCCCCGGCGGCCTCCAGCAGGTCCAGGGCCGCGCCGGCCACGCCGAACACGGCCGGGTTGGGGTTGGTGTTCTTCGGCCGGTCCGCGACCGCCCACTCCTCGTGGGGACGGCTCCAGACCACCGCCTCCTCGGGCACCACCAGGCCGTCCAGCTCCAGGCCGACCGTGCGGGTGCCGGTCAGCGCGGCGAGTTCGAGCGGTGGCGTGGGCCGCAGCCCGGGCTGCTCACGGGCGTCCGCGAAGGCGAACAGCGCCTCGCCGTCGTCGGTGACCCCGGCGAGCAGCATCACATCGTTCAGACCCCAGCCGGTGTACCACGGCACCCGGCCGTCGAAGCGCCTACCGCCCGGGACCCGGGTGACCCGCACCGGTGTGCGGGGGAAGGCCCGCAGATGGGAGAAGGCGATACCGGACAGCAGCGTGCCGTCGCACAGCGGCCGCAGCAGCCGCTCGCGCGCCGGGGAGTCGGCGGCGGCGAGCATCCTGACCGGGCTGTGGTGCTGAGCCTGGACGAAGTAGGTGGAGCAGCACGCCCCGGCGAGGATTTCGGCGATCTCGCGGGCCACCGCGTCCGGCGCCTGCGCCCCGCCGTACGCCGCCGGGCCACTCACACCGAGCACCCCGGACCTCTTGACCTCGGCGATCGCGGCCGGGGAGACGCCCTCGCGGTCGGCGGCCTCGGCGCCGGGCGCCAGCACATCGTGGGCGAGGCGCCGGGCCGCCTCGATCAGCGTCGTGGCCGGGGCGGTCATGACGGCTCCCGGTCGAGAGCGGGGTCCAGGACCCTCTTCCCCTGGTCCGCGTCCGTTCCCGTGCTCCCGTCCGGCTTCGCGCTCACGAGCCGGCAGCCTACCTCGTTCTGAGTCCGAGGAGGTGGGGCGGCCGGGATCACAGCGGGACGCGGAGTGAGGACCGGCCCTTCCGCCAGGTGTCCAGAACCTCATCGGCGAAGCGGTCTTCCAGGAACACGGTGGCATCGACGCCGAACGCCACGTCCGCGGCGAGCCCGGGTTCGCGCTTCAGGAGGTCGTCGATCACGCCATGGCGTACGACCTGCTCGTGTACGGCGTCGGCCTCCACGTGCTCGGTGTAGAAGAACACCGCCGCCTCGCCCGCGCCCAGCCGTCGCAGCGCCTGGGCCAGCCGGTCGGAGGCGGGCGAGGAGGTGATCTCGACGGTGGCGAAGTGCCCCACCAGGGCGCCGCGCAGCGCTCTGTGCAGGCCCAGCAGCGACATCATGTTGACCGCCGCCAGCATCCGCGCCGACGTGGCGTCCAGATAGTGGTTGTACGCCGGGTCCAGACCCAGGTCGGCCATCAGATCGGCGAACAGCTCCGCGTGCACCCGGTCCCCGTGCCCGGCCCCGAACTCGTCGTACTCCACGGCCGCCATCGCCGCCTTGGCCCGGCCCCGCAGCCGTGGCAGGACCCACACATGCGGGTCGGCCTCCTTGAGCTGGTAGAGCGACCGATGCGCGATGTACTCACGCAGCTGCCACAGCTCGCCCTCGTCCCGGAGAAAGTGCGACACGCCCGTGCCATCGGCGGGCTCCACCAGCAGCCCGGACACGGCGGCGTCCGGGTCGTCGTGCGTGGTGGCGTCGGAGCGCAGCGCGTCCAGGAAGCGCCGCTCCAGCGCCTGCCGCATCCGGAGCAGCCCGGGGTCCCACTCCCATGCGTCGTCCACACCGGAGAAGCCCTGGTAGTGGAGTTCGTAGCACATATAGAGCGCGAGCTGCGGATCGTCGCCGTACGGCTCGGCCTCCCGGAGCGACCGGCCGGCGGACAGCGTCGCCCGGCCGGGCTCGCGGGCGAGGGCGTCGACGAGCGCGCCGGACACCTCTCCCCGTGCCGTGGGCAGGGGCATCGGCCGGGTCGTCGTCGCGGGATGCGTTGCGCTCACCGTTCGTTCCGCTCCGTCCGCCGCTGTCGTGGTCGGGCCTCGGCTTCGCCTTCGTGGGGCCGGGTTCCCCCTACCACCTGCCGCAATCGCGGCGTGGTTGCCGCATCCGGGTCACCGAGGTGGCCGACAGCAACGTGGTCAGTGTGGCGCCCGGGCGTCAGTCGGCTCCGGTCCCTTCGACCAGGACCCGGATGGTGTCCAGCCCGGTGTCGGCCGCGTCGGGGAGGTTCATCCCGGCCTTCAGCCCGGAGCGCAGATAGTCCAGGACCGGCCGCTTCAGCACCTCGCCGGGCAGCACGGCCGGTATACCCGGCGGGTAGGGGGTGATCATCTCGGCCGCCACCCGCCCGGACGCACGGGCCACGGGCACGTCCTCCACCGCGCCGAAGTAGGCGTCCCGCGGCAGACAGGACTGCTCCATCCGCAACTCGTCCGGCGTCGGTACGGCCACCTCGGGAGCGGGCCGCAGATCCTCCGCGTGGCCGGCCAGCTCGCGCAGCGCCGTCAGCAGCGCACCGGTCGTCGAGGGGTCGTCGGCGTGGGTGAGCTGGGTGCTGATCCGCCGGTGGTCGGCCAGATGGGCGTTGACGTCGTGCTGTTCCCGGAGCCAGTCGGCCGCCCGGTAGCCACTCACCCCGAGCCCGGTGAGGTCGATGACGACCGGAAACGGATCGAAGTCACTGCCCAGACCGGGGCCCACGTAGTCCGCGGGCCCGTCCACACGCAGCCCGTCGATGGCCGCGATCTCGTCGCGCACCGCATGCGCCCGGCGCAGCGCCGCGCCGAGCAGTTTCTCGCCGTGCAGCACCATCTGCCGACGCCACCCGTCCATCCCCGCGTAGAGGAGTACGGACGGACTCGTGGTGCCGAGCAGATCGGCGCGGGACTTCAGGACGGCCGGCTCGATCAGGTCGCCCTGGAGGTGGAACACCGAGCCCTGCTCCAGACCGCTGCCCATCTTGTGGATGCTGGTCACGCAGACGTCGGCGCCCGCGTCCATGGCCCAGCTCGGCAGCTGGGAGCAGAACGGCAGATGCGCTCCCCACGCCTCGTCGACGATCAGCGGGCGGCCACGCCGATGGCAGACCTCGGCGATCCCCACCAGGTCGGCGCAGGATCCGTACGGAGTGGGGCTGGTCACCAGGGCGCCCCTGGCCTCCGGGTGCTCGTCGAATGCCCGCTCGAAGGACGCGGCCGACGGCGGATGCGCTATATGGCGGGCACCGTCCCATTCGGGGTCCACCCAGATCGGCCGGACACCGGAGATGATCAGGCCGGAGACCACCGATTTATGCGCGTCCCGGCCCACCAGCAGCGTCTCGTGGGGGCCGGCCACCGCCAGCATCGCCGCCTTGACGGAGAGCGAGCTGCCGCAGGTCGAGAAGAAGGTGTGCTCGGCGCGCACCGCGTCCGCCATCAGCTCTTCCGCGCACTCCAGCACACGGCCCGACCCCAGCCGGTCGTCAAGGCCACCGAAGGCCAGGAGGTCGGCGCGGAACACCTCGTCCCCCAGGGCCTTGACGACCTCCGGGTCGGCGCCCCTGCCCTGCTTGTGCCCGGGCGGGGTGAACGGAAGGGCCCCACGCTCGTGGTAGCGAGCCAGGGCCTCCAGAATCGGAGCCTGCGTGTGATCCATGGCGGACGAGTCCCCTTCCACCTGCGGAGAAAACCGTTGCTCAGCGCTGCTTGCGCGAGCGGTGGAAGAGCCACGCCGCGGGTACGAACCAGCAGACCACGAACCAGAGCAGGGCCGCGGCCGCCAGCCACAACGCGGTGGCATCGGCCACGACGACACGCAGGATCAGCAGCAGCGCCGACGCCACCGTGCACAGCAACAGCACCAGCCCGGCCACGGTGAAGCGGGAGGCCCAGTCCACCGTTTCCGGCTTCAGCCGGCGTCCGGTGACGATCCGGTGCAAGGAGACGGGTGCGATCAACGCACCGGTGGCCCCCGCCCCCAGGAGGACGGTCACGACGTAGATGGCCCGGTCCACCTGGTCCAGGTCGTGGAAGCGCGGGGTGAAGGCGACCGTGAGCAGGAACGCGAACAGAATCTGCACGCCCGTCTGCGTCACCCTCACCTCTTGGAGCAACTCGGCCCACTTGCGGTCGGCCCGCTCCTCGCGGGTCTCCACACGGCCGGACCGAGGAGCCTCACGGCCGCCGTTTCCCGGCGCTTCGTGGTCGTCGTGCATCAGCGTGGCCTCCTTCGCGTCCACCCCCGTGTTCCCAGCCACTCCGAAAAGCGAACATCACCGCGATCAGCGGCGCGAGCGCGGCCGATCCATGCATCACCCGGGCCGTCAGGGGCACTCGGCCCCCAGTCAGTGGAAAGGAGAAGAGACACCATGACCCACACCGCCGAGACCGGCGAGGCCACCGGCACGAAGGACAAGGACTACAACCTCATCTGGTACGTCGAGGCATGCCTGAGCAACGCGCTGCGCATGGAGACCTACATCCAGGACGCGGAACGGGACAAGGACACCGAGGTCGCGGAGCTGTTCCGCAAGGCCCAGGCGGACAGCCGCAAGGGAGCCGAGCTGGGCAAGCAGCTCCTGAAGGCCCGCTTCGGCAGCTGATCCGCTGATGGAAAGTTCTCCTAGCTGATCGAAGCTGATCGAAAGATCTACGACGGCCCCGAGGGCTTGGCCCTCGGGGCCGTGGCATGCCGCGACGGACGGGGACGGCCGGTGGCATTCACCCCGGCTCACCCCAGGTCACCAGCGAGGCATCACCCCAGCACGGCGATCGCGAACGCGATGCAGAAGGTCACGAACAGCGCCACAAAGAGCCAAATGACGATCGTGGGGCCCTTCGACCAGCCCTTCGTGGGGTTGTACGTCTCGCGGGGGCCCGCTTCCGAGAGGCTGCCCTCGCCCGGTGGGGTCTCGCCCGGGGGCACGCCCACGCTCGGCCGAAGTCCGGGAGCTCCGGGAGATCCGGGAGCTCCGGGCGTCGCAGGAGTTCCGGGAGGCCCGGGAGATCCGGCAGGGCCGGGAGTGCGGTCAGGGTGCGGATTCTGCTGGTCCATGTCCGATGCGCTCCTTTCCGCCCGCGGCGCGCCGGCTCCCCCGGTCCGCCGCCCCGTTTCGGGCGCCGTCCCCGGTGGACTCTTCCCACCGTACGGCCCCTACGGCCCATACGGCGGAAGAGTGGCCGGGCACGGCCCGGCGTTCGCGGCACACCGTGAGCGTCACGGTTGCCCGGCGTTCGAGGCGGTGTCGGTGTGGAACACCAGCCGTCCGTCCGCGACCTCCACCCGGGCCCGGTCGCCGGACGAGATCTCGCCGTCCAGCAGTAGCCGCGACAGACGGTTGTCCACCTCCCGCTGGATGGTGCGGCGCAGCGGCCGGGCACCGTAAGCCGGTTCATGGCCCCGCCGCGCGATCCAGTCGACGGCCTCCGGGGCGAACTCCACGGTGACGTCCTGGGCGTGCAGCCGACGTCGGGTGTCCTCCAGCAGCAGATCGGTGATCTGGCGCAGATGCTCGTCCGTGAGCTGCCGGAAGACCACGATCTCGTCGACGCGGTTGAGGAACTCGGGCCGGAAGTGCTCGCGCAGCGGTCGCAGGACGCGCTCGCGCCGGGCCTGCTCGTCCGTCTCGGCGTCCGCGGTCCCGAAGCCGAGTGCGCCACGCCCGCCGATGGCCTCGGAGCCGAGGTTGCTGGTCATCACGACGACCGTGTTGCGGAAGTCCACCGTACGGCCGTGGGCGTCGGTGAGCCGGCCGTCGTCGAGCACCTGGAGCAGGGTGTTGAACACGTCCGGATGCGCCTTCTCGATCTCGTCGAACAGGAGCAGCGCGTAGGGGCGGCGGCGCACCGCCTCGGTGAGCTGCCCGGCCTCCTCATGGCCGACGTATCCGGGCGGGGCGCCGACCAGCCGGCTGACGGTGTGCCGCTCCTGGTACTCGCTCATGTCCAGCCGGACCATCAGGTCCTCGCTGCCGAACAGCGCCTCGGCCAGCGCCCGCGCGAGTTCGGTCTTGCCGACGCCGGTCGGGCCGAGGAAGAGGAAGCTGCCGATGGGGCGGCCGGGGTCGGCGAGACCGGCCCGGGAGCGCAGCACCGCCTCGGCGACGGCGCTCACGGCCTCGCCCTGCCCGATGACCCGCTCGGACAGGTGTTCCTCCAGACCGAGCAGGCGGGCCTTCTCCTCCTGGGTGAGGCTGCTGACCGGGATCCCGGTCTGGCGGGAGACCACCTCGGCGATGTTCTCGGCGGTGACCTCGAGGCTCTGCCCGTCGTCGGGCTCGGTGCCGCCGTCGGCCTCGATCCGGCGGTTCAACTCGCCTATGCGGTCGCGCAGTTGGGTGGCCCGCTCGTACTCCTCCGCGGCCACCGCCTGGTCCTTGTCCCGGGTCAGCTGCTCGACCTCGCGCTCCAGGGTGCGGGCGTCGGTGCCCTTGGTACGCGAGCGCAGCCGCACCCGGGCGCCTGCCTGGTCCACCAGGTCGATGGCCTTGTCGGGCAGGAACCGGTCGGTGAGGTAGCGGTCGGACAGCTCCACGGCGGCGAGCAGCGCCTCATCGGTGAAGCGGACCTGGTGATGGGCCTCGTAGCGGTCGCACAGGCCGCGCAGGATCTCCACCGCGTCGGCGGCGGAGGGCTCCGGGACCAGGATGGGCTGGAAGCGCCGGGCCAGCGCCGCGTCCTTCTCGATGTGGCGGCGGTACTCCTCCAGCGTGGTGGCGCCGATGACATGGAGTTCGCCACGGGCCAGGGCGGGCTTGAGCATGTTGCCCGCGTCCATGGACCCGCCCTCGGCGCCGCTCGACCCCGCGCCGACCACGGTGTGCAGCTCGTCGATGAAGACGATCAGCTCCTCGGAGTGGGTGCGGACCTCGTCGATGATGCCACTCAGCCGCTCCTCGAAGTCGCCGCGGTAGCGGGTGCCGGCGACGACCGCGGACATGTCCAGGGCGACCACCCGGCGGCCCAGGAGGATGTCGGGGACGTCTCCCTCGGCCACGCGCTGGGCGAGTCCTTCGACGATGGCGGTCTTGCCGACACCGGCGTCGCCGATCAGTACGGGGTTGTTCTTGCCCCGGCGGGACAGCACCTCGACGGTCTGCTCGATCTCCTGCTCACGGCCGATGACCGGGTCGATCCGCCCCGCGTGGGCGAGGTCGGTCAGATCGCGGCTGAACTTGTCGAGGGTGGGCGTGTCCCGCCGTCGGCCGGACTGCTGACCGGCCGCCTTGCTGACCGACGGCCGGCCCGGTGCGCTCTGCGGTCCGCCCCGGCCCGCCGCGGCGTCGAAGGGCAGGGAGTTGAGGATGCGGCCGGCCGTGGAGTCGTGGTTGGCGGCCAGCGCCCCGAGCACATGCTCGGGGCCGATGTAGGAGGCGCCGTTGGTACGGGCCAGTTCGTGTGCGTCCAGCAGGGCGCGCTTGACCGCGGGGGTGACGGACAGCTGGGTCCGCCGCGGCCCCTCGCCGCTCATCCGGTCGATCTCCGCGGCCAGCGCGTCGGTGTCGGCGCCCGCCCCCGCCAGCAGCCCCCGGGTCGGCTCGGTGGCCAGCGCCGCACGCAGCAGATGCTTGGTGTCCAGATCGGCACTGCCGTGCTCGGCGGCGTAGGTGGCCGCGTCGGCGACGAGTTGCCGGGCGGGGTCGCTCATCAGGCGGCCGATGTCGATATGGCGGAGGCCGGGGCGCGGTCCGCCGCCGAGAAATCGCGCCATGAATTCCTCGAACGGATCTGGACCGAAGTCCCCCGGACCCATGAAACCGCTGCTCATGGCCTTCCGTTCCGCGGTCCCGGCCAGATGTCCGGACCGGGCCCGCTCTCTTGAGAGGCTTGATCCTTTCTGGGCGCGGGTGCCCGGGAGGCACCCCTGTTACACCTGCGGTCGCCGGAGCGCGCGTGGCCACGGCACCCGGCGCCACCTCCACACATTCGGTCATCAACGATGAACACACCGTCACCGCCATTCTCGCGGTGCGCCGTCCGCCTTCTTGGGAGAGCCTGTAGGCAGGGAGCGTGCCCGGCAGTCGCGCCGCACATCCGGGGTGACACCTGCACCTAGCGAGGAAGGCGGGCCGTGATGAGCGCTTCGGATACGCACGCCATGCGGCGGGACCAGGTCGAGCCGGTCCCGCCCTCGGCGATCAAGCTGAACATCAACGACCAGGTGCGGCAGCTCGAGGTGGATCCGCGGACCTCGCTGCTCGACGCGCTGCGCGAACATCTGCGCCTGAGCGGGACCAAGAAGGGGTGTGATCATGGGCAGTGCGGCGCCTGTACGGTGCTGATCAACGGTCGGCGCGTCCTCTCCTGTCTGACACTCGCCGTGATGCACGAGGACGACGAGATCATGACGATCGAGGGCCTGGGCGATCCCGGCCATCTGCACCCCATGCAACGGGCCTTCGTCGAGCGTGACGGCTTCCAGTGCGGCTACTGCACCCCCGGCCAGATCTGTTCGGCCGTCGGCATGCTCGCCGAGGTGAAGGCGGGCTGGCCCAGCCATGCCACCACCGACGTGTCCTCGCCCCGGGTCGCCCTGACCGATGACGAGATCCGCGAGCGGATGAGCGGCAACATCTGCCGGTGCGCCGCCTATCCGAACATCGTCGCGGCCATCCGCGACAGCGCGGAGGGAGGCGCCATATGAAGTCCTTCACCTACGAGCGGGCGACGGACACCCGGGCCGCCGTCGCCGCGGCGGCCCAGCCGGGCGCGAAGTTCATCAGCGGCGGCACCAATCTGCTCGACCTGATGAAGCTCGACATCGAATACCCCAGCCATCTGGTGGACATCAGCCGGCTTCCGCTGCGGGACATCGAGGAGTTGCCGGACGGTGGACTGCGCATCGGCGCCCAGACGCGGAACTCCGATGTGGCGGCCGATCCCCGCGTGCGCACCCACTATCCGGTGCTGTCCGAGGCGCTGGTGTCGGGCGCCTCGGGCCAGCTGCGCAACAAGGCGTCCACCGGGGGAAATCTGGTGCAGCGCACGCGCTGCCCCTACTTCTACGACACGGCCGCGGGCTGCAACAAGCGCAACCCCGGATCGGGGTGCGCGGCGATCGGCGGGTTCAACCGGATCCACGCGATCCTCGGCGCGAGCGAGTCCTGCATCGCCACCCACCCCTCGGACATGGCCGTCGCGATGACCGCGCTCGACGCGGAGATCGAGCTGCTGCGGGCCGACGGTTCGGAGCGCCGCGTCGCCATCACGGACTTCTACCGGCTGCCGGGCGATACGCCGCACATCGAGAACGTACTGGGTGACGACGAGATGATCACGGCCGTGCTGCTGCCGCAACCCCTGCCGGGCCGGCAGATCTACCGCAAGGTGCGCGACCGGGCGTCGTACGAGTTCGCGCTGGTCTCGGTGGCGGCCGTCGTCTCGACCGACCAGGGAACGATCCGGGAGGCGCGGGTGGCGTTCGGCGGTGTGGCGCACAAGCCGTGGCGGTCCGTCGAGGCGGAGGACGCGCTGACCGACCGTCCGGCCAGGATGGACACCTATCGCGCCGCCGCCGAGGCGGCGCTGCGCGGCGCGGTCGGGCGGGGTGACAACGACTTCAAGATCGAGCTGGCCAAGCGCACACTCTGCCGCACGCTGGCGCAAGCGGCCGGGGCGAGCTGAGGAGGCGGGATGATCGGGCAAGCTGTGGACCGCGTCGACGGCCCGCTGAAGGCAACCGGCCGGGCCACCTACGCGTACGAGCACTGGGAGGCCGGTCAGCCACTCTACGGCTTCATCGTCGGCGCGACGATCGGCAAGGGCCGCATCACCCGGATCGACACCGAGGACGCGGAGGGCGCGCCCGGTGTCCAGCTGGTGATGACCTACCTCAACGCCCCGGCGCAGGGCCCCCGCGACGAGTCCATTCCCTTCGAATACTGGCGCGCGCAGCCGATGTTGACCGGTCCGGACGTCCACTTCTACGGCGAGCCGGTGGCACTGGTCGTCGCCGAGACCTTCGAGCAGGCCCGGGACGCGGCCGACCTGGTCGAGGTCGAATACCGCGCCGGGCGGGGCCGTTTCGACTTCGGCGAGTTCGAGGACGACACCTACATCCCGAAGACGGTCAACGCCGGTCTGCCCACCGACACCGCGGTGGGTGATTTCGACGCCGGGTTCGCCGGTGCGGAGGTCAAGGTCGACGAGCAGTACACGACGCCGTACGAGTTCTCGCTGCCGATCGAACCGAACGCGTCCATGGTGGCACCGCGCGGCGAGGACCTGGTCGTCTACGTCAGCTGCCAGATCACCGACGCGGCGCGGGACTCGGTCGCCGCCACCTTGATGATGGATCCGGAACGGGTGCACATCGTCACGCCCTTCGTCGGCGGCGGCTTCGGCTCCAAGCTGGGCATCCACTCCGAGACGATCCTGGCGGCGCTCGCCGCCCGCACACTGGGCCGGCCGGTCAAGCTCACCCTGACCCGGCAGCAGGTCTTCCAGCTCGTAGGTATGCGCCCCATATCGAACCAGCGGGTCCGGCTGGGCGCGGGGCGCGACGGACGGCTGGCCGCGATCGCCCACGACGTCACCATGCACACCAACCCCGACGTCGAGTACGCCGAGCAGACCGCCGCCACCGTCCGCAGCCTCTACGCCGCGCCGCACCGGCTGACCAGCCACCGGCTGACGGCGCTCGACCTGCCGCGTGGGACGGACGTCCGCGCGCCGGGCGAGGCGCCGGGCATGCTCTCGGTCGAGTCGGCGATGGACGAGCTGGCCGACGCGCTCGGGATGGACCCGGTCGAGCTGCGGATCCGCAACGAGCCCACCGTCGATCCCGAGCGGAACGTGCCGTACAGCGACCGGCACCTGGTGGAGTGCCTGCGCGAGGGCGCGCGCCGGTTCGGCTGGGAGAACCGCCCGGCCACGCCCGCGAGTGTGCGCGAGGGACAGTGGCTGATCGGCTACGGCATGTCGGCCGCCATCCGGGGACACTTCCAGGGGCCGACGACGGTGCGGGTGCGATTGGAGCCGGACGGCACCGCCGTCATCCAGACGGACATGACCGACATCGGCACGGGCACGTACACCATCCTCACCCAGGTCGGGGCCGAGGGACTCGGACTCCCGCTGGAACGGGTGCGGATCGACCTCGGACGTTCGGATCACCCCTCCAGCTGGGGATCGGGCGGCTCGTGGGGCGCCACCAATTCGTCCACCGCGGTGCACCGGGCGTGCGCGGCCCTGCGCACGAGACTGCTGGACGCGGCGTGCGGCGACACCCGCTCCCCGCTGCACGGCCGGGACCCGGCGGACGCCGTGTTCTCCGACGGCGACGTGGCCATCGGTGATGCGTCCGAGGCGCTGCGCGAGATCGTCGCGCGCCACCATCCCGACGGTGTGGAGGCGGAGGGCAAGACCCGCTTCATGGGCGACGATCCGAACTACTCGGACTACTCGATCAACACCTACGGGGCCCATTTCGCCGAGGTGGGCGTGGACGCGGACACCGCCGAGATCCGTCTGCGGCGGATGCTCAGCGTGTTCTCGGTGGGCCGTGTGTTCAACCCGAAGACGGCCCGTTCGCAGCTGATCGGCGGCATGATCTGGGGCGTCGGCGCGGCCCTCGAGGAGGAGGCCGTCGTCGACCCGCGGTCCGGCGCCTTCGTCAACCGGGACTTCGCGGGGTATCTGGTGCCGGTCCACGGCGACATCCCCGCCGACATCGACGCCGTCGTCCTGGAGGGATACGACGACAAGGCCAATGCCCTCGGCGCGAAGGGCATCGGTGAAGTGGGCATCTGCGGATCCGGTGCGGCGGTGGCCAACGCGGTGTTCAACGCCACCGGAGTGCGGGTGCGGGACTTCCCCATCACGATCGAGAAGCTGTTGCCCAAACTGCCGGCCATGGTCTGACTCCCTGGGCATATCCCGTCGGCCGCGCGGTGGTGGGGCGTAGCGTCGTCCCATGACGATCACCGACCAGACCCTCACACGGCTGCGGACCGCGGCGGCCGCGGGCGATGCCCAAGCAGCGCTGCGGCTGGGGCGGTTGCTGTGCCTGACGGCAGCGGACCCGGCCGAGCCCGGGGACGGCGAGCCGACCTGGCCCGAAGAGCCCTGGCTGCGCGCCGCCGTGGAGGCGCGCCCCGATGATGTCGCGGCTCTGACCCTGCTGACCGGGCGCCTTGCCCAGCAGATCTCCTACTGGGAGGCGTGCCTGGACATGAACCCCGACGTCATGAAGTGGTACGGGGAGGACGAGAGCACCGTCGAACGGCGGCAGATCGAGGCGGAGCAGCTGTACGCCCGGATACGCGCGGCCGGTCCCGACCGCCGCGCGGAGGCCGGGCTGGACGAGTTGGCCATACTCCTCGGTGTCGGTGACAAGCCCGCGGCGGAGGACACGTACAGCTTCTACGTCATGGAGGACGAGGCATGGAGCGGCTCCGTGCGGCACAGCGCGACCATCGTCGCGTCCGACGCCGATGAGATCCGCTGGGCGAGCGACAAGTGGTTCACGTCGGCCGAGGGCGGCATCGGTGGCGAACCCACCCTGACCGCCTATGTGGACGGCGCGGAGGTGGGCTCGCTCGACCTCGGCCCGCACCTCGCGGACGGGGGTGTGGACTGGGGCGCCGTCGCCGTGCCCGAACTCTCCGGTGCACGGCTGCCCGCGGGACTGCCGGTCCCCGGCCGCGGGCTTCACTATGGCTTCGCCGGAGGAGCCGAGTAGTGAGTCGGTGAGGCGGGGGGGAGGGACCTCGTGGACCGCTCAGCCCGGGTGGGCCTCCGCGTCAGGTGCCTGGTTCCGGGACATGGGCGGTACGCAGAACCACGCGAGACCCGCGGCGGTCAGATAGGCGAGGGCGCCGATGGCCATGCTGGTGCGCAGCCCCTCGCCGTAGTCGGCGGCCGTGGCGAGCAGGGTGCCGCCGAGCGCCACGCCGGTGGCGCTGCCGAGTTGGCGGGTGGTGTTGAACAGGGCGGAGGCGGTCCCCGAGTACGCCGGGGGCGCGGCGCCCATGACGGTGGAGGCGGAGCCGGTGAGCGCGAAGGAGGTGCCGAATCCCGCTGCCATCATCGGGACCACCAGCAGCGGGTAGGCGGGCTCGGCTCCCGCCGCGACCCAGCCCGCCAGGCCCAGGGCCGCAAGCAGCATGCCGGTGCACACCAGCGGACGGTCGCCGGTCGTGCGGGCCAGCCGCCCGGAGAGGATGGACGCGAACATGGTCATCGCCACCGCGGGGAAGAGCGCGAGGCCGGTGACGAGGGCGCTGTAGCCGCGCTGGTGCTGGAAGTCCAGGCTGGCGGTGAACACCATGCCGTAGAAGCCGAAGTTGAACAGCAGGCCGATGACGGCTCCGCCGCCCAGCGCACGGGAGCGCAGCAGGCTCGTCGGCACGGCGGGGAAGCGGGCCAGTCGCTCGCGCACCACGAACGCCGTGGCGGCCAGTACGGACAGTCCCACCCCGGCGAGGACGGCCGGATCGGACCATCCGCGCCGGCCCGCCTCGTTGAGCGCGGCGGTCAGCAGGGCCACCGCCGCCACGACGGCGCACTGCGCCGGCCAGTCGAGGGGCCGGGTGGTGAGCCGGTCGGAGGGAGCCACCCGACGCAGCGTCAGGACCAGACAGGCGACGCCGACGGGCAGATTGACGAGGAACACCCACCGCCAGCCCACGGTGGACACCAGCAGCCCGCCCAGCAGCGGTCCCGCCGAGGCCGCGATCCCCGCGACGGAACCCCACACCCCGAAGGCCCGCGAGCGGGCGGCCGGAGCCGGATACGCCTGCTGGAGGAGGGCCAGCGAGCCGGGCACGATCAGCGCCGCGCCGAGGCCCTCCACCACCCGGGCGGCGACGAGGAAGGGGGCACTCGGCGCGAAGGCGCACGCAGCCGAGGAGACGGTGAACACCACCACGCCGGCGCAGAAGATCCGGCGGTTTCCCAGCCTGTCCCCCAGCGCACCGCCGCTGAGCAGGAACCCGGCGAAGACCAGGGTGTATCCGTCGGTGATCCATTGGATGCCGGTGAGCGAGGCCGACAGCTCCCGGCCGATCACGGGCACGGCCACATTGATGACCGTCACATCCAGGATGACCATGAAGTACCCGGCACACACGGCCAGCAGCGGTACCAGGGACCCCATGCCGGACACGAAGGCCACGTCCCGACTCCATCCCGCTCACGAAGGCTCTACAACAAACGGCACAATAGGGGATGAATGACCCACATGGCGGGAAGGGATACTGAGCACGTGGCTCACATGCGCGAGGATCCGCGGCCCCGGTCCCTCCCCACCGAACTGCGGCCCTATCTGGCAGAACTCGTCCGGCGCACCCGCACGGTGTGCGGGCCCCATCTGGTGAGCGTCCTCGCGGTCGGCTCCCTCGCGCTCGGGGACTACCGCCATGGACGCAGCGACGTCGATGTGACGGTCGTCGTGGAGCCTGCACTGCCCGGACCCGCACTGCACGACCTCGCCGGGGCCCTCGCCCACCCGCAGCTGCCCTGCCCGGCGGCGGGGCTGGAACTGGTGGTCTACGGAACGGATTTCGTCCGCCGTCCCTCGGGCGCTGCCAAGTACCTTCTGGACCTCAACACCGGCCCGCTGCTGCCGAGCCGGGCCGACGTCGAAGCGGCGCGGTCCCCGGCGTTCTGGTACGTCATCGACCGCTCCGTCGCCCACCAGACCGGGCTGACGCTGTACGGCCGCCCGGCCCGGGAGGTGGTCGCCGCACCGGACCGCCCGGATCTGCTCGCCGCGATCCGGGCCTCCGTCCGTGAGCACAGCGACGGCGAAGGTCACCTCGCCGACAACCGTGTGCTCAACGGCTGCCGCTCGGTGGTGTTCTGCCGTACGGGCCGCTGGTCGGCCAAGCGCACGGCGGCGCGGGAAGTCGCCCTGGCCGAGGAGGAGTTCCGGCCGCTCATCGAGACCGCGGTGCGCAGCTTCGAGCGCCCCCGCTCCTCCGCGCTCCCGCTGCCCACCGCCGAGGTGCGGGCCTTCATGGCCTGGGTACGCGCACGGGTCGATCAGACCGCCCGGGCGGCCGGGGCCTGAGCGGAGTCCGGCCGTCGCCCCGGCCTCGCGCTCAGGGCCGCAGCAGGATGCGGATCGGGTTGCCCTCCCGCCCGCGCAACCGCCGGATGCCCTCGTTCACTTCCTCCAGGGGCAGGATCGCGCTGACCGACCCGGAGATGTCCAGCCGGCCCCGGGCGGTGAGTTCGACCAGGTCCTCCAGATGCTCCATGCGATACCCGGTGTGTCCGATCACCGTATGGCGGTTGCGGACGAAGTGGAGCTCCGGGCCCACGGCCAGAGGGTCGGGCGAGATCCCGACGAGCACCAGACGGCCCCGGTGGCCGAGGGCACGCTCCGCCTGGGTGAAGGAGGGCGTACGGCCGACGCAGTCGAAGGCGACGTCCAGGCCCTTGCCGCCCGTGATCTCCTTCAGCCTGACCTTGGTGTCACCGTCGGTCGGGTCGAGCGCGAAGTCGGCGCCGAGGGCGAGGGCGCGCTCGCGCGCGGCGGGGAGGGGGTCGAGGGCGACGATCGGGGAGGCTCCGCAGATACGGGTGAGCTGCACGAGGTGGGTACCCAGACCGCCCAGCCCCCAGATGCCCACGGATTCGGCCGACCGCAGCCGGGCGGTGTCGATGGCGCCGTACGGGGTGGAGACGGCGTCGGCGAGCACGGCGGCGTGTTCCAGGGGTACGGAGTCGGGCACGGTGATGAGCGTGGTGGCGTCGGTCAGGACGTACTCGGCCCAGGCCCCGTCGTAGTGGAAGGCCATCACCTGGAGGTCCTCGCAGGTGTTCGTGCCACCGCCGAACCGGCAGGCGGGACACGTGCCGCACGCCTTCCCCGCGCCCAGGACCACCCGGTCCCCCGCCTTCCAGTGCCCGACGCCGTCGCCGACCGCCGCCACCACGCCCGATGCCTCGTGCCCGGGGGTGACCACCGGCAGCCGGGGCGGGATATGGCCGTCGAGCTGGCTCAGGTCGGACTGGCAGATGCCGCACGCGGCCACCTTGACCACGACCTCGCCCGCTCCCGGCCGTGGCACCGGCACGTCCTCGACCTTCAACGTGCCCGCCGCCGTGTCGAACCGCGCGGCGCGCATCGTGGCCGGGAGGTCGTCCGCCACCGCGTCTGCCGTTGAGTCCGTGTCGGTGGGTATCGGTCGTGCGTCCAAGGTCATCCGTGGTTCCTTTCACGTGCTTGGCCGGTTGGCGGCGGGCCGATCACCGCGCCGGTACGGGAAGTCCGGGAACGGCGAGTGATCATGATGCCGCACGCAGTCTGCCGTATGCGGCACACGCCGCGTTCCACTACCCGGTCAGCGCTGCGCGTCGCGCAGCAGCGTGTCGACGACGCGGTCGGCGAAGGTGGCGAGCTCCCGCGCGTCCTGCCGCCCGAAGCTGGAGGTCCACAGCGCGAAACGGCCGAAGAGGGCGGACCACAGGAGCATCGCGGTCTGTTCGGCGCCGTCCGGCCGGCGCAGCCCTTCCGCCTCGCAGCTGTGGATGGCATCGACCCACTGCCGCCACAGCAGACGGGCCGGGTGGGTCCGGCCGGGTTCACCGAAGCTGGACGAGTTATGGCCGAACATCAGCCGGATGACACCGCGCTCGGTGCGGGCGAAGGTGCAGAAGGCGTGCGCCTGGGCGCGGAGGCGTTCACCGGCGTCGGCCCCCTGGGCAGCTGCCTGAGTGTCGGCGTCGCGCATGGCGGCGACGACACGTTGGTAGCCGTCCTCGGCGACGGCGCGGGCGAGCTGGTCCTTGTCGGCGAAGTGCAGATACATGCTCTGTGCGGCGATGCCGACTTCGCGTGCCACCTCCCGGAGGGACACCGGCAGGGGGTTTCCGCTGAGCTTCTGGTCGAGGAGCCGCGCCACGGCGGCCAGGATCTCCGCGCGGAGCCGGTCCCCCTGGCCACGGGGATTGCGCCTACGTGTGGTGTCGGTGGCGGTGTCCTCGTTCATGCGTCACATTCTCCGGTACGCCGCTCACCAGGTGACCGGAAGGGAGGTGAGGCCATAGACGATGGAGTTCCTCTTGAAGCGCAGCTCGTCCTCGGCGATGGCGAGCCGCAGCCCGGGGACGCGTTCGAAGAGCCGTGGCCAGGCGACCTGCATCTCCACCCGCGCCAAGTTCTGCCCCAGGCACTGGTGGGAGCCGAATCCGAACGCCACGTGGCGGCGGGCGTCGCGCCCGATGTCGAGCGTGTCCGCGGGGCTCTCACCCTCGTTGGCGCCGAAGACACGGGGGTCCCGGTTCCCCGCGATCAGCGAGACGATGACTCCCTCCCCCGCGCGGACGAGCTGCCCGCCCACCTCGACATCCTCGAGGGCCACACGCCGCGGATCGGTGGAGACGATGCTCCAGTAGCGCAGCATCTCCTCCGCGGCGCTCGGCGCCAACTCCGGGCGGTCCCGCAGCCGGTCCCGCTGCTCGGGGTTGACCAGGAGCGCCACCGTGCCCAGGCCCAGCATATTGGCGGTGGTCTCATGCCCGGCGCCGACCAGAATCCCGACCAGGACCGGCAACATCTCGGGCGCGAACCCGTCCGGCCCGGTGTGATGCTCCAGCAACCGGCTGATCATGTCGTCCGAGGGCTCACGGCGCTTCCGCTCCACGAGGGCCTCGAAGTACGCGAACGCCTCCCGCTGCGTACGGGCGCGCTCCTCGTGGCTGACGTCCAGATCCGTCCCGGCGTTGGCGTGCCGCTCGAAGAGGGCGTGGTCCTCGTAAGGGACACCGAGGACGAGGCAGATGGCCCGCGAGGGCAGGGGCAGCGCGAAGTCCTGGACGAAGTCGACCGGACCGCCCTTGGCGAGCATGCCATCGATCAGTTCATCCGTGATCCGCAGCAACTGCTCGCGCATCGCCTGAGTGCGCCTGACACTGAACTCCTTGGTGAGCATCTGCCGAAGCCGGGCATGCTCCGGGTCGTCCAGCCGCAGAAACAGACCGCCCTCGTGTTCGGGCTGATTGGAGTGAACCAGCGGGAAGTCCGGGTGGCGTACGTCGGCGCTGAACGACGGGGAGGAGAGAACGGCCCGGATGTCCGCGTGCCGCGTGGCCAGCCAATGCGTGGAACCGTCCCAGATGGTGACCTTGTGCAGCCCACCCGCTTCCCGGAACGCGGTGTGCTGCGGAGGCGCGCTGAACGGACAGCTTCGCGGGGCGGGAAAGAACGGTGCTTCCTCGGCGGAAGCGGTCCCGGATGTCGTAGTCGTCATCGCGCCTTCCTCGGTTGTTGCGGGGTGGAGGACTGCCTCTTGATTAGCCTTACGGATATCACCTTACGAGTGTCACCTTAACGGGTACAAGAGACTTTGAACCCGAACGACGACTACCGGAGGAGCCACGCTTGATAAACCGTCAGAGGCACGTGGCATTCACGCGGATGTACCATCCACCACCAACGTGCAATGAGCCCAGATGAGGGAGCTCGTAGTGGACACTCCTGCCGAGAGCGCCAACTTGAAGTCCCAGTACGCGGCTCAGGTCGCGGCCGACCTGGAACGCAACTCCGCCGAGCACGAACGCCTCAGCGCCGAAATCGCGGCGCTGCAAGAGCAGTTGGCGGTGCTGGAGGAAAACCGGGCGCTGCTGCTCAGCATGCGGCAGACCCTTGGTGACGATGGTACCGGTGGCGCCACGGAGAGCGGTGGCGGCAGTGGCTCCGGGGAACCGGACGCGCAACGAGAGGTCGCGGCGCTGTCCGCCACGCGGAAGGCGAGGAAGAAGGCCAACGCGGCCGGTGGCAAGAGGAAGAGGGCGGAGTCGGACGGAGGCCGTCCGCGTCGTCAGCGGGTGCGGGGATCGGGGGTGCCCACGCTTCGGGAGCTGGTGAGCAATGACCTGGCCCAGCACGGTGAGCCCCGTTCGGCGGCAGAGGTGACCGCCGCGCTGAGCAAGGCTCTTCCGGAGCGTGAGATCAAGATCACGGTCGTGCGCGGCACTCTCGAATCACTCGTCGCCAAGGGGCAGGCACACCGCACCAAGCAGAAGAAGTCCGTCTTCTATTCGGCGGCCACCACGGATGCGGCCGCCGATGCGGGCGAGACCGGCGAGGCGCGCGCTTCCTGAGGTGCCAAGGAAGATGCCACGGAAGGTGCCACGGACGACAAGGGGTCAGCGCAGGTGACGGGCGCCGCGGCGCTCCCGGAGCAGGACCCGCGCGGTGGCCGGTAGCGGCGGACGGGCGGGGGCGCGGAGAAGGCCCGGGCCCTTGGTGGCGGCTGCCGTGGTCGTGAGGAGCTCGATCTCGATCATGGCGCGGAAGAGCGGTCGGCCCTCGGGCGGTGCGAGGCCGACCATGCTCCGGCTGGTGGACAGGCACTCACGGGCCTCGCCGAGCAGGTGCGCCAGAAGGCCGCGGATCGCGGTGGTGTCCCGGGCGTTCTCCAGGTCGGCGCGGGTGACACCGTGAGCGTCGAGCGTCTCCCGCACCAGATTCAGGCGCCCGTCGGCGAGGTCCTCGGCCAGGTCGTTGACGAAGTCCAGGCGCTGGCTGCCGTCGATGTACATGCGGCACGCCTCGCGGTAGTCCGGTGCGGGGTCCTCTCCGGCGATCAGGCCCGCGATCAGCATGAACGCCGGGAGAGCGTAGGCGTCGACGTAGCGCTGGTAGTCCGCTTCGGTGGCGAATCCGGTGAACTCCAGTTCCATGGCGGCCGCGTCGAGGAAGTCCTCGACCCGGCCGCGCATCCCGGGGTGCGCGGAGACGGTGTGCAGCAGCGGCCGTACGGCGGGATCCGCGCTTTCGCCACCGGCCAGGCCGTCACGCACCTCCTTCACCCACTTCGCGCAGGCCCCGGCTCGCTCCGCGACGGGGCCGCTGTCGAGGAGGGTGTCGGTGTGGTGCATGAAGGCGGTGGCCGCGATCACATGTGGCAGCAACGGCGGAGGCAGCAGCAGACGCACGGCGAGGTAGGAACTGCGCCGGTAGCCCGCGACCAGTTTCCGCTGCCGCGTGTAGTCCTCCCGCAGATCGGGATCGCTGACCCCCGCGGCATCCAGCGCCCTGTCCCACAGGCCCATGCCCGACCCTCCAGCTTCCTCGGTCTTCCGGCGGCCGACCGCCAGAAAACTACGCGGGCCGGCCGGCCCTGAGCCGCGTCGTCAGGTGATCTCGCCTGGCGCCGCGGATGCCAAGCGTGCCACCGGCGGCAGCGGTGAGTGCTGCGGCGAGGCCTGGAACGCCTGGATCACGAGCGCGGCGAAGCGCCGGGAAGCCGCCACCCGGGCCGCCTTCGACGAGGTGTGGATGCCCCTGTTCGCCATCAGCATCAGGACCAGGTCGTCCAGGACGAAGTCGGGGCGCAGATGGCCGGCGTCCTTGGCGCGGTGGGCCAGTTCGGCCATCGATCTCAGCGCGTACGCGCGCTCCGCGGCGAAGTCCATCGCATCGGGGAAGGTCGACATGAAGGCTTCGGTGAAGCCCCGGCTGCGGGCGTGCAGCTCACAGGTCTTCTCGATCACGAGGCAGAAGCCGCGCCACGGATCCGGCTCGCCATGCCCCTCGTCGACGATGGCGCGGCATACGCGCATCTCGTCCCTCAAAGCTTCGGTGGCCAGCATCTGCTTGGTCGGGAAATGGCGGTACAGCGTGGCGGGGCCGACCCCGGCGTGCCGGGCGATCTCCCGCATCGGCACCTTCAGCCCCTCGGTGGCGAACAGCGCGCGGGCCGCGTCGAGGATGCGCTCCCGGTTGTCCGAGGCGTCGGAGCGCAGCGTGTGAGGCAAACGGTCGGTCACCGCTCTCACTTTAGCCAAGTGGACGGGGGCGTCCGTTAGCGTCCCTCGGGCCGGTTCCGATCGCTCCCGTCGAGCCCGTCGAGCCCGTCGAGCTCACTGATCCCGTCGATCCCACCGACCCCATCCATCCCAGAGCAAGGAGACGACCTTGAAGGCAGTCGCGATCCAGGCGTTCGGGCCTCCCGAAGGTCTGGCGGTGATCGACCTCCCCGTCCCGACTCCCGCCGCCGGACAGGTGCTGATCGCCAATGAGGCGATCGGTGTCGGCGGCTCCGACGCCGTGATCCGGCGCGGCACTCTCGCCGCCTATGGCTTCCAGGAAGGCCATATCCCCGGCAGCGAGGTGGCGGGCACCGTGACCGCGGTCGGCGACGGCGTCGATACGTCATGGGTCGGCCGACGCGTATGGGCGTTCACCGGCGTGGGCGGCGGCTACGTGGAACAGGCGATCGCCGCGGTCGAGGAGATCCTCCCCCTCCCCGCGGGCCTCTCCGCCGTCGACGCGGTGACGCTGGGAAGCTCCGGAGTCGTGGCCCACTTCGGTCTGTCCCATGCCCACTTCGCTCCCGGCGAGTCGGTGCTGGTGCGGGGCGCGGCCGGTAGCCTCGGGATCATGACGGTCCAGCTCGCGGCGCGTGGCGGCGCCGGGGCGGTGGCGGTCACGACGTCGTCGGCCGAGCGTGGCGATCGGCTGCGCAAGCTCGGCGCCACCCATGTGCTGGACCGCTCCGGCGCGGGAGGCGACGACGCTCCCTCCGGCCATGACGTCATCATCGACATCGTCGCCGGTGCGGACTTGCCGTCCTTCTTCGCCAAGCTCAATCCGAACGGTCGCATGGTGGCCGTCGGCGCGGTCGGAGGCATGCCACCGCAGGACTTCGGCATGACGATGATGGCGGCGTTCCGGAAGTCCATGTCGTTCGCCACGTTCAGCTCCGACACCGTGGCCGAGTCCGATCGTCGTGCCGTGCGGACCGAGCAGTTCGACGCCGCGAGCCGCGGCGAACTGCACACGGTGGTGCACGAGCTGCTGCCGTTGGAGCAAGCCGTGTTGGCGCACCGGAAGATGGACACCGGCGAGGTGTTCGGCAGGATCGTACTGACACCGTAACCCGCGATGCGATACCAGCGACCGTGGGTCACATGGCACCGTACGTATCCCGGGGGATCTTCCCGGTCAGGTGTGGGGAGGGCGCGTGGCACCGGTGAACGGGCAGGGCGACGGCGGCACGTGGCCCGCGGGGCTGGACGAGGCGATACGTACCACCGCGGCCGACATCGCCGCCACGCTGCGCGGCGCATCCGACACCGGGGCTCCGGTGCCCGGGTCGCGGTGGACGGTCGGGGAGGCGGCTGCGCATCTGGCGCAGGCCAATGAGCTGATGGCACACCTCGCGGACGGCAAGGAGCGCGGCTACGGGGACGGCACACCGCAGGGGCTGGCGGAGGCGAACCAGCGCGCGCTCGCCGCGTTCGCCGAGCGCCGGGCCGAGCCGCTGGCCGCCATGATCGTGGAGCAGGCCGAAGCTTTCCTCCAGTCCGCGGCCCGGCCCGCGTCAAACACGTCAACCGCGTCACCCACGTCATACGCGTCACACGGCGAACTGGTCACGCCGATGGGCCCGATGAGCCTCGACGTACTGGGGTCGTATCTGCTGACCCATATGCTCGGCCACGGCTATGACCTCGCCCGTGCGCTGGGCCGCCCGCACATGCTCAGCCGGGCCCGGGTCGAGCTGACCCTGCCCTTCCTGATCACGGCCATGCCGCGGGTGCTCGACACCACGGCCGCCGCCGGGCTCACCGCCCGCTACGCCATCCGCCTGAGGGGTGGCGCCTGTTTCGGCGCCACCTTCACCGACGGCGCGGTGACCGTCACACCCAGCCCGCCGAGCCGCCCGGACTGCACCATCCTCACCGAGCCCGCGGCCTTCCTCCTCATGGCGCTGGGCCGTCTCGGACCGTGGAGCGCCGTCGCCACGGGCCGCGTCCTCACCTGGGGCCGCAGGCCCTGGCTCGCACCCCGCTTCCCCGCGCTCTTCTCCCCGCCCTGATCCACCCCGTGGCTCAGGTGGCGCAGGACGGATGACCCCAGCCGTCGGAGTTCTTGCTGATGCTCTCGCCCTTGGCGTAGGGCGTACCGCAGCGGCACCGGCCGGGGAACTTCGCCTTGATGGACCCCTTTGAGCCGGTGCTCTTCTTCGCGGCGGTGCTCCGCCCCCGCCCCTGCGCCGCCGCCGTACGCGGGCGGGCCGCGCCACCACGACCGGCCGGGCGCGTCCCCGTCTGGGCCTCGGGCGGTGGCAGGGCGGAGCCCAGCGAGGTGCCCACGGGCTGCTGGGTACGGGCCGTGTGGCTGGCCGCCCGGTCGGCGGCGGCGTTGAACGGGTCGCCGTCGATCTGGTGCGCCGGAACGTACACGAATTCCACCGTGCGGCCGTCCAGCAGCTCGTCGATGCGCATCACCAGCTCGCGGTTGGCCACCGGCGACCCCGAGGCGGTCTTCCACCCCTTCCTCCGCCACCCGGGCAGCCATGTGGTGACCGCCTTCATCGCGTACTGGGAGTCCATGCGCACCTCCAGCGGCACGCCCGCGTCGGTGGACTCCAGCAGCTCGCGCAGCGCGGTCAGCTCGGCGACATTGTTGGTCGCGGTGCCCAGCGGCCCGGCCTCCCAGCGCTCCACCTCACCGTCCGTACCCGCGATGACCCATGCCCAGGCCGCGGGCCCGGGGTTTCCCTTCGATGCCCCGTCACACGCGGCGATGATCTGTTCAGCCATACGCCGATACTGCCAGCTCCGCCGATCAGGCCCGACGGCAGACCCGTCGGCCGGCCCCCTCCACGGCCCCAGGGCGTTCACCGGATTCACGCGGAACGGGCACATCGCGTACACGCGTTCGGGCGTCACACATGCGAGTCTCCGAGAGCTTGTGCCTTGAACATCCGTACCCGCGGCGCCAGTTGGCGGTCCGGGTACTCGTCTCGGAGAGGACACCCCCCACATCATGTCCACTCATCGCGCGCGCCGGTCACGGCGCCTTCCTCTGCTGGCCGTCGTGGCCGCGGCCGGTGTGGCCGCCCCTTCGGTCGCCGCCGCCAACACACCGGCCACGGCGGACACCACCCGGCCCACGGCCGTGCAGGCGCCCGACGACTACTACCAGGACGCGACGGGCAAGAGCGGCCCGGAGCTGAAGGCGGCGCTGCACACGATCATCAGCGAGCAGACCAAGCTGTCCTACGACGAGGTGTGGGACGCGCTGAAGTCCACGGACGAGGACCCGGACAACCCGTCGAACGTCATCCTCCTCTACTCCGGCCGCTCCCAGGCCAAGGACGCCAACGGCAGCGACCCCGACGACTGGAACCGCGAGCACGTCTGGGCGAAGTCGCACGGCGACTTCGGCACGGCCACCGGGCCCGGCACCGATCTGCACCATCTGCGCCCGGCCAATGTGAAGGTGAACAGCACCCGCGGCAACAAGGACTTCGACAACGGCGGCGAGGAGGTGCCCGACGCCCCGGGCAACCGCACCGACGACGACTCCTTCGAACCGCGTGACCAGGTCAAGGGCGATATCGCCCGGATGATCCTCTACATGGCCGTCCGCTACGACGGAGACGACGGCTTCCCCGACCTCGAGCCCAACGACAAGGTCGACAACGGTTCCGCGCCCAACATCGGCCGTCTGTCCGTACTGAAGAAGTGGAGCGCCGAGGACCCGCCCGACGACTTCGAGAAGAACCGCAACGAGGTCATCTACGACAGCTTCCAGCACAACCGGAACCCGTTCATCGACCACCCGGAGTGGGTCGACTCCATCTGGAAGTAGTCCAGCAATCGACCCTCCCCCTGCCCCGGTGCGAAGGCGCGTCGGGGCGGGGGCGCCGGTCCTGTGGTAGGCAGTCCTCGTGCGTATCCTCCTCCCCCTGCCCGACCGGGACTTCGACGTCACCGAGGTGGCCGTGCCGTGGAAACTGCTGACCGACCTCGGCCATGAGGTGGTGTTCGCCACCGAACACGGCGACGGTCCACCCGCGGCCGATCCGCTGCTGCTCACCGGAGTGCTCTTCGGGCAACTCGGCGCGGAGCCCGAGCCCAGGGAGTTCTACGGGCAGCTGACCGGCGAGGCCGCCTTCCGTCGCCCCGTGGCCTGGGCGGACCTCCGGCCCGAGGCGTACGACGGGCTGATCCTGCCCGGCGGCCACGCGCCCGGGATGCGCCAGTACCTCGGCTCCGGCCTCCTGCGCGAGAAGGTCGCGGAGTTCTGGCGGCTGGACCGCCCGGTGGGTGCCATATGCCACGGTGTCCTCGTCCTGGCCCGCACCCGCGCCCCGGACACCGGCCGCGGCCTCCTCGCCGACCGGCGCACCACCTGTCTGCCCGGCTACATGGAGCGGACCGCGTACTACCTCACGGCCTGGCGCCGTGGCCGCTACTACCGCACGTACCCGGCCTACGTCCAGGACGAGGTCGTGGCCGCTCTCGACGACCCCGCCCAGTTCGAACGCGGGCCCATCGAGCTGCGGCGCCGTGGCACGGCCACCGACGACACCCCCGCCTTCGTCGTGAGGGACCGCAACTACCTCTCCGCCCGCTGGCCCGGCGACGCCTATCTCTTCGCGCGGCGCTTCGCCGCGATGCTCGCCTGACCGGCGCGCCCATCAGGGCGGTCCCTGCATGGCCAGCCGGAGCAGGGTGGTGGCGAGGACGTCGACACCGTGGGCGCACGCTTCGGGGGTGGAGTACTCGCGGGGGTTGTGGCTGATCCCGTCGTACTCACCGCGTACGAAGACCATCGCCGTGGGGCAGAGCGCGGCGATCTCCTGGGCGTCGTGTCCGGCGCCGGAGAGCAGGGAGAGGTGTTCCAGGCCGTGGTCGTCGGCGGCCTGGGCGATGACCTTCTGGACGCGCTCGTCGAAGTCATGTTCGTTCTCCCATGGGGGTCGGATGCGGATGGGGGTCAGATGTCCGCGGTGGTGGCGACGGGGTTGGCCGCGGCGCCCTCCGTGCTCAGCAGCACCACGGTGGAGGCGGGGCCGAGGCCCAGAGCGGCGCGGCGCTCGTCGGCGCCGTCGCCGGTGAGCGCGGCGCGCAGCCCGGCGAGTGAGGCGGCGCCGCAGGGGCCGCTGGAGATGCCGAACCGGGCGAGGTCACCCGCCGCGCGGGCGCTCGCGGCGTCGGGGATGGCGATGGCCGCGTCGAGACCGTCGCGCAGATGGGGCCAGGCGATGCTGGAGGGGGTGCCGCAGTTCAGTCCGGCCATGATGGTCTCGCCGGTGGTGACGCTGACCGGTTCGCCACGGGTGAGGCTCTCGATGACGCAGGGGGCGGCCGTGGGTTCCACCGACAGCAGCGCCGTGGGCGGCCCGCCCGGACGGCTGCGGTAGTGGGTGACGACGGCGTGGGCCAGCGAACCCACGCCCATCGGGATGGCGATGAGGCCGGGTGTCCCCGCTCCGGCGGCCGCGAGTTGCTCGTCGATTTCGGCACAGAGGGTGGAGTAGCCCTCGACGATCCAGCCCGGTATCCGTTCATAGCCGGGCCAGGCGGTGTCCTGGACCAGGAACGCACCCGGTTCGGCGGCCGCCTCGGCGGCCTGGCGCACGGCCTCGTCGTATGCTCCCGTGACCTGGGAGACCTCCGCCCCTTCCGCGGCGATGGCCGCCACGGCCTCCGGATGGACACCTCGCGGCACGAAGATCCGGGCACGGTGGCCGAGCAGACGCGCCGTCCGGGCCACGGCGCGGCCATGGTTGCCGTCGGTGGCGGTCACCAGGACGACGGATGCGGTGGCATCGCCGCGTGCGGCCCGCGCGGCGAGGGCGCGGTGCACGGCCCATGACGCGCCCAGGGCCTTGAAGGCGGGCAGGCCCAGACGGCACGACTCGTCCTTGACGAAGACCCGCCTGACCCCCAATTCGACAGCCAGCGGCGGGAGTTCGGTCAGCGGGGTGGGGGCGTAACCGGACAGGGAGGCGTGGAAATCCCGTACCTCGGTGGGGGCGGGCGGACAGGTCCAGCCCCTTGCGGCGGGGCGGGCGAACCACGGCGGCTCGGCGGTGGAGGAAGCGTATGCGGACACGTGGCCAGCGTGCGGCCCGCACCTCCCATCGGTCCAGCGAATGTTTCCCATCTATATTCATCGGCAGAACCGACGAATGGTGAGCCCTTCACGGCAATTGAGCCCTGCACAGGGAGGAGAGCGGGAGCCCCGTGTTCGACCTGCACCGACTGCGTCTGCTGCGCGAGCTCAAGCACCGCGGCACCCTCGCGGCCGTCGCCGCGGCCCTCTCCTACAGCCCGTCGTCCGTCTCCCAGCAGCTGTCCCAGCTGGAGGCTGAGGTCGGTGTCCGGCTGTTGGAGCCGGTGGGCCGGCGGGTGCGGCTCACCGAGCAGGCGGAGATCCTCGTCGCCCATACCGAGGCGGTGCTGGAGCGGTTGGAGCACGCCGAGGCGGACATCGCCACTTCCCTCACCGATCTGACCGGCACCCTGCGCATCGCCTCGTTCCAGACGGCCACTCTCGCCCTGAGGGCCCGGCATGCTGAGCCTGCTGCGCGACCGTCATCCCGGCCTGCGGGCGCACATCACGCAGATGCCACCGGAGACGGCCATCCCCGCGCTTCACGCCCGCGATTTCGACCTGGTCGTCGCCGAGGAGTACCCGGGCAACCCCAACCCGCGGCCGCCCGGCCTGGAGCAGGAGGATCTGCTCGATGACCCCCTCCACCTCGCACTGCCCGCACCGGCCGGTGGGCGGAGCGACACCGGGCCCGGCCCCAAGGGCGGCCCCACGGCTTCGTTGCGCTCGCTTGCCGGCCATCCCTGGGCCATGGAGCCCGAGGGCACGGCCGCCCGCCACTGGGCCATGACCCTGTGCCGGAACGCCGGTTTCGAGCCCGATGTGCGGTTCGAGACCACGGACCTCCTGATCCACCTCCGCCTCGTCGAGCAGGGCCACGCCGCCGCCCTGCTCCCCAGCCTCGTATGGAACGGAGCGCCCCCGACCGTCGCGCTGCGACAGCTCCCCCGGGGCTGGCGCACCCGCCGTGTCTTCACCGCCGTACGCCGGGGCCGCACCAGGCACCCAGCGATCATGGCCTGCCGCCACGCGCTGCGGCAGGCGGCCGCGGACGGTGGCCACCTCGGCCGACGGGTGAAACGAAAGTCGTCGGCCCCCGACCGCGGACGGTCGGGGGCCGACGATGAGTACGCTCAGGCTCAACGGCCCTTAGTCGTCAACGCACTTGGGGTACTTCGAGCCACGGTTGCAGTCGTGGTAGTCGTACTTGCTGACCCGGAACTTCTTCTCCTCGCCGCCCTTGGCCGGATCCACGACCAGGTAGAACTTCTTCCCGTCCTTGACCTTGTCGGTGACGGTCCCGTCAGGGCCCCGATCAAAGTCCTGTGCGCACCCGGCGAGTGTGAGGGCTGCTGAACATGCCAGGAGGGCAAGGGCAAGGCGACGCATGTCGTGCTCCGATCAACGTGAGGATTGCGAGACAGTCTAGGGGGCACCGGATCATGGCCCGGCCAGGGGTGGCATTCGCTCATCCACGGGGAAACGCCTGGTGGATGGCGGCGGGAAAGGGGACATCCTGGAGGCGGCGCAGCCGCTCCTCACGGCCCAACTGCTCGCGTACGGCGCCCGCGAGCCGCTCGGCCGCCGCGTTGAGCTCCGGGCCGGAACGGTCGCCCCACAGGATCCTGGACCGGCGGTGGCGCACGATGGCGTGCACCGCCAGCCACGCGCCGTACGTGGCCAGTACGATGCCCACCGCCCCGAGCGTCGGACCGGGCAGCGCGGGCGCGTTGCCGCCATCCCGCGTCCAGAGGAGCAGACTCGCGCCCACCGCCGTCGAGCAGCCCGCGAGCAGCAGCTGGCCTATGAGCCGACCGCCGGTGAACGGGTGGTGGCCCTCGTTGGAGTGGATACCGCCGTGGATGGTGTGCGCCTGGATCACCGTGTGCGCGGTGCCCGAGAACCGCAGGGGGCGCCCTTTCGGACGCTCCCTGTGGCTCATCCCCCCGCGCGGCCCGGGCTGGTGGCTAGGGGCGGATGTAGGGCCGGGTGATGATCTCCATGTTGTGGCCACTGGGGTCGTCGAAGTACGCGCCACGGCCGCCGAAGAGATGGTTGATCCGGCCGGGGTCGGTGTGGTGGGGATCGGCGTAGTAGGTGACGCCGACCGCTTCCAGGCGGGCGATCATGGCGTCGAACCGCTCATCGGGCACGAGGAACGCGTAGTGCTGCGGCTGTATGGGCTCGTCGCGCTTCTCGTAGTAGTCGAGTGTCACGCCGTTGCCGAGATCGACGGGCAGAAACGGGCCGAACGGGGCTCCGGCCTCCACCCCCAGAATCGCGGCGATGAACTCGGCGGACAGCGCCCGGTCGTGGGCGTAGACGGCGGTGTGATTCAGCTGGACGGCGGTGGCCGTGGACTCGGAGTCGTGCTGGGGCTGGGCGTGGTGTGACATCTGTGGTGGTGTCTCCGCATCGTGGAATCCGTTGGAACAGGCGCCACACGGACGGGCGCCAGGAGGAAGGACACGGAGGAAGGGGCGGGCCTCTGGCCCGCCTCGGGCTCACGCCGAGGCCGGGCGCCTCACTCGTGCGTGGCCCATGGCCGACCCGGCAGTCACATCGCCAACTCTAGCAGCGCCCGCGTGTCCGGCCCCAGCGGTCCGTACCCGCGCCGGCTCCGCGCCGCGCACAAGCCCATCCGCGACCCGGGCACCTGGTCACTCCCCCGGCGGCGCCCGGGAGGGCGAGCGCCATCTCCGATGAGCGCCATGTCCGATTTCCGCCAGCACGCCTCCCCTCCCATGGCGCACAGTGGAGGTGTGATGAGCGACGACAGCAGGTACGAGGCGGTGTGCAGCCGCGACGCGCGGTTCGACGGCGAGTTCTTCTTCGGTGTCGCCACGACCGGGATCTACTGCCGGCCGAGCTGCCCCGCCACCACACCCCGGCGCAAGAACGTCCGGTTCTTCCCGACCTCGGCCGCCGCACAGGGCGCCGGGTTCCGGGCCTGCCGCCGCTGCCGGCCGGACGCCGTGCCCGGCTCCGCCGACTGGAACGCGCGGGCGGACGCCGTCGGCCGTGCCATGCGGATGATCGGGGACGGGGTGGTGGACCGGGAGGGGGTGTCCGGGCTCGCCGCCCGGCTCGGGTACAGCGCCCGGCAGGTGCAGCGGCAGCTGACCGCCGAGCTCGGTGCCGGGCCGGTGGCGCTCGCCCGCGCCCAGCGCGCCCACACCGCGCGGATCCTGCTCCAGACCACCGCGCTGCGGGCCTCGGAGATCGCGTTCGCGGCCGGGTTCTCCAGCGTCCGGCAGTTCAATGACACCCTGCGCGAGATCTACGCCGCCACCCCCACCGAGCTGCGCGCCGCCCGGCCGGAGAAGGTCGCCCTGTCCGGGCCCACGGGGGCGCCCGGCGGGGTGCTGGGGACCAACGGTGGGACGAACGGCGGAACGGCCGGAGTGCCGCTGCGGCTCGCCTACCGCGGTCCGTACGACACCACCCAGGTCTTCGACTACCTCGCCCGGCGGGCCCTCACCGGCCTGGAGGAGATGGTGGGCGCGCCGGGCGCCCGTACCTACCGCCGCACGCTGCGGCTGCCGCACGCGTGCGCCATCGTCGAGGTCGACGAACGGCCCGGCGACGGCTGGCTGGAGTGCCGGCTGCGCCTGACCGAGCTGCGCGATCTGACCACCGCCATCCAGCGGATCCGGCGCCTGTTCGACCTGGACGCCGATCCGTACGCGGTCGCCGAGCGCCTCGGCGCCGATGCCGCGCTCGCGCCCCTGGTGGCCGCGCGGCCGGGGCTGCGTTCGCCGGGCGCCGCCGACCCGCATGAGCTCGCCCTCCGCGCCGTGCTCGGCCAGCAGGTCTCGGTGGCCGCCGGGCGGGTGCTGGGCAATGGGCTGATCGCCGCGTACGGCAACCCCCTGGAGCGGCCGGACGGCGGGCTGACCCATCTCTTCCCGCGCGTGGAGGATCTCGCCGAGGCGCCGTTCGCCGAGCTCGGCATGGTGGAGAGCCGGCGCGCCACGCTGCGCACGCTCGCCACCGCGCTCGCGGACGGCACCGTGCGGCTGGACGCGGGCGCCGACCGCGACCGGACCGAGAAGGAGCTGCTGGGGCTGCGCGGCATCGGCCCCTGGACGTCCGGTTACATCAGGATGCGGGCGCTGAGCGACCCCGATGTGCTGCTGGAGTCGGATGTCGCCGTACGGGCCGGGGCCCGGGGCGCCGGAGCCCATCTCGAGGACTCCGAGGGCTGGCGGCCCTGGCGCTCGTACGCCATGCACCATCTCTGGAACGCCCCGCGGCCCCGGCCCGCGTGACCCCGCCGGGTCGGGACCCGCCTGGAGACACCCGCCTGGAGACACCCGCTGGGAGACGCCCCCGAGAGCCACCGCGTCCGCCAACTCCTCGACGCGACCGTCCCGATGACAGCACGGTGAGATCGATGACCCCGGCGTGAAGAACGCCGACCCATTCTGAAACCCCGGTCCGCCGCCGCTTTACGACCCCTTTTTGCCGCTGAGAGCGTGCGCAGCGAGCACTCTCGACGAGCGTGAACTGGGGGAGATCGTCAATGGGACGCAGAAGAGGGCGCGTCGTCCAGGGGATCCTCGGTGTGGGGGCCCTGCTGGGTGCGCTGCTCGGGATCCCGCAACAGGCCCACGCCGATCCCGCGCCGCCTCAGCCGACCGTCTGCAAGCCGTGGGTGGTCATCTCCGCCTACGGCGCGGACGCCTCGGCCGGGCCGGGGGCTCCCTGGGGGAGCCCCGTCAACAGCCAGTACATCGGCGGGATCACCAAGGCCCTGAAGGCGAAGGGCATCGGCACCGCCGCCCGTGATCCGGACGGCAATCCGCAGGCGGACGACGCCGTGGACATCCGCAATCTCTCCTACCCCGCGAACGCGTTGCAGTACTGGCCCTGGGAGCCGGGCTACAACGAGTCGCTGAGGCTGGGGAAGGAGAAGCTCGCCCAGGAGGTGAGCTGGTACAACACGAACTGCGGCAAGGGCACCAACCTCATCCTGCTCGGATACTCCATGGGTGCCCATCTGATGAAGCAGGCGATGCAGGATCCGCTGCTCCAGGCCAACCAGGAGGCCGTGGCCGCCGTGGTGAACGTGGCCGATCCCAGCCGGAGCAACGGCCAGGCAGGGATGGCGCAGAGCGGTCAGATGCGGACGGTGACGCCTGACTTCGCCCCGGCCGAGGCCCAGCCGGCCGACGGCGGGCTGCTCCAGCGGGCCACCGTGCCGGAGACCTTCTCCGGTTTCCTCGGCGACGGCCGGTACCACGACATCTGCCGCGCGGACGACCAGTTCTGCAACCGCCCCGGTCAGACCCTGCCCGGGGACTGGGTCGACATCGCCAAACGGGCCGCGGACAGCGAGGGACCGCACGGCGACTACGCCCGTGGCGCCGATTCCACCGGCGCCCAGGCGGTGGAATCGGCGCTGACGCACCAGGCGGAACGGAACACCGTGCCTCCGGGGCCGCCACCGGCCCCCGGAACCGGTGACACCAACCCGCCGGACCTTCCACCGCCCCCGCAGGGGCGGCCGGACGACCCTCCGGCGCCGCCGAACGACCCGAACGACAAGTCGTGCGCACCGCACGGTGACACCGACGCGACGGGCGCCGCGGCCATCAAGGAGGCGTGCGCGGTGGTCGGCGCGGACACCTGGTACACCTGGGGCGGCGGCCACGGGGTGAATCCGCCGGGGGCCACCTTCGGCCATGTGGACTCCTCGGACCCGGAACGGAGCAGAAACGACCCGGACCGCAAGGGCTTCGACTGCTCGGGGTTCGTCCGCTACGCGTTCTACAAGGCCACCGGCTATGACGTGCTGGGCGATCGCACGGCGGAGCAGATGTACAACGCCTCGTGGCCGGTGCGGATGACGGCGGGGCAGGGCGAGGGCGCGCTGCGCCCCGGCGATCTGGTGTTCTTCGGCACCGAGGGCAATATCCACCACACCGCGATCTATCTGGGCAACGGGCAGATCGCCGAGGCCCCGCAGTCCGATGAGAAGATCCGGGTGGCCCCGCTGCGCAGCCATGACGACTACACCGGTGCCGTGCGGATCAGTGGCGCGGGTGGTGGCGGCGGTGGTGACGCGCCCCAGTCCACCTGGGGCACCAATGTGCGCACCCACACCGAGCCGTCCATCGGCTCCGCGGTGCACTCCACCTTCCCCGGGCCGACGGGGATCCGCGTCGACTGCCAGCGGCGTGCCGAGCGGGTCACCTCCGAGGGCTACTCCAGCGATGTGTGGTCGCATCTGCCGGACGACGGCGGCAGTTGGGTCAGCAACATCTATGTGAAGGGGCCGGAGTGGATTCCGGGTGTCCCGGCGTGTGACGGCGATCCGGGTCAGGGCCAACCGCCCGGTGACGGCGCCGGATCTCAGCGCCAGACATGGGGCACCGATGTCACCCTGCGCAGTGGTCCGTCCTCGAAGGCCCAGGCGACGGACGCGCTGGCGAAGCCGACGACGGTACGCGTCGACTGCCAGGCGCGGGGCGAGGAGGTCACCGCGGACGGTGTCACCAACAACGCGTGGGCCCATCTGCCGGACCGCAACGCGTGGGTGTCCAACATCTACGTCCGGGGCGGCGCCTGGCTGGAGGGCATTCCCGAATGCGACACCGACCAGGGCGGGGGCTACGGCGACAACGTCGACTTCCGTAACACCTGGGGCGATGACGTACGGGTCCACCGGGACCCCGCACAGGGCTCACCGGCCGTGACCACGCTTCAGAGGCCCAGCCAGGTGCGGGTCCAGTGCCAGGTCCACGCGGAGCAGGTGACGGCCGAGGGCTACACCAACGACGCCTGGAGCTATCTCTCCGACCGCCAGGGATGGATCAGCAACATCTATCTCAAGGGCGGTGCGTGGCAGGACGGTGTGCCACTCTGCGCGCCGGGCAATCCGCCACCGGGGAGGTGACCGGGGTCAGCCGGCGGTCGCCTGGGAGGTGACCGGGGTCAGCCGGCCGCCAGGTCGCGCACCGTGCGCAGCCCGGCGGTGACATCCGCGATGGTCGCGCAGTCGCCCACCGCCGCCCCCGAGGGCAGGACGAGGTCCGTCGGGGGCCGGCGGGTGGCGACGGCGTCGGCCAGGTCGGACAGCGCGGCCCGCAGCCGGGCCGCGAGGGCGGGATCGGGCTGCGGGGCGCCCTGGTCGAGCCGTACGCCGCAGGCCGTGACCGCGTCCACGATCTTCTCCAGGGCCAGCACCACCGGCGCCCAGGCCGCCAGGTCCCGGCCGAACGGCGGGTGTTCGGCACTGGCCACCTCCACCGAGCGGCGGGCGTCGGCGAGCGCGCGGTAGGCCTCGCGGCGCAGCCGCAGCCGGGTGGCGTACGGCGCCTCGGCGGTGAGCACCCGGTCGAGGTGGTCGCGGGTGGCGCGGACCGCGAGCGACAGCCGCACCGACACCTGGGCGCGCGGGCCGCCGAGCCCGGGCAGCGCCCCGGCGGCCAGAACCACGCCACAGGCCAGGAGCGTATCGGTGAGCCGGGTGAACCCGGGGTCGGTGTCACCGCCGAGGTAGACCAGGGAGAGCAGCAGCGGGGTGAGCACGGCGGTCTGGAGGGCGAAGTGGCGTACGGAGACGGGGATCAGCGCGGAGCAGACCGCCGCGACGGCCACCGGCCAGACGCCGGGGTCGCCCGCGCCCGGGGCGAGCAGCGTGGCGAGGCCGCCGAAGACGGCCACGCCCACGGCGGTGCCGAGGGCGCGGGAGAGGGCCCGCGAGACCAGCGGGCCCATGTCGGGCTTGACCAGGAAGGCGGCCGTGGCGGGGAGCCAGTACCAGTGCGCGCCCGGCAGTTGCTGGGCGAGGGCGGTGCTGACGCCCACGCACAGGGCCACCCGGGCGGCGTACTCCCGGCCCGCCGGACCGAGCGCGCGGCGCAGCCGCTGCCGGTGGCCGGGGACCACCGCGCCGACGGGCGGCGCCGGTTCGCCGTCGAACACCCGCGCGGCGAGCAGCACGGCCCGGTGCATGGCCACATTGCCCGCGGTGTCGGGCACCGGGGCGGGCAGCCGGCCCGGCGGCAGTCCGGTCCGTACCGAGCGGGCCAGTTGGGCGGGGGTGCGCGCGATGCGCTCGGGTACGGGTTGGTCCTCCCACAGGAGGGTCAGGACGCCCTCGCTCAGCGCTCCGGCCACCGCCAGCCGGTCACGCGACCGCCGCTCCTCCTCGTCGACGCGGTGCAGGGGGAGACGGTGGGCGTAGAGGGCTTCGTACGCCGCGTCGTAGGCGGCGGTCAGCCTGCGCCGGGCGGCCTGGCCCTCGTCGGTGCCGACCGCGGTCATCAGGCCGGCCAGGGCGTCGTACACGGCGGCCACCGCCTCCCGTTCACCGGAGGGCGCGGCCTGGCGCGAGGGGATGACCCGGGGCAGCAGGGCGGCCATGGCGATCACCCACGCCGCGCCGATGAGCAGCAGCCCCGCCCGGACCGGCGGGGCTACGGGGAGGGGCATGCCCGCCCCGACGACGGCGAGCACCATCAGCTGCACCCCGGCGGAGGAGCAGACCGGGCCGATGGCGCTCATCGCACCGGAGACCAGTCCGACCGCGGCGAGGGCGAGCGCGATCCAGTTGCCGAGGCCCAGCGTGCCCAGCCAGGCCCCGGTCAGCAGCCCGAGGGCCCCGGCGAGAGCGGGCAGGCCGATGCGCACGACGCGGGTGGCACGGGTGGCCGGGCGGTCGTTGATATGGGCGAACATCGCCCCCAGCCCGGCGAGCATCCCGAACGAGGTGTGTCCCGACGCCACGCCGACGGCCACCACCGGTCCCACGCCGAGGGCCCCGCGGACCACGGCCGCCCAGGGCACGGGCCCCCGCAGGGCCCGCACTCCGCGCAGGGGGTGCGTCAGCCAGTCGGGCGGTGTGCGGAGCGCGCGCAAGGATCCTCCGTGAGGTGGAAATCGTGGGGCTCTTCGAACCGTACGTGAGCAATGCGGAACTTTCGTAACCTGCGTATTTCCGCCATGTGAGCCGCTGATGCCCCACCCCGCGCGAAAACCGCCCCCGGCCCGTGGACCCGGGTATGACCTGGTGTTTTGTACAGTCTTCCCGGACCGGCCGGTCGGCCTGTTCGGGGTGCACATGCCAGGCTCATATGTCTCGCTCCGTGGCCAGCTTCTTGCGGAGCGTGTTGTGCTGGGTACGCGGGAGAACTAGCCTCCCTTGCGCCCGTTACCGAACATTCGTCTGGTAACCGCCTTCCGTTGATCCCCAGTGCCGGAGAACGCCATGCAGGTGACCTTGCATCAGGACAAATGCGTCGCCTCGGGACAGTGCGTCCTCGCCGCCCAGGACGTGTTCGACCAGCGGGACGAGGACGGTCTCGCCGTACTCCTCGACGACCGTCCGCCGGCGGAGCTGCACGACGACGTCCGGCACGCGGCCGCCGTCTGCCCCGCCCTGGCGATCGCCCTGGCCGACTCGTGAGCGCACCGCGGAACGTCGTGATCGTGGGTGCCTCGGTCGCGGGGCTCACCGCGGCCGTCACACTGCGCACCGAAGGGTACGACGGAAGGCTCACCCTCATCGGCGACGAGCCCCACACCCCCTACAACCGCCCGCCGTTGTCCAAGCAGATCCTTGCGGGCACCTGGGAGCCGGACCGGATCAAGCTGCGCACCGACGAGGAGCTGTCCGCCCTCGACGCGCGGCTGCTGTTCGGCAGCTCGGCCACCGGACTGGACACCGCCGCCCGCCGGGTGGTGCTGGACGGCGGCGCCAGCGTCTCCTACGACGCCCTGGTCATCGCCACCGGTGTCACCCCCAACAGCCTGCCCGGCGCCCACCATCTGGCCGGGGTGCATCTGCTGCGCACCCTCGACGACGCCCTCGCCCTGCGCGCCGATCTGCGCCGCAAGCCGGGGGTGAGGGTGGCGGTGGTCGGCGCGGGCTTCCTCGGCTCGGAGGCCGCGGCGGCGGCCCGCAGGATGCGGCTGGACGTCACCATGATCGACCCCCGGCCGGTGCCGATGCGGCGGCAGTTCGGCGATCGGATAGCCGCCCTGGTCGGGCAGTTGCACAAGAAGAACGGGGTGTCCATGCGCTGTGGCACCGGGGTACGGCGGTTCTTCGAGTCCGGCGGCCGGGTGACCGGTCTCGAACTCACCGACGGCACACTGCTGGACGCCGATGTCGTGGTGGTCGCCATCGGCTCCGTCCCGGCGATCGGCTGGCTGGCCGGATCCGGCCTCGAGCTGCGCAACGGTGTCGAGTGCGATCCCACCTGCCGCGCGGCGCCGGGCGTCTACGCGGCCGGTGATGTCGCCTCCTGGCACAACAACCACTTCGGCTGCCGGATGCGGCTGGAACACCGGCTGAACGCCACGGAACAGGCACGGGCCGTCGCCCACAACGTGCTCGGCGAGAACCAGCCGTTCGCCCCGGTGCCGTACTTCTGGACCGATCAGTACGACGCCCATATCCAGGCGTACGGCATCTTCCCCGCCGACGCCGAACTCGCCGTGCTCCACGGCGAGCTCGAGGGCGGCCACTTCGTCGTCGCCTATGGACACCGGGACCGGGTGGTCGGGGTGCTCGGCTGGAACAGCCCCTGCGAGCTGCGCAAACTGCGTCAACTCGTGGTTGACCGGGCACCGTGGGCATCGGTCCTGCCCGCTCCCCAGGCGGTGTGGCCCGGCCGACACCTCTCGGCCAGTCTCCGGTGACCGCGACGTCAATTTCCGGCCATGCGCTCTCGCGACGCTGGCCGGGTGCTGGTCCGTCGTCTTCTCCTTCAACGTGTCGCCGTCGCTCCCGGCCACTGCCGGCTCCTCGGGCTCGCCGGGTCGCTGGCCCTGGCAGCGGGCGGAGCGACGGCCGGAGCGCTACCGGTGGGGGACGCCCTCACCCCTGACTCCGGGAGAGAGGCGCTCGGGCTGATCAGCACCTATTTCGGGCTGGTGCTGCTGATCGCGGCGTGGTGGCTGCTGGGGCGCGAGGTGCGCGGGCCAAAGCCGCCCGGCCCCCGCTTCCTGCTGATCACGCTCGCCACCTGGGCGGCTCCCCTGCTGCCTGGGCCGCCGCTGTTCAGCCGGGATGTGTACAGCTACCTCGCCCAGGGCGCCATGGTGCACGCCCGCATCGACGTCTACACCCACGGCCCCATCCGCCTCGGCGGACCGCTGGCGGACGAGGTGGCGCCGGTGTGGCAGCACACCCCGACGCCGTACGGCCCGGTCTCGCTGGCCTTCGAATCGGCCATCGCCCATGCCTCGCGCGCCGAGCCGTCGCTCGGGGTGATCGGGCTGCGCCTGATCGCGCTGCTCGGGGTGGCGCTGATGGTGCTCGCGCTGCCCGTCCTGGCCCGCCGCTGCGGCACCGACCCGAGCGCCGCCCTGTGGCTGGGCGGCCTCAACCCGCTCCTGCTGCTGCATCTGGTGGGTGGGGCGCACAATGATGCCGTGATGCTCGGGCTGCTCGGGGCCGGGCTGGTGGCCGCGACGGGCCGATGGCCGGCCTGTGGCGCGGTGCTGGTCACGCTCGCCGCCCTGGTCAAGGCCCCGGCCGCGCTGGGGCTGCTGGCGGTCGCCACGCTGTGGGCGCGCCGGGTGGAGGGCCGCAGGCGCCGCGTCGGCGCCGTGGCGGCCACCGCCGCGCTGTCCCTGGCCACCACGGGAGTGGCGACGGCCGTCACCGGCACCGGCTACGGCTGGATCTCCGCGCTCACCATCCCGGCCTCACCGGACAACTGGGCGCTGACCAGCACCCTCGGCCGCGCCACCGGCGCCCTGCTGGAGGCCGTCGGCAGCGGACTGGCGCCGCTGGCCGCGCCCGCGTGGCACGGTCTGGGGCTGCTGGCCACCGCCGTGGCCATCGGGGCCGCCTGGCTGCGCCCGCCCCGCCCCCGGCCGGTGTACGCGCTGGGGCTGAGCCTGATCGCGGTGGCCGTGCTGGGCCCGGCGATCCGGCCCTGGTACATGCTGTGGGGGCTGTTCGTGATCGCGGCGGCCGGCCCCGGCGGAACGGTGCGCAAGGCGGTGGTGGCCGGGAGCGGGGTGCTCACGCTCGCCGTGCTGCCCAATGGGTTCGCGCCGGATTCGCGTCAGCTGACGTACGCCGTGTGCGGGGGCGCGCTGGCGGTGTGCGCGCTGTGGTGCGTACGGCATACGCCGGGGTTCGCCACCAGCAACGCGCTGCCCGCCGTCTCCGGCGGCCACCGATCGGAGCGTTCGGCATGACGGGGCCCACCACATCGCGCGGACGGCTGGTCCTGGCGCTCGCCCTGACCGTGGCGGTGGCGCTGTTCCTGGCCTTCGTCCCGCTGCACCGGCACTGGTTCGACCTCAACGTCTACTACGACGCCGTGGGCCACTGGCTGCGGGACGGCCGCATCTACGACTTCACCATCCCCGGCGCGGA
This sequence comes from Streptomyces sp. NEAU-174, assembly GCF_052665095.1. Classification (NCBI taxonomy): domain Bacteria; kingdom Bacillati; phylum Actinomycetota; class Actinomycetes; order Kitasatosporales; family Streptomycetaceae; genus Streptomyces; species Streptomyces sp. NEAU-174. The sequence continues at coordinate 273,387 of NZ_JBQTCE010000011.1, read as the reverse complement.
CGGGGCGGACTACGGCTTCACCTATCCGCCCTTCGCCGCGCTGTGCATGCTGCCGATGGCCCTGTTCACCTGGCCGGCCGCGATCACCCTGAGCATGGTGCTCAACGTGGCCGCCTCGGCCACCCTGCTCACCTGGCTGATCGGGCCGATCGTCCGGCGGCACGGCTGGAACAAGTGGTTCGCCTTCGTGGTGGCGGCCTGTCTGTTCGTCCTGCTGGAGCCGGTGCGGGACACCTTCAGCTTCGGGCAGGTCAATCTGCTGCTGCTGGTGCTGGTGTTCTTCGACGCCTGGCTGCTGTCCACGGGGCGTGGCCGGTTCGCCGGCTGCGGCATCGGGCTCGCCGCCGCCATCAAGCTCACCCCGGCGATCTTCATCGGCTATCTGCTGATCACCCGGCGGTGGCGCGCCGCCGCGACCGCCACGGGCACCGCCGCGGCCGCCACCCTGCTGGCCCTGGCGGTGGCGCCCGGGGCCTCACGGATCTACTGGACCGAGGCACTGTGGGACACCGACCGGATCGGGGCGCTCTCCTACGTCTCCAACCAGTCGTGGGAAGGGGTGCTGGCCCGGCTGTTCGACCCGGTGCCGCCGAGCGGGGTGGTGTGGGCGCTCGGGGTGCTCGCGGTGCTGGCCGTCTGGGCGCACCGGGTGCGCTGCGCGGTGGCCGTCGGGGACGAGCGGGCCGGGTTCGCGCTGACCGGGGTGACCGCCTGTCTGATCAGCCCGATCACCTGGGTGCACCATCTGGTGTGGCTGATTCCCGCCCTGGCGGTCCTGGTCGACAGCGGCCTGCGGCCGGACGCGCCACCGGCCCGGCGCAGGCTGCTGCTCCAGGTCGGTGCGGTGGTGTACGTGCTGCTGTGCAGCAGTGTGGTGTGGCTGTGGCGGTTCGACTCCACCGGGGTGGACGGCTTCCTCGGCAGCAACACCTATGTGTGGATCTGCCTCGGCCTGCTGATCGCGCTCCCGCTGCGCGGTGCGCGTTCCGCGACGATGCTGGGCCGAGAGCCATATCCGGCACGTATCCCATGACCGACAGGAGTGTCCGGACCGATGCCTGAAGCGATGCCGCGCCCCGCGGAGCAGCCCCTGGACCGGCCCGCGGAGCAGGCGGGGCGCCGGTCGCTGTACCGGCGGCTGCCGCTGCGCCAGATCCTGTGTCTGCTGCCGCTGCTCGTCGTGGCCGTCTGGGTGGTCCAGCACCGGTCGCTGATCGGCTCCGGCGCCCGCCAGATGTTCACCGCCAATCCGTACTGGCTGCTGACGGCGGTGGCGACGACCGGGCTCGGCTGGGTGGCGGTGTCGTTCGCCCGGCAGGGCACGGTGCTGGAGCGGCTGCCGGCCAGGCGGCTGTTCGCCACCCAGTTCGCCGCGGGGGCGGCCAACCATCTGCTGCCGTCGGGGATCGGCGCCAGCGCGGTCAACATCCGGTTCATGACGGGCTGCGGGCTGCCGCCCGCCCGCTCCTCGGCGGCGCTCGCCCTGTACTTCCTGGCGGAGGCCACGGCCCGGGTGGGGTTGCTGCTGGTGCTGCTGGTGGCGTTCCCCGAGGCGCTGCGGCTGAGCCCACTGCTCCCGGAGTCGGTGAGCGGGACGGTGGTGGCCGGGGTGGTGACGGCGGCCGGGGTGCTGGTGGCCGGGGTGGCGCTGATCCGTCCGGTGCGCCGGCTCGTGGTGACGTTCCTGCGCACCGCGCTGGCCGACGCCCGTTCGCTGCACATGCGGCCGTCCAGGGCGCTGGCGCTGTGGGGTGGTTCGCTGGCGTTTCCGCTGCTCCAGGCGACGGGGCTGGTGGCGGTCGCGCTGGCGCTGGAGCTCGAGGTGCGGCCGGCCCATGTGATGCTCGCGTATCTGGCCGCCACGGCGGTGGCCGCCGTCGTGCCCGCCCCCGGTGGTATCGGCTCGGTCGACGCGGCGCTGGTCATCGCGCTGGTGGCGGCGGGGGCGCCGGTCGAGTCGGCCACCTCCACGGTGCTGGCGTACCGCTTCATCACGGTGTGGCTGCCGCTGATCCCCGGGGCGCTGGTGCTGGGCGGACTGGTCCGCTGGAAGATCGTCTGACCCGGCGGGGTCAGGGCCGCGCAGGGTCCGGCGGGGTCAGGGCCCGCGCAGGGTGAGGACGTCATCGGGCCGGACGTCGATGTGCGAGCCGAGGAAGGCCCCCACCCGGTCGAGGGTTCCGCCCAGCCATGCGGCGTCCTCGTGGCCGGTGCGCTCCAGCCGCATCCGCCGTGACCGCAGGGGCACCATGCGCAGGTTCAGCAGCCGGCCCGTGTCCGGGTCCAGTTCGGGGAAGTAGAGCAGCCGCAGATCGTCGCGGTACCGCTCGTAGCCGCCGATGCCCTCGTAGTCGTCGACCATGTCGCCACAGCCGTAGAGGACCAGCTTGCCGCGGTACACCTCGAGGGGGCGGGGGTGGTGGGAGGAGTGGCCGTGGACGAGGTCCACACCGCCGTCGATCAGGGCGTGGGCGAAGTGGACCTGGTCCGGTGAGACGCCGTACCCCCAGTTGCCGCCCCAGTGGACCGAGGCGACGGCGAGGTCGCCGGGGCGCTTGAGCTGCCGTACGCGGACGGTGATCGCGTGCGCGCGGGCGTCCGACAGCTCGGGCAGGAAGTCGACGCCGGACCGGTCCTCCGTCGCGGCCCACCGGCCCGGAATGCCGCTGGAGGCCACGCCGAACGAGAAGACCAGCACCCGGCGGTGGTCCCCGGCCGGGACGGCGGCGGGGCGCCGCGCGGCGGCCGCGTCACGGCCCGCTCCGGCCACCCGGAGCCCGGCGGCGGCCAGGGAGTCGAGCGTCTCGTCGAGCCCGCGCCTGCCGGCGTCGAGCACATGGTTGTTGGCCAGGACGCAGACATCGGGCCGGATCGCGGTCAGACAGGGGAGGTTGTCCGGGCTCATCCGGTAGTGGACGTCCTTCCCCGGGGCGAACTCATCGCTGCGGGTGACGCTCGTCTCCAGGTTGATCACCCGCACCCCGGGCGCCTCCTCGTCCAGCACCGCCAGGGCGTCGCCCCAGGGCCAGGAGAAGTCCACCGGGCGCGGGATCGGGCCGTTGGCCTCCTCGGCCAGCTCCACATAGGCCCGGGAGTCCCGGATGTAGGGCTCGTGGAGCTCCGGATCGCCCGGATGCGGCAGGATCTGGTCGACCCCGCGGGCGAGCATCACATCGCCGCAGAGGAACAGCGTCACCGCCGGGTCGTGCATACCTCAACGATAGGCGCGCGTCGCCATGAGTGACCGTGCCCGGGGCGGGGACCCGGAGGGGCGGACGCACAGGGGGTGCGGCGGATGGGCGGAGCGTCATGCGGCACGGGCTCCGACCTCCTGCCCCAGACGGGCGCAGGTGCGGTTGATGAGCCGGGAGACATGCATCTGGGAGATGCCGAGCCGATCGGCGATCCGGCTCTGGGTCTCGTCGCAGAAGAACCGCAGGTAGAGAATCTCCCGCTCGCGCTCGGGAAGCCTGCGCAGGCACGGCTTGAGGGATTCGCGCTGGACCACCCGCTCGTAGGAGGACTCGGTGGCGCCGAGGGTGTCCACCAGCGCGTAGCCGTCGTCCGCGCCGCGCAGTGCGGCGTCCAGCGACAGCGTGCGGAAGCTGTCGATCGCCTCCATGCCGACGAGGACGTCCTCCTCGGTCATGCCGGTGTGCCGGGCGATGTCCTTGACGCTGGGCGAGCGGTCGTCCGGTGAGCGGGTCAGCTCCTGGATGGCGGTGCGGACCCGGTTGCGCAGCTCCTGGACCCGGCGCGGGACGTGCAGGCCCCACATATGGTCGCGGAAGTGCCGTTTGACCTCGCCGACCACGGTCGGGACGGCGTAGCTCTCGAAGGCCGAACCCCGGTCCGGCTCATAGCGTTTGACCGCCTTGACCAGGCCGACCATGGCCACCTGCCGCAGATCCTCGGAGCTTTCACCGCGGTTGCGGAACTGTGAGGCGATGCGCTCGGCCATCGGCATCCAGGCCCGGACGACATCCTGCCGCAGGGCCTCCTTCTCCTGACCGTCCGGCAGATCGGCGATCCGGCGGAAGTCGGCGGAGGTGTCGGGGGCGTCGTCGTGTGCGTGCTTGGGGTGTGCTCGGGGGTGTGCTCGTGCGGACGTCATCGGCTGGTCTCCCTTGGGCTGTCGTATCGGTGTCACCACGGGCTCTGGCAATCCGGACAACTCGGGCAACCGTGAACACGCCTTCCGCAGCCGGGCTGCTCCCATGGCGTGCCTCCGGTCCGAAGCACACTGTGCGCGTGCCCGTCCTCGGCACGGCGAAACGGAGTTCGCCCCCATGGATGCCGGTCCGTCCGGTGCGTCATGCGTCACATCGGTCCGGTGCGTCGGCCCGTATGGGCATGTGGGAGGGGTCGCGACAAGGTTTCGGCCCACGACCAAGATTTACGCAGCCTTTCCCGCCGTTTCGCCCATGCGCCGTTGTCCGTACCGGCTTGGCGGAAGAGACTGCACCGGTTCCCCCCGCTTCCCTTCGAACGCCACAGGAGACCGGAGCGTCATGACCTCCATAGACCGTCGAAGATTCATGCAACTTGCCGGCACCGGCACGGCCATGTCCCTCCTCTCCGCCAGCATCGCCCGCGCCGCGGAGATTCCGGCCAACCGCCGGACCGGAAGCCTGCGGGACATCGAGCACATCGTCGTGCTGATGCAGGAGAACCGCTCGTTCGACCACTACTTCGGCAGCCTGCGCGGGGTACGGGGATTCGGCGATCCGCGACCGGTGCGGCTGCCCAACGGCAAGCCGGTGTGGCACCAGTCCGACGGCTCCAAGGAGGTCCTGCCGTTCCGCCCCGAGGTGAACGACCTCGGGCTCCAGTTCCTCCAGGATCTGCCGCACGGCTGGGGCGACGGCCATGCGGCGTTCAACGACGGCGCGTACGACAAGTGGGTGCCCTCGAAGTCGGCCACCACCATGGCGTATCTGACCCGCGAGGACATTCCGTTCCACTACGCGCTGGCCGACGCCTTCACCATCTGCGACGCCTACCACTGCTCGTTCATCGGCTCCACGGACCCCAACCGCTACTACCTGTGGTCCGGTTACACCGGAAACGACGGCAAGGGCGGCGGCCCGGTGCTGGACAACGCGGAGGCCGGCTACGGCTGGACCACCTACCCCGAGCGCCTGGAGAAGGCCGGGATCTCCTGGAAGGTCTACCAGGACATCGGCGACGGGCTCGACGCCAAGGGCGGCTGGGGCTGGATCGACGACGCCTACCGCGGCAACTACGGCGACAACTCGCTGCTGTACTTCAACCAGTACCGCGATGCCAAGCCCGGCGACCCGCTGTACGACAAGGCCCGCACCGGTACCGACGCCAGATACGGCGACGGCTTCTTCGACGTCCTGCGGGCCGATGTGAAGGCCGGGAAGCTGCCGCAGATCTCCTGGATCGCGGCCCCCGAAGCCTTCACCGAGCACCCCAACTGGCCCGCCAACTACGGCGCCTGGTACGTCGCCCAGGTGCTCGACGCGCTCACCTCCGACCCCGAGGTGTGGAGCAGGACCGCGCTGCTCATCACCTACGACGAGAACGACGGCTTCTTCGACCACGTGGTGCCGCCGTACGCGCCCGCCGCCAAGCGGGGCGCCTCGACCGTGGACACCACCGGGGAGCTGTACGCCGGCTCCTCCTCGCAGCCCGCGGGCCCGTACGGGCTGGGGCAGCGGGTGCCGATGCTGGTGGTGTCGCCGTGGAGCAAGGGCGGCTGGGTGTGCTCGCAGACGCTGGACCACACCTCGGTCATCCGGCTCATGGAGCGGCGCTTCGGCGTCGAGGAGCCGAACATCTCGCCGTGGCGGCGGGCGGTGTGCGGCGATCTGACCGAGGCCTTCGACTTCTCCCGGACCGATGTGAAGATCCCGGCCCTCCCGGACACCAGCGGCTACCGGCCCAAGGACAGCGAGCGGCACCCGGACTACGTACCGGCGCTCCCGGCGAACCCCTCGCTGCCCCGGCAGGAGTCCGGGCTGCGTCCGGCCAGGCCGCTGCCGTACGACCTGTCGGCCGACGCCACGACCGGCGCCGACGGCGGTCTGCGGGTCGACTTCGTCCACCACGGCAAGGGCACCGCCGCGCACTTCCACGTGACCTCCACGAGCCATGAGGGCGGACCGTGGGGCTACACCGTCGAGGCGGGCAAGCGGCTGTCCGGCAGTTGGCAGCGCTCCTCGGCGGACAACGGCGCCTATGACCTCCAGGTGCACGGTCCGGCCGGTTTCCTGCGCCACTTCACCGGCCATGCCATCGGCGAGGGCCCCGAGGTGAGCGCCCGTCACGACCGGGCGACCGGGGAGGTCAGGCTGACCCTCGTCAACCAGGGCGACGCGACGGTGCGGCTCACCGTCACGGACGGCTACCACAAGGAGAAGCCGGTGAACTACCGGCTCCGGCCGGGCGCGCGGGTGGTGCACACCGCCCGCACCGGGCGCAGCCACCAGTGGTACGACGTGTCGGTGGTCTCCGACCACGACAGTGGCTATCTGCGCCGGCTGGCCGGGCATGTGGAGACCGGCCGTGCGGGGATGAGCGACCCCGCGCTTTCGGCGGACTGAGCCTCCGCCACCGCTCCCTCGTCGTGCGCCCGTCCGGCTCCCCGCCGGGCGGGCGCGCGGTGCTCCTCCCCCGCACCTATGACGCTCGGGCCGTCAGTCTCCGATATGACGCTCGGGCCGTCAGCGCCGCGCGCCCGAGGCGCGGGTGCGGAACCCGGCCGGGGTCTCGCCCGAGCGCCGCCGGAAGAACTTGGTGAAGACGGTGGCGTCCGGGAAGCCGAGCCGCTCGCCGATGGCCGTGGCGGACAGATCGGTGTGCACCAGCAGCCGCTTGGCCTCGAGCAGCACCCGGTCGTCGATGAACCGCTTGGCGCCGCATCCCACGGTGGCGCGGGTGGCCCGGGTCAGGGTGCGGACGCTGTAGCCCAGCCGGTCCGCGTAGTCCTCGACCCGGTGGGTGCGGGTGTAGTCGCGCTCCACGGCCTGCTGGAAGCGGCGGAACGCCGCGCTGCCCGCCGTGTCCCCGCTCCGGGCGCCGGGCAGATGGGCCAGCCGCAGCACGAGGACGGCGACGAGGTGGCGCACCACCTCGACATGCGCCTCCAGCGGCCCGGACACCGTCCGGTACTCGCTCTCCAGCAGGTCCAGGACGCCCCGGACGGCCTCGGCGTCGGCGCCCTCGGGCACCATCAGCGGGGACCGCGGCGCGGGCCGGTCCAGCCGGGCGACCGCGGCGGTGGCGGCGCCGAGATAGCCGGGTGGGAAGAGCACGGCGACACCGTCCGCCGCGCCGAGGGCGGACCGGAACTGGTGGATCTGCCCGGGGCGCACCCACATCCAGCCGCCCTCGGTCAGCTCGTACTCGGTGAAGTCCACCGAGCAGCGCAGCGTCCCGGAGCGCACGGTGAGCAGCTGGTGGAAGCCGAGCCGCATCGGGGCGTGGACATCGAGGCCATGGCTCCGGGCGCGGGCGGCGAGTCCGGGGAAGTCCAGGACGGCCGCTCCCGGCGGGGCTCCCACGGAGGGCCGGAATGGAACCTCGGTGACATCACGGTGTCCGTTTCTGTCCATAGCGCGTCTTCAGTGTACGGCTGGTGTCCCCTGGTCCGCATCTAGCGTGGAGTGCGTTGTGGTGAACGGGTGACCGAAAGAGTCCCCGTGGTCACCGCTTCCCCTTCCATCGAGAGCATTCCACCCGAAGCAGCCGAGGGAGCGCGCCACCGTGCGATTGATCGTGGGCATGACAGGAGCGACGGGAGCCGTGTTCGGCGTCCGGCTGCTGGAGACACTGGCCGAGCTGCCCGGGGTGGAGACCCATCTGGTGCTCAGCCGCTGGGCGCGCACCACGATCGAGCTGGAGACCGGCCGGTCCGCCCGTGAGGTGGCCGGGCTCGCCGATGTGACCCACTCCCCCGAGGACCAGGGCGCCACCATCTCCTCCGGCTCCTTCCGCACCGACGGCATGATCATCGCGCCGTGCTCGATGAAGACCCTCGCCGGGATCCGGACCGGATACGCCGACGGGCTGGTGGTCATCGTGTCCACCAAGAAGCGCTACGGCGGCTTCGCCAAGGCCGTCGGCATGCGGGTGCTGACCACTCCGCACGGCCTCGGTTACGCCGCCACCGTGATCGTGGTGGACGAGGACGTGGACCCGTTCGACCTCCCCCAGGTGATGTGGGCGCTGTCCACGAAGATGAACCCGGCGGGCGATCTGGTGCGCATCCCCCATCTGTCGGTGCTGGAGCTGGCCCCGCAGGCCGGCACGCCCGGTATCACCGACAAGCTCATCATCGACGCCACCACCCCCGTCGCCCCCGACAACCGCGGCAACTACAGCACCCAGGTGCGCGATCTGCCCGAGACGGCCGAGTGGCTGGCCCGGCTGCGGCAGCTCGCCGCCGCCCGCTGACCACACCACCGACACCCCGTCCCACCCCAACCCAACCCCGCCCCACCTCACCGAAGGACTTCGGATGTCCGACACCACTCCCCCGCGCCCGGCCTCCCCGTGCCCGCGCTGTGCCCACGAGACGATCGAGCACATCACCGGCTCCCCCGTCCCCGGCGTCTGGGAGGTGCTCCAGTGCGCGCGGTGCCTGTGCATGTGGCGCACCAGCGAGCCCGCACGGCGCACCCGGCGCGACGCCTACCCCGAGGAGTTCATGCTGACGCCCGAGGACATCGGTGCCGCGCCGGAGGTCCCGGCCGTCCCGCCGCTGCTCAGGGCCCGAGGCCGGAACGGCTACCAGGTGACGGGGAGTTCGTACACTCCGTAGATCACCGCGTCGTACTTGAACGGGATGTCCGCCAGGTCCGCCGCCATCCGCAGGGTGGGGACGCGCCGGAACAGGGTGGGGTAGACCACCTGGAGCTCCATCCGGGCCAGCGGCTGGCCGAGGCAGTGATGGGTGCCCACGCCGAACGCCTGGTGGTGGCGGGCGTCCCGGCCGATGTCCAGCCGGTCCGGGTCCGGGAAGACGGCCGGGTCCCGGTTGGCCAGCTCACCGAGGAGGATCACCCCCTCACCGGCCCGGATGGTCCGGCCGGCGATCTCGATGTCCTCAAGCGCCGTCCGGCGGCGTCCGAGGTGGACGACGCTGAGGTAGCGCAGCAGCTCCTCCACCGCGGCGGCGATCACCTTGGGGTCGTCGGCCTCGCGGACGCGGGTGAGCTGTTCGGGGTGCTGGAGCAGCAGCAGCGTCCCCATGGTGATCATGTTGGCCGTGGTCTCATGGCCGCCGAGAAGCAGCAGCACACCCATCGCCGCGGCCTCACGGCGGGTCAGCTCGCCCGCGGTGATCTGCCGGCCGAGCCCGGAGAGCAGATCGTCACCGGGCCGGGCGAGCTTCTCCCCCACCAACTCGTCCAGATACCCGGACAGGTTGGCGTGCGCGGCGGCCCGCTCCTCGGGCGTGGCCACGGCGGACACCAGGACCTTGCTGTTGGTCTGGAAGAACTCGTGGTCCTCGTACGGGACGCCCAGCAGCTCCGAGATGACCAGCGACGGAAGCGGCAGCGCGAGCGCCCGGACCAGGTCGGCCGGTTTGGGCCCGACCAGCATGCGGCCGATGAAGTCGTCCACCATCTCCCGCACGACCGGGCGCATCGCCTCGACCCGCTTGATGGTGAAGGCGCCGCTGACCATGCGGCGCAGCCGTACGTGCTCCGGATCGTCCATGCCGACGAAGCTCAGGTCGGTGGACTGCCGTTCGCCGCCCGTGTGGGGCACGGGGCTCGGGAAGCCGGGGTGGGAGAAGTCGGCGCTGAGCCGGGGGTCGGAGAGCAGGGTCTTCTGCTCGGCGTGGCCGGTCACCACCCAGGGGGTGCTGTCGTTCCAGGAGCGGACCCGGGTCAGCGGGCCCCGGCCCGCCAGCCCGCGCAGCTCCGGGGATGGGTCGAAGGGGCAGACCGCGGCGCGTGGCTGGGGAAAGGCGGGGATCTCGGCCGACGCGTCGTCGGCCACGGGCGAGGTGGTCATGGTCTTCCTCCGAGGGTCGGTCGGGAGTGGGCCCCGTTGCTCAGTCCCGAGACTCGCTCAGCTGGATCGCGGCGGCCGGGCAGACGCTCGCGGCCTCCCGGACGGCCGTGTGCTGCCCGTCGGCGGGCTCGGCGTCGAGCAGCAGGACGATGCCGTCCTCCTCGCGCTGGTCGAACACCTCGGGCGCGATGAGCACACACTGGCCCGCGCCGCAGCACTTCTCCTCATCGACGGTGATCTTCATGTCCGGGCCTCCTTGGCCGGGGAACGGCGGGTGACGGGGGCGAGGAGCAGACCGGTGATGGCGTCGGTGAGGGCACCGGCCGTCTCGTCCCAGGACGGCTGGCGCGTACTGGTCCCCTCGGCGAGGGCGCGCTCCCGTTCGGCACAGGTATGGGTGATCAACTGGCGGGCCATGTCGCCGCGTTCGGCCCGTACCTCGGCGGGCAGGGCGTCCAGGCAGCCGCCCAGGCCGTGGAGGGTCTCCCGCAGCGGCTCCCGGGTGAGGGCCTCGTCGGTGACGATCGCCCGCAGCACGGGGTCGGTCATCACCTGGACGGCGAACCGGGCGTACCAGGAGGGGACGCCCAGGGTGGCCAGGTGCTCGGTGGCGGGGCGCACCAGGCAGGCGACCCAGTCCCGGACCTCCTCGCTGCCGCGAGTCTCCTCCGCCATCCGCCGCCGGATCTCCTCGATCGCCTCGGAGTGCTTGCGCATGATGGCGCGCACCAGATCCGCCCTGGTGCCGAAGTGATAGCCGACCGCGGCGACATTGCCCTGCCCGGCCGCCTCGCTGATCTGCCGGTTCGACACCGCGACCAGGCCGTGCTCGGCGTAGAGCCGCTCCGCGGCGGCCATGATGGCCTCGCGGGTCCCGGCGGAGCGGACGGTGCGTGGGTCGGTCACCGTGGCCTCCAGTCTCCGTGGTTCCTGTGAGCTGTCGCGGCCACTCTAAAACGCGTGAATTAAATAAAGCAACTGACTGAAGAGCCCGGCGGGAGGCCGGGCCCTTGGGAGAACGGCGATCAGCCGGCCGTACCGGGCGCGGGCGGGCGGCAGCGCAGGGCGCTCACCGGACCGGACAGCTCGGTGCGTCCCGCGGCGTACGGAATCAGCACGGTCTGGCCGGCGCTCACCGCCAGTGGACGGCCCCGCTCAAGGCCGAGCGTCCCGGCGCCGTCGAGGACCACCAGTACCGAGAAGCCCGGGTCCAGCGCGGCCGTCGGCTCGCCCCGGCACAGCTCGGCCCGGAAGGAGCTCCCGGCCTCCGGTGGCAGCACACTGGCGCCGGAGCCACGCCCGCGCCGGGTCCGCGCAGCCGGGCGAGCGCGGCGGCGTCCACACCGGTGCGGTCCACGGCGGCCAGCGCGCGGCCGAAGCCCAGTCCCAGATGGCCCTCGGTGGCGCCGTCGATCGCATAGCCCTCCCACTCCAGCAGGACGGAGAAGTCGGTGGGCTCCTGAAGCTCCACCAGCAGCACGCCCGCTCCGATGGCATGGGGCATCCCGGCGGGGCACAGCAGCGCGTCCCCCGCGGCCACCGGCACCCGGTGCACGGCGCCGTGCAGCGCCTCCGTATCGCCGCGCTCCACCCAGCCCGCCAGCTCATCGGCGGTGACATCGCGGGTGAAACCCATGCGGATCTCGGCGCCCGGGGCCGCGTCCACCACGAACCACGCCTCGGTCTTGCCGTGGGCGCTGCCCAGATGGGCCCGGGCGAAGGCGCGGTCGGGGTGGCTGTGCAGCGGCAACCGCTGCCCGGCGTCCAGCAGCTTGACCAGCAGCGCGGTGTCCGCTCCGTACGCCCCGGTGTGCTCGGGGCCCAGCCAGGCGCCGGGATCGGCGGCCACGGCAGCGGCCAGCCGGGTGCCGTCCGGCAGCGTGGTCAGCCCGGCGGGGGCCTGGGCGAACCGCGGGGTGGTGGAGGCGACCCAGTCCTCGGGGCGATAGCCGTCGCCGTCCGGGGCGGTGCGCCGGAAGCGGGCGATGGCGCCGGAGTCGCGGTAGAAGGAGCGCGGCTGGTTCGGTGGCAGCTGGACCGGCTCGGCGGTCATCCGGGGTCCTCCCTGATCGGACGGGGCGGGCGGACGGGCGGGGGCGGGTGAACGGGCGGGGATGGGTGGACGGGCGGGGATGGGTGGACGGCTGGCGAGGAGCGGTGGGCGGGTCAGGTCCGCCCACCGCCCCCGCCACGGGGCCACGACGGGCGTCAGACGGCCGGGTGCCAGTCGTGGAACCAACCCTCGGGCAGGCGGTCCAGCGCCTGGTCGAGGGAGCGTCCGGGCAGGAACGGCCTGCCGTGCTCACGGATGACCGCGTTCAGTTCGTCCAAACGGCCCCTGGCCTGCTCAATGCCCCTGGCGCGCCCCTCGGGATCGTGGGTGGACACCGCGTCCCGCCAGATCGACCGGCCCGCCAGATAGCCGCACGCCCCGGCCTGCGCCGAGATCCGTACCTGGGTGCGGAAGTCCTCGTAGCCCACCCCCGCGGACAGGATCACCCAGGGGACCCGTACCGAGGTGTCCAGCTCCTTGCAGGCGGCCGCGGCACGCTCGCGCCCCTGCTCGGTGTCGACGTAGCCCGGGAACTCCACCTTGAGCATGTCGACGCCCAGCCGGTCGGCGTCCACGGCGGAGCGGATGATGCCCTCGACCCGCCGCTCCTTCCACTCCGCCGAGCCGGGGTCCTCCCCGGGCAGCGGATACCAGATGGGCTCCACGACCAGGGGCAGGCTCAGCTCGGCGCATTCGGCGACCAGGTCGCGCACCACCTGGCGCTGGTGTTCAGCGGTGGCCGGGTCGCCGTCCGGGCGGTACCACCACAGCAGCTTGGCGACATCGGTACCGGCCAGCTTGATCTGCCGGGTGGACCACCCCTCGCGGTGCCGGGTGCGGCGCGGCCCCTCGGGGATGCTGTAGTCCTCGTCCTCGATGCTGGCCATCAGACCGACGTCGCGGGGCAGGGCGCCGCTCGCCGTCAGATGGCCGATGCCGTAGTGGGCGTCGAGGAGTACGGCGGTCACGCTGGGCGCGACGGCCCGGATCACGGCGTCCTTCGCCCGGACCACATCCGCGAAGCTCACCGTCCCGGGGTCCGGGGCCAGCAGCTCGGCGAAGTCCGAGAGATGGTCCAGGGCGCAGATCAGAAAGAAGCCGTCCGCGCTGGTCACCCGGGTCAGGCCGCGCAACTTGCCCGGATCGGTGGTCAGGTCGGAGGTGCTCATGAGGGTCCTCTCATCAAGGGGCGTCAAGGGATCGCCGGGCGGATGCCGGCAACCTTCGAGGGTCAACGGGGCGGGAGGTCGGGAGGGTCGGTCGTGGTGGGGGTCGGTGGCCGGTGCGACGGATCGTCCGGCGGGAGCGAGCGGGCGAGCAGCAGCCCGCCCACGAAGGTGTCGCCGAGGCCGATGGTGGCCGCGGGCCGGCAGAGGTGGGGCGCGGGTACGCAGTCCGCCCGCAGCCCGTCCCCCAGCGAGCCGTCGGCCGGGCGGTCCTCGGCGTAGCCGGCCGCGGACGGCGGTTCGAGGTCGGCGGTGGGCTCGCCGTGGGCGGCCCGCGCGGCGGCCAGCAGACTGCCGGTCATCAGCGCGGTCCGCTGCTCGGTGGGGTCGCCGCGGTGGACGGCGAGCACCCAGCCGTCGGCGTGCACACAGACCCGCTCCAGGTGGTACGCGGTGGCGAACCGGGCCGCGGCGGTGACGGGCGAGGCGCGGGCGGAGGGCCCGGCGAGCGCGGCGAGTTCGGACAGGCTCATGCCGACGGAGTCGGCCAGTGGGGCGTACTCGTCGCATCCCGCGCGCAGGGCGCGGACGGTGGCGAACTCGGCGAGTTCGAGGTGGAGCAGCGGCAGTCCGGCGTCCCGCCAGGTGCGGACGACCTCGGTGAGCCAGGCCCGGTCGGCGGGCCCGGTGCCGTCCTCGGGCAGCCCGTTCATGCCGGACAACAGGCCCGCGGCGGCGGTGCGGGCCAGTTCGCCGGAGCGGGCGGCGAACCACTCGTCGCGCTCGATCCCGTCGTCCACGAACCGCAGGATGATCCGGGAGGAGCGAGGCAGCCCCTCCCGCAGTCCGGGCACGGGGGTGCCCGCGGCGAACTCCAGGACGCCGTGCGGCTGTTTGGCCACACGGGGGCGGCCAAGGCCGCCGGGACCACCCGGATCACCCAGACCGCCGAGGCCGCCCGGACCACCCGGTCCGCCAGGACCGTCCGCGCCGTCCGTGGTCCGGCCGCTGCGCGTGGCGGTGTGGGCCAGTTGTCCGGCCGCGACGGTGCCGGTGGGGGTGCACAGACGCACCTCGGGGTGGAGCACCGCCAGTTGCTCGGCGCCGCGGTCGGCCAGCGGAACGACGCTGGGCGCGCCGAGCACGGCCAGTGCCCAGGACGCCTGGGGGCCGCTGCCGCCGAGCTGGACCTGGTCCGGGGCGCCGAGCAGTGTGCTCACCCAGTCGGTGCCGCCCGGCCACAACTCGACGATCTCCCCGCCACGGCCCTGGCGGATCCGCCGGTGGACCTCGGCGGCCACCCGGCCCGCCGGTCCGGACGCGCCCGTCCAGTCGACGAGTGCGGCGATCCGGGCGGGGTCCATCCGGTAGACGTGGTCGACGCAGGCGCTGAATCCGGCGAGGACCGGTGCGGCCGTACGGGCCCGGGCGCGGACCCGCGCGGCGAGGGCGCGGTACCGGTCCGCCCAGACCTCGTCCCGGCTGACCGCCCGCAGCGGCCGCGCGGTGGCCCGCCGGGTCACTCCTTCACCGCCCCGGAGGTGATGCCCGCGACGATGCGGCGCTGGAAGAGCATGACGATCAGCACCAGCGGCACGGTGACCACGACGGAGGCGGCGGCCATGTCGCCCCAGGGCACGAAGTACTGGGACTGGAAGCCCGCGATGCCGACCGGCACGGTCTGGTGCTCGGGTGAGGAGGTGAAGGCCAGCGCGAGCATGAACTCGTTCCAGTTGGTGATGAAGCCGAGCATTCCGGCGGCCGCGATCCCGGGCAGCGCGAGCGGCAGGATCACACTGCGCAGGGTGCGCAGCAGCCCCGCCCCGTCGATGGCGGCGGCCTCGTCCAACTGCGTCGGCAGGGACCGGAAGTGCGCGTACAGCACGAAGATCATCAGCGGTAGGGCGAGCCCGACGTACGAACTGGACAGCCCCGTATAGGTGTCGAGCAGCCCGAGGGTGTTGAGCACCAGATAGAGCGGGACGACGATCGAGATCTGCGGGAACATCGACAGGCCGAGGACGACGGCGAGCACCACGCCCTTGCCCGGCACCGGCAGCCGGGCCAGCGCATAGGTGGCCAGCGCCGCCAGCACCAGTCCGACGGCGGTCGCGGTGACCGTGACGATGACGCTGTTGACCAGGTACTTGCTGAACTCGTAGTCGTTGAAGACGGCCCGGTAGTGCTCCAGCGTGCCCGGGATGGGCAGCCAGTGCGGGGTCACCGAGGACAGATCGCGGTCCCGCTGGAACGAGGTGCTGAGCTGCCACAGGAACGGTGCGACGGACCAGAGTACGACGGCGCCGACGGCGGCCCGGAACAGCACCCGGCGGGTCAGGGCCCGGCGGCGGGCCCGGATGGCGGCGGGCGCGGCGGGGACGGGCGCGGGGATGGCGGTCATGGCTCAGCCCTCCAGGGCGCGGTAGCGCCGGCTCAGGTAGTAGGCGAAGCCCGCGGCGATGAGCACTTCGGTGATGAAGGCGGCGGTGGCGATCATCGAGCCGTAGCCCAGTTCGAGGCCGGAGAAGAGGGTCTTGTAGCCGAAGGTGGACAGCGTCTCGGTGGAGTCCGCGGGGCCGCCACCGGTGAGGACGTACGGCAGGTCGAAGACGCGGAAGGCGTCGAGGACCCGGATGAGCGCGGCGATCAGCAGAGCGGGCGCGATCACGGGCAGGGTGACGCAGCGGAAGGTGCACCAGGGCGAGGCGCCGTCGATCTTCGCGGACTCACCCAGCTCCCTGGGCACGGTCTGGAGCGCGGCGAGCACCAGCAGCGCCATGAACGGGGTGGTCTTCCATACGTCGGCGAGCCCGATGGTGGGCAGCGCGGTGTGCGGATCGCCGAGGAAGTTGATGTAGCCGTCGGTCAGCTGGAGCCGGGTCAGCAGGTAGTTGGCGACACCGGACTGCCCGTCGAAGATCCAGCCGAACATGCGCGAGGTGACGACGGTGGGGATGGCCCACGGGATGAGCACGGCCGCGCGGGCCCATCCGCGCCCTCGGAAGGACTGGTGCAGCACGAGCGCGAAGCCGATGCCGAGCGCGGTCTCCACGAGCGTGGTGCCGAAGGCGAAGGCCACGGTGCGCCACCAGGCGTTCCAGAACAGATCGTCGCCGAGCAGCCGGGACAGATTGGCGGTTCCGGTGAAGTGCGATCCGGTGGAGAACCCCGCGTCGTGCAGGGACAGCCACAGGCTGCGCAGCACCGGATAGAGGGAGACGGCAAGGACGGCGGCGAGCGCGGGGGCCAGCAGGACGATGCCCACCAGGCGCGGGCCCGCGGACGAGGACTCGCGCAGCGGGAGACGGCGGCGCGGGGCGTCGGGATCGGGCGTGAGCTGCGGCTGCTCCAGGGAGGGGGTGTGCTTGCCGCGCAGCGGGGTGTGTCCGGACGTTCTGTGGAAGAAGGCGAGGTGGCCCATCAGACGATCGCCTCCAGGTCGCGCCGGGCGGAGCGGAGCGTGCCGCGCACATCGCCGTAGACCAGGGCGCGGGAGACCGCGGACTGGAGGGCGAGGCTGACCCGGGAGTAGTGCGGGGTGACGGGGCGGGGCACGCCGTTGCCGAACGCCTCCTTCAGCTTGACCATCGCGGGCTGGCCCTCGGCCAGCTTCTTCTCGTCGTAGACCGAGACGCGGGAGGGGGCGTTGCCGAAGTCGAGCGCGAAGGCGAGCTGTGCCTCGGTGCCGGCGAGCCAGTGCAGGAAGTCCATGGCGCCTTCCTTGTTGCGGGATCCCGCCGCGACGCCGAGCTGGTAGCCGCCGAGGCAGGAGGAGGACGTGCCGCCGGGGAAACTAGGCAGCGGGGCGACGTCGACCTTGCCGACGACCTTGGACTGGTCCGGGTTCTGGGAGACGCCGTAGACATAGCTCCAGTGCCGCATCATCCCGACCCGGCCCGCGGTGAAGGGGCGGCGGCTGGGCTCCTCGTCCCACGAGAACACCTCCGACGGGCTGACCTTGTAGCGGTACACCAGGTCGCGCATGAACTGGACGGCCTCGACGCATGCGGCGCCGTCCACGCGCACCGCGCCCGAGGGGTCGATGATGTGGCCGCGGTTGGAGGCGATGAACTCGACCAGGTCGCACAGGAGGATCTCGGCCTGCTTGGCCTGCCACAGATAGCCCATGGGCACCCGGCGGTGTTGCATCTCGGCCGCGAGGTCGGCCAGTTCGTGCCAGTCGGTCGGCGGCTTGCGGCCGAGCGCCCGCATCAGGTCGGTGCGGTAGTAGAGGCCGCCCGCGTCCACGTACCAGGGCAGCGCGACGAGACGGCCCCGATAGGTGCACGCCTCGACCACGCCGGGGAAGAAGGAGCGCCGCAGCGCCGCGGAGACGTCCCCGTCCAGCGGGTGCACCCAGCCCGCCTCGGCCAGTTCGGCGATCCACACCACGTCCTGGGCGAAGACGTCGACCGTGCCGTCCTTGCGGGCCAGCAGCTGGGTGAGCTGCTGATGGCATTCGGTGCTCGAGCTGGGCGGCGGCAGGTTGCGCACGGTGACCCGATAGCGGGTCTGGGTGGCGTTGTAGCGGTCGGCGAACGACTGCATTCCGGCCGCGCCTCCGGTGAACGCCGCGCAGGCGAAGGTGAGTTCTCTTCTGCGGCCGCCGCCTCCGCCGACGCTGCGGCCGGGCTCATCGCCCCCGCAGGCGGTGAGCGCGGGGGCGGCGGCGAGGCCGCCGAGGGCGGTGGCGGCGGTGGCGGCGACCCGGCGGCGGGTCCAGGGCGGCTCGGGGCGTATGGGTGGGTGGTGCGGCTCCACGGCGACTCCATTGACGCGCAGAAAGGCGTACAAAGCTGCGCTGATTTATGCGGCTCTTTGCTGCAAGCTACGGCGGCAGCACCCCACGGTCAAGGGTCGTGCTGCGGCTTCTTGCGGTAAGATGCAAGAATCTGCGGTGTTACGCAGCGTCGAGAAGGGGGACCACACGATGACGTCAGCAGAGGGCACCCGGGCGGCGAACCTGCCCGCGCGCCGCCGCGCCGACCTCACCGCCTTCATTCAGCAGCGCGGCCAGGCCACCATCGCGGAGCTGGCGAAGGAGTTCGCCGTCTCGGTCGACACCGTACGGCGGGACCTGGACCATCTGGCGGCGCGCGGGCTGGTGGCGCGCACCCATGGCGGGGCCGTGCCCGGGGGCGAACTGGCCACGGCGGACAGCCCGATGACGGACCGGATGAACGAGCGCCGGGAGGCCAAGGAGGCCATCGGAACCGCCGCCGCCCGTCTGGTGCGGGACAATGAGACGCTGCTCGTCAACGGCGGCACCACGGTGCTCTCGGCGGTGGCCGCGCTCGGCGGCCACCGGGGGCTGACGATCGTCACCAACAATCTGCGGGTGCCGGGGATGGTCCCGGTTCAGGCCCTGCGCGATCTGTTCGTCCTCGGCGGCGGCTGCCGGACCACCGCGCTGGTCACCATCGGCCCGATCCGCTTCCCCGACACCGCCGGGGTGAGCGCGGACACCGCCCTCATCGCGGTGGGCGGGGTCAGCGCCTCGGGACTTTCGGTGTCCAACATCCCGGAGGCCCAGATGATCCAGGAGATGATGGACTCCGCGTCCCGGGTCGTGGTGCTGGCGGACTCGGCCAAATTCGAGCGCCGGGCACTGGCCCTGATCTGCCCGCTCAGCCGTGTCGACGTGCTGGTCAGCGAGCGGCCCCCGGGCGATGAGCTGGCCCACGCCCTGGAACGGGCCGGCGTCACGCTCGCCGGCCCGTACCTCCCCGAGGACGGCTGACACCACACGGTGACTCACATGAGCCGGTCCTTGGCCTTGTAGTACGCCCCGGCGAACGGCAGGAACCAGGCCGTCCCGTTGCAGAAGGGACGCCCCCGGCCTGGCCCGCGTGCGGAATGCGGTCCCCCTTGTCAATAAGTCGACTTAGGGAAAGAGACATCGGACCTGTCTCCTGGAATCCTCGCAATCCTGACCTTGAATTCGCCTCCAGCCGTTGACCTCATCCGATGTTTCTCCTAGGTTTCGGTCGACCCTGAACACTGGAGGCGGTAGATGAGACCCACGCTCAGGCGCATATCCCTGGCCGTCGCCGCGGCGATGGCCGTCTTCACCGCGGCATTACCGGGCACCGCGACGGCGCAGGGCGGGCAGGGGCATACGTACCACGTCGCCACCTGGGGCACCGACCACGACAGCGGCAGCTCGCGCCATCCGTTCCGCACCATCGGCCGCTGCACCGAGCAGGTCGGGCCCGGCGACACCTGTCTGATCCACCGGGGGACCTACCGCGAGCGGGTCGCCCCGCCCTCGGGCCGCGCCGACGCCCCGATCACCCTGGCGGCGTACGGGGACGGGCCGGTCACCGTCGACGGGACGCGGGCGGTGACCGGGTGGAAGGACGCGGGCGGCGGTCTGGTGGCCGCCGATGTGGACCTCCCGCTCGACCGCAGCGAGAACGCGCTGTTCCTGGACGGCGAGCGCGCCATGGAGGGCCGCTGGCCCAACTCCGGCTCCGATCCGCTCAATCCGTCCTGGGCGGTGGCCGAGCGCTCCTCCACCGATCAGCACATCGACGACCCGGATCTGCCGGACGGCGACTTCACCGGCGCCACCGTCCATCTGTGGGCCGGTTCCAACCCATGGAGCCAGCAGACCGGCACGGTGACCGCCACCTCGGACGGCGCCCTCGACTTCAAGGGCGGCAACTACCGCTGCACCCCGCTGTGCATGGGCCACCAGAACTACCGCAACTACTACCTGGTCGGCGCCAAGGCCACGCTGGACCAGCCCGGTGAGTGGTACTACGACAAGGAAGCGCGCCGCCTCTATCTGGTCCCGCCCAAGGGCGGTGTCGCGGGCCACACCGTCACCGCGAAGTACGAGAGCTGGGGCGTGGACCTCTCGCGCAGCTCCCATGTCACCGTGCGCGGTCTCGATCTGTGGGGCACCTCGCTGCGCACCGGCGCCGACAGCACCGGTGTGCTGGTCGAAGGGGTCCGGGCGCGCTACATCTCGGAGTTCTCCACGCTCCCCATGCCACGCGACGACGAACTGGCCATCCCGCCCGGCGAGGGCCACATCGTCGCCTCGCGGGTGCTGAACTCCGGTGTCCAGATCCTCGGCCGGGGCAACACCCTGCGCGACAGCGACATCGGCTACTCCGCGGGCACGGGTGTGCTGCTGCGCGGCAGTGGCAACACCGTCACCGGCAACTACATCCACGACGTGGGCTGGATGGGCAGCTACACCCCCGGTATCGAGATCAACGGCAGCGGCCAGACCGTCACCCACAACACCGTCCGGCGCACCGGCCGGGCGAGCATCGACACCGCCTGGCAGCTCAACGGTGTTCCCTTCCACGACAACCGGATCGCCTACAACGACCTCTCCGAGGCGATGCGCACCTCACGCGACGGCAGCCCGTTCTATGTGTGCTGCAACCTGGACGCCACGGGCACCAGCGTCGACCACAACACCGTGCATGACGCGGACGGCCAGGTCGGCTACTACATCGACAACTCCTCCGGCAACTTCCTCCTGCACCACAACGTGGCGTACAACACCGGCACCCGCGGCACCTTCTTCAACGGCCACAGCAGTGTCAGCCTCGGCAACCGCGATCACCACTCCTCGTACGGCACGGGCATTTCCACCGCCGCCGTCCGGCTGAGCGGGGCCACCGACGCCACCGGGACGTACGTCAGCAACGACGTGGCGCTCACCCCGATGGAGATCTCCGGTCCCGGCGACCCCGCCCCCGTCGTACGGAGCAACCTGCTGCCGCCCACCGATCCGCGCTACACCGACGCGCGCAACGGCGAACTCTGGCCGCGCGCGGACTCCCCCGCCATCGACGCGGGCGAAAAGGTCGACGGGGTGACCGGCGAGGTCCGGGGCGACGGGCCGGACCAGGGCGCGTACGAGTACGGCGAGCCCATCTGGTCGTCCGGCTGCCGGCTGGCGGGCTGTGAGACCCGGGTCCGCAACGACGGCTGGAAGGCGACCGCCTCCGGTGGCGCCGATGCCTCGGCCGCCGTGGACGGGGTGCAGACCACCCAGTGGAAGGGGGACGCTCCGCAGGCCGCCGGTCAGTCCCTCACCGTGGATCTGGGCGCCGCGAAGACCTTCGGCCGGCTGGCGATCGACGCGGGTCTTGACGCCACCGGACACCCCTATGGCTTCACCGTCTCGGTCAGCCGCGACGGTGAGCACTGGGGGACGCCGGTGGCCCGGGTCAGCGGCCGCTCCTTCACCCAGGACGCGGTCTTCGAGCAGCGCACCGCCCGCTATCTGCGGATCGAGCTGACGCGGCCGGGCGAGAACCCCTGGGCGGTGAACGAGATCCGGCTCTACGCCGACGGTCCCGACGCGGCCGCCACCCTTCAGGCGGAGCGCGCCGAGGTGGTCCGGGGCGTCGAGCGTGGCGAGGCGGCCACCTCGGTCCTCGGCAATGGGGACGCGATCGGCTTCCGGGGCGTGCGGTTCGGCGCGGGCGCGGACACGCTGACGGTGCGGCTGGCGTCCGGCGGCTGCGGGGACTGCGCCCTGCGGCTGCGCCTGGACTCACCCGAAGGGCCGGTGGCGGCCACGCTTCCGGTGCGCGGGACCGGTGGCACGGACGAGTGGCGGGAGCGCTCGGTGCGGCTCGCCCGTACGGTGACCGGCTCCCATGACGTCTATCTCGTCGCCACGGGCGGCCACCGGGTGGCCGCCGTGGACTGGCTGACGTTGCGTTAGGCGCGAGGAGGTGGGGGCGCGGCCGCTCCCTGGCGGACCGCGCGCCCCACCTCCGTCCGCAGCGCGATGAACTCCGACAGCCCGCGGGTGGCGATCTGATCGCGTTCGGCGGGCAGCGTCACCGGCAGGTCAGCCCGCACCCGGCCCGGCCCCGCGGCCAGCACCACCACCCGGTCCGCCACATAGACGCTCTCGTCGATGTCATGGGTGACCAGCAGAATCGTCATTCCCTCGGCCCGGTGCAGCCGCAGCAGCAGATCCTCCAGGTCCTCCCGGGTCTGGGCGTCCAGCGCGCCGAACGGCTCGTCCATCAGCAGCAGCGCGGGCCGGGCGGCCAGGGCGCGGGCGAGCGCGACACGCTGCTGCATGCCGCCCGACAGCTGCCAGGGGTGGCGGCGGGCGGCGTCGGCCAGGCCCACCTGTTCCAGCATGGCCACCGCCGCGGCGTGGCGTTCCGCGCGGGGCAGTCCGCGCCGCCGCAGCGGAAGGGCGACGTTCTCCCGCACCGTGAGCCAGGGGAAGAGCGAGCGGCTGTAGTCCTGGAAGACCACTCCGAGCCGGTCGGGCACGCCGTCCACCACCTCCCCGTCCAGGGCGATCCGCCCGGCGGAGGGGCGGAGGAGGCCCGCGACACAGCGCAGCAGAGTGGACTTGCCACAGCCGGACGGGCCGACGAGGGTGAGCAACTGCCCATCGGGGACGGTGAGTTCGAGGTCCTGGAGCACATCGGGGCCGTCGCCGTAGCGATGGCTGAGCCGGTCGATCCGCAGCATGTCCGCCTCACCGGGCCCAGGGCTCGTACGCCGGGGAGTCGTCGGCGGGGACCCGGACCTGGAGCAGCAGGGGGCCGTCGTCACGGCCGAGGGCCAGGGCTCGTTCGAGGGCCTTGGGCAGGTGGTCGGGGTGCTCCACCCGTTCGGCCGGGCAGCCGAAGGACCCGGCGAGCGCGGCGAAGTCGATGCCGCCGATGTCGGTGCCCGGCACGGGTGCGATGCCGATGCGGTGGCCCAGCGCCTTGACCGCGCCGTAGCCGCCGTTGTCGAGCAGGACGAAGCTCACCGGGGCGCGGTGCCGGGCCGCGGTCCACAGGGCCTGCACCGAGTAGAGCGCCGAGCCGTCGCCGACGACGCACACCACCCGTTCGCCGTCCGCGAGGGCGCGGCCGACCGCGAGCGGCAGCCCCCAGCCCAGCGCGCCGCTGCCGGTGGTGAGGAAGCGGCCCTCGCCGCTGATGGGGAGGCGGGCGTGGAGGGCGTCGCGGTGGCTGGGAGTCTCCTCGACCAGCACGGTGTCCCGGGGCAGCCGCTCGCGCAGCAGGTCCATCACCAGCTCGGGGGAGATCTCCTCCGCCGACGTGGCCGGAAGCGGTCCGGGGGCGGGCCGCTGCGGTGGCGCGGCCCGGTCGGCGGGCCGGACGAGTTCGGTGAGGGCGCGCAGGGCGGGCCCGAGGGTGGTGACGATGCTGGTGCCCACCGGGAGCCACGCGGCCTGCGCGGGGTCGCAGTCGAGGTGGTACAGCTCGGTGCCGTCGGCGAGCGGCGGGGCCTCGCTGTGCACATGGTAGGTGAACAGCGGGGCGCCGAGCGCGACCACCACGTCGTGGGCGGCCAGCCGCTCCGCCAGCTGGTCGGTGACGGGCGGCAGAAAGCCCTGGAAGAGCGGGTGGCGTTCGTCGAAGCCGGAGCGTGCGGAGAGCGGGCTGATCCACACCGCGGCCCGCAGCCGCTCGGCCAGTTCGGCCACTTCCCGTACGGCGCGCTCGTCGTCCACGCCCGGCCCGACGACCAGCGCGGGGCGCGCCGAGGCGTCGAGCGCTCGGGCGAGGCCGGTGAGCGCGGCGGGGTCGGCGGTGTAGCCGCCGTGGACGGTGCGCGGGGCGACCGGCTTCGCGGGGCGGTCCCAGTCGTCCTCCGGTACGGAGAGGAAGACCGGGCCCCGGGGGTGGCTCATGGCGACGCGGTGGGCCTCGGCGAGCGCGGCCGGCACATCGGCGGCCCGCTCCGGCTGCCTGCTGAACTTCACATACGGGCGCGGGAACAGGGCCGGTTCGTCGGCTCCGAGGAAGGGCCGCAGCGGCAGCAGCGCACGGGACTGCTGCCCCGCGATGATCACCACCGGCACCCGGTCCCGGTAGGCGTTGAACACCGCTCCCAGGGAGTGGCCCACTCCCCCGGCGGAGTGCAGGCTGACCAGCGCCGCCCGCCCGGTGCCCAGGGCGTGGCCCGCGGCCATGGCCACGGCGGTGGACTCGTGCAGGCCGAGCACATAGCGGAAGTCCTCGGGCCAGTCGCGGAACATCCGCAGTTCGGTGGAGCCGGGGTTGCCGAAGACGGTCGTCATCCCGGTGGCGCGGCACAGTGCCAGCACCGCCTCGCGGACCGTGGTGGTCGGGGGATGGGCGGTGGGCTCGGCCATGGGCCACCTCCTCTGCTGGGTGTGGGGGGCGTGTCCTGCGTACGGGTGCTACGGGTGGTCAGGTGCGGTGCGCCGCGCGGTGTCTGCCGAGGGCCAGCCGCTCGACGGCGAGCAGCGCGCTGTTGAGCAGATGCCCGAGCGCGCCGAGCAGCACCATCACCGCCCACACCGTGAGCAGATCGGAGCGGGTCTGCGCGTCGGTGAGCGAGAAGCCTATGCCGTCGGCGGTGCCGGGCAGCAGCTCCGAGAACACCATCAGGATGAGCGAGAGCGACAGGCTCAGCCGCAGCCCGGCGAAGACGCGCGGGAGCGCGGCGGGCAGATACAGCAGCACGATCCGCTCGGCGGGGCGCATCCGTACGGTGGCGGCGACGTCCAGCCGCAGCGGGTCGATGCCGCGCACCCCCTCGGCCGTGTTGATCAGTACGGGCCAGATGGCGCCGAAGACGATGGAGGCGAGCTGCATCGGCGTGCCGAGGTCGAAGACCACGACGAAGACGGGCACCAGCGCGGGCGGGGGCACGGCGCGGGCGAACTGGAGCACCGGATCGCACAGCGCGTACACGGTGCGCGAGCGGCCCAGGGCGAGCCCCAGCACGATGCCACCGGCGGCGGCGAGGGCGAATCCGGCGAGCACCCGGCCGAGGCTGGGCAGCAGATCGCGGACCGCCGCGTCGGTGAGGAACGCCCGTTCGGCGGGGCCGGAGAACCACAGGTGATAGCCGTGCTCGGCGATCCGGGCGGGGGTCGGGAAGAAGACGCTGCCGCGGGCCCGCGCGGCGAGTTGCCACAGCGCCACCGCCACCAACGGGACGCCGAGCCGCAGCGCGAGGGCCCGGGGCAGCCGCCGTGCGGCGCCGAGCGGGGTGGCCGGCGCGGTCATGCGCGGCTCCCGCGGTGCTCGGGCGCCCAGGGGAACAGCCGCCGTTCGACCGCGGTGAGCGCCAGGTTGATGACGAGGCCGAGCGCGCCCGCCCACACCACTCCGGCCAGTACGTCGCGGGTGCCGTCGGTGGCCATGCCCGCCTGGGCGATGAAGGTGCCGAGACCCTCGCCGAATCCGGCGAGGATCTCGCTGGCCACGGCGAGGATCAGGGCGGTGGCCGCCGCGATGCGCACCCCGGCGGCGATGAACGGGGCGGCCGAGGGCAGACCGGCCATCAGCAGGACGGCGAGCCGCCCGAAGCCGAAGGCGCGCAGCGTGTCCTTGGCCAGCGGATCGGTCTCGCCGAGCCCGTAGACCGTGTTGAACAGCACCGGCCAGACACACGCGTAGGTGACGAGGGCGACCGTGGTCTCGCTTCCGGCGCCGAGCAGCAGCGACACCAGGGGGATCAGGGCCACCGACGGCACCGGGCGCAGGAATTCGATCAGCACCCGCGTGGCCCGCGCGGCCGTCGGCACACTGCCCAGCAGCAGCCCGAGGGGGATCGCGAGGGCGCAGGCGAGGGCGAGCCCGGTGGCCCATGCCTCGAGGGTGGCGCCGACGCCGTTCAGGAAGGTGGTGTCGCCGCCGAGTTCGACGGCCCGTACCAGCACCTCGGAGGCGGGCGGCAGATAGGTCCTCCGCACCATCCCGGAGCGGCCCAGGGCCTCGCAGGCGGCGAAGGCCACGAGCACGCCGACGACGCCGAGCAGCGCGTTCCTGGCCCGCCCGGTGCGCTTCCGCCCGGCCGTCGCGGGGCTCATCCGGTGGGCTGGTACAGGACGGCGGCGGGGTCGAGGTCCTTGGTGAGCAGCTTCTGCGTCCGCATCAGCGAGATGAGCCGCTTCAGCTGGGCGGCGCTGGAGGTGGCCGGGTAGTCGGGCAGGCCGATGGCGGTGGCCTCCGCCGGCTTGATCTTCGTATAGCCGGGCAGCGCCTTCTCCACGGCGCCGCGGTCCTTGGCGGCCACGGCCTGGGCGGCGGAGATGGCGCGCTGGAAGGCGGCGGCGGTCTTGGGGTACTTCTCGACGAAGGTGTCGGTGGTGACATAGCCGCTGAGCGGCAGTCCGGCGACGGGTGCCGCGTTGCCGTCGACCACCGTACGGGCCTTCAGCTCGCGCTTGAGCGCCGTGGCGAAGGGCTCGGCGGCGTGCACGGCGTCCACCTGGCCCCGCTCCAGCACCGAGCCCATCTGCGGGAACGGCACCTGCCGGTACTCGGGCCGACCGACCCCGGCCTTGCTGAGGGTGGCGTTGAGGGTGAGCGACTGGATGTTGTTGAGGATGTTGACCGCGACCTTCTTGCCCGCGAGGTCCCGCGGCTCCTTGATCTTTGAGTCGGCGGGCACCAGCACATCCATCATGTGCGGGGCGTTGCGCGCGCCCTCGGCCAGCACCCGAGTGGCCAGGGTGCCCTTCTCGCGGGCCTGGAGGAACGTCACGAAGTTGGCGCCGCCGATGACGTCCACCTGGCCGTGGGCGAGCGCGGGCAGCGCCTGGACGCTCTGCTGGACCGGCTGGACGCGGACGTTCAGCCCCTCCTTCGCGAAGAGTCCGCGGTCCATGGCGATGTGCAGGGCGGCCACATCGGCGAGCGGCAGTCCGGCCACCGTGACGGTCTTCTTCTCCGGCCCGCCCCCGCCGCCCGAGTCCTCGCCGGAGCCGCCGCATCCGGCGAGCAGCACGGCGGTGACCGTGGCGGCCGCGGCCAACTTTGCCGGGGATAAGCGCGGTTGGTCTCCCATGGCATTTCACGATAGGGGCCGTGCGCTGTTCACACCATGGTCGGGAAGACCTCGTCGAACAGGTCGAGCATGGCCCGCCAGGCCCGTTCGGCCGAGGGCCGGTGACAGCCGATCCCCGGGCAGGCCACGGGGTCGGGTTCGAGGCCGGGGTGGGTGAAGCCGTGCAGGGCGCCGCTACCGAGTGGCCGGGCGGTGTATGGCAGCGGCGGTCGCCACCTGGCAGAGTGCGGGCCATGGACTATTCGGCCCATTTCCACCGTGAGATCGTGGCGTTCGAGCAGGCGGCCCGTGGCGCCACCGACGGGGCGGACGCGCCACTGATCCCCTCCTGCCCCGACTGGACGATGTCGGATCTGGTGCTGCACCTGGGCGGGGTGCATCGTCTGGTCGCCCGCGTCATCCGGGAGCGGCTCGACCGGCAGCCGGACATCACGGACGCCACCCTCTTCGAGCTTCCCGAGGACCGCGAGGGCTGGCCGGCGCCCACCGGCGGGCCGCATCACGGGCCGGTGCCGGTGAGCCTCGTCGACTGGTTCGCCGAGGGGGCCGCGCGGCTCGAGGCGCTGTTCCGGAGCGAGGATCCGGGGCTGGCGGTGTGGACGTGGTCGGCGGAGCGGACCGCGGGCTTCTGGCTGCGGATGCAGACCATCGAGGCGGCCCTGCACCGCTGGGACGCCGAGCGGGCGGCCGTCGGGCGGGCCCGGCCGATCGAGCCCGACCTCGCGGTGGACGCCGTGGCCCAGACCTTCGAGGTGATGGCCCCGGCCCGGCGGGCGTGGCGGGAGGCCCCGCCCGGGGCGGGCGAGCGCTTCCGGTTCCGCCGGACCGACGGTCCGGACCTGTGGACGGTCCGCTTCGACGGCGCCGAGGTACGGCTGACCACCGGCGCCGCGGACGAGGACACCGCCGGGGCGTCCCACGATGTCGAGCTGGCCGGGACCGCGTCGGACCTGATGCTGTTCCTGTGGCAGCGGCTTCCCGCCGACCGGCTCGACAAGGTGACCGGCGACCAGGCGGTGCTCGACCGCTACTTCACCCTCGTCCCGCCCGTGTGAACCGCTCCGGCGAGTCGGCACCCCGCGGCCGGGGCCGCGGGGTGCGACCATGGCCGGGAGCCGACCCACGAGCGAGGGAGCCGCGAATGAACAGCGCCGATCTGCTGGCCGACGCCTTCGAGCGGGTGCGCGAGGAGGTGCAGTCGGCCGTGGACGGGCTCTCGGAGGACGAGTTGGCCGTACGGCTCGACAGCGGGGCCAATTCGATCGCCTGGCTGGTGTGGCATCTGACCCGGGTCCAGGACGACCACATCGCCGACGCCGCGGGCACCGAGCAGCTGTGGACGTCCGAGGGCTGGGCCGAGCGGTTCGGCCTGCCGTTCCCGCCCGAGGCCACCGGCTACGGCCACCGGGCCAAGGACGTGGCGGCGGTGCGGGTGGACGCCGAGCTGCTCACCGGGTACTACGACGCCGTCCACGAGAACACCCTGGCGTTCGTGCGCGGCCTGCGCGACTCCGATCTCGACCGGATCGTGGACGAGCGGTGGACCCCGGCGGTGACCCTCGGCGTCCGGCTGGTCAGCGTGGTCTCGGACGATCTACAGCACGCCGGACAGGCGGCGTTCATCCGCGGCGCGGTCCGCAGGCGATAGCGCGAAATCACCCTGAGCGGGGCCCGTCGCATCGCTCGCATTGACATGCAGGCAATCACCTGCATAACGTTCGGTGTGAGCTCAGAGATGGACAAGGTCTTCAAGGCGCTGGCCGACCAGACCCGGCGGTATCTGCTGGACCGGCTGCATGAGCACAACGGCCAGACGCTGGGCGAGCTGTGCCGGCGGCTGGAGATGACCCGCCAGTCGGCCACCCAGCATCTGGCCGTGCTCGAGGCGGCCAATCTGGTCAGCACGGTGCGGCGGGGCCGCGAAAAACTCCACTACCTCAACCCCGTCCCCCTCAATGAGATCCAGGAGCGCTGGATCGACAAGTTCGAGCGCCCGCGGCTGCGCGCGCTGAGCCTGGTGAAGCGACAAGCGGAGGAAGCGATGGCCGACAAGCCGGCGTTCGTGTACGTCATCTACATCGAGAGCACACCGGAGAAGGTCTGGCACGCGCTGACCGACGCCGACCTCACGGCCGAGTACTGGGGCCACAGCAATGTGTCGGACTGGCAGGTGGGCTCCCCATGGGAGCATCGGCGGACGGACGGCTCCGGCACCGCCGATGTCGTCGGCACGGTGGTGGAGAGCTCACCGCCCACCCGGCTGGTGACCACCTGGGCCGCGCCCGACGCCGATGCCACCGCCGAGCCCTCCCGGGTCACCTTCGACATCCAGCCGCACGGCGACATCGTCCGGCTGACCGTGACCCATGAGAACCTGGCCGACGAGGCCGAGCGGACCGCGGCGGCCGGCGGCTGGGCCGCGGTGCTGTCCAATCTGAAGTCACTGCTCGAGACGGGGAGTCCGCTGCCGCAGCGGCCCTGGCTGATCCCCCAGTGAGCCTCGGTCGCCGTGGGAGGCGGGGGCTCACCGTGCCTCACCGCGCGGCCCCACCGTCCCGTACCGCGATCCCCAGGGCGTCGGCGAGCATCGGCGCGAGCTCCATCAGCTGACCGCTGCCGATGGTGGCGCCGCCCAGCGCGTCATAGCCGTCGGCGATCTCCAGCCGGGTGGCCCCTCGCAGATCCACCTTGGCCATCCGCGCCTTGCCGAACCGCACATCCTCCAGCGCCGTCCCCGGGAACGCCACCTCCGTCAGCCCCGCGCCGCCGAGGTCCACATCGCGCAGCAGACAGTCCACGAAGATGACGTTCCGCAGCGTGGCGGTGCGGAGGTTCACCGACTCCAGCTTGCACCGGTGGAAGGTCACCCGGTGCAGCCGCGCGGAGAACATCTCGAGCCCGGCCAGCACACAGCCGCCCAGCTCGCCGTCCAGCCAGTCGGTGTCCGCCAGGTCGGTGCCCACCCACCGCACCCCGTCCAGCCACACCTCATTGAACCGGGCCCCGCGGCCACGGCCCCCGGTGAAGGTCACCGAGGAGAACGCGGACTCGAGGAACCGGGCGTGGTCGCACACGGCCCCGTCGAAGGCGTCGCCGTCCAGATGAACGCTGTCGTAGTCGCCTCCTTCCGCCAAGTCCCCGTCGAACGGCCGCAGATGGTCCGCGAAGGGCAGATCGGCGAGTTCACGGGGGGACGGCACCATGCGAGGGCTCACTTTCCGGGGGCGGGCGGCGTACGAGGCCGATACTGCCATCCGGGACCGACAACCCCGCCGAGACCGTGGCAGAGGCCACCACCGACCGCCGTGAACCGAAGATTGGCCGAGTGGCATGTCGTTCAACCGCACCGAACAGGACAACCTGCCGCCCTGCCACCCGCCTCGACCGCCCCGGGAGCGGTCTCCGGGCCCGGGGCGCCACCCGCACCGGAGGGGTTTCTTCCAGGTAGCGGCCGAGCCGGAAGTCGGCCACGATCCACTAGCCCACGGCGCAATGCACTGTCAATCCGTCATTTCGGGGAATATCCCTGTGTTCGATGACCGGGTTAGCTTTCTGCTCGCCCTGACGCCGGGTCAGGCGCATGGAGGACGGAAGGCAGGTCGACGCGGGTGATGCGCAGCCGAAGGGACATGCTGAGGGCGGCTACGGCCGTGGCGGGCGCGGCCGCCGTGGGAGCGGTGGGCGGCGGGGTCACGACCGCCGCCGCGGCCGCGCCGGCGGCGCGGCGGCCGAGAGGGGTGCGGCAGCCCAGAAGGGTGCTGAGCTCGGTGGGGACGCGGCTCAACACCTTCAAGGACGCTTCGGGGCTGGTGACCGTCTCGGTGTTCTCGCACCGGGGAAATCCCGCTCAGCAGCACTGGGTCGATGAGACGGTCCTGGTCGGCGACGGCGACATGATCGCCATCGGCGGCGGGGCCACCGCGGCGGAATACCCCAACGGGGCGTTGCTGACGGCGTCCTATCCCACGGACGACCTGTCGGGCTGGACCGTCAGCTCGAAGGACCACATCGACGCGCAGGCGCATGAGCTGGTCTCGTATGTCATCGGTCTGAAGATCGCCGGGATGAGCCGGGACCAGCTGCTGCGGTCGGTGCACGTGGCGCGTGCGGACAGCGGACTGGCCCCGCATCCGGAGGCCGAGGCGGGTCTTCCGTCGTCGGACGAGTACGTCCTCGTGGGCGGCGGGTTCCGGGTGGACTGGCACGGCGGCGGCAATCTCGCCACCGCCTCCTTCCCCTCGACCGAGACCTCCTGGAAGGCCCGGTCGAAGGACCATCTGGTCTCCGATCCCGCCAACATCCGGGTGTTCGCCATCGGCCTCCGGCGCTTCCTCCCGGTGGGCCTCGTGTCCAACAGCTTCACCCGGGCCGACTCCGGCCAATCTCCGCACCCGGCCGCCGTGGCATCCGTGGAGCCCGGTTTCGCGCTCACCGGTGGCGGCGCGGAGGTGCACTACCGGGGCAGCGGCAGTCTGCTCTGGAAGCTCGAACCGGCCACCACCCAGACGCCGAGCTACAGCGCGGCCGCCAAGGACCACCATGTGTCCGACCCGAGCACGATCACGGCCTACGCCGTGGGTATCCGCCTCAACTGACACCAGAGGGCGATTACGTGCGCCGGATGGCCCACTCTCCGGTGTGCTGAGCGCATTTCCCCGGGACCCTCTCCGTTAAATCGGACCGTCAGATTTATTCGTTCTGCGACCCGACACGGAGGAATCCATGCAGATCGCGAAGAAGGCCGCCCTGGTGGCCGCGACCGCAGGCGCCCTCGCGCTCCTCGGCACCGGCACCGCGGCCGCCAACGGCTACGGCGGCTACGGCGGCTCCGACAGAAGCACCACCGCCCCCACCAGCTTCGACGTCAGCAGCTTCATCTTCCAGAGCAACGACTGCGACACCGCCACCGGCACCACCCTCTCCACCGCCACCGCCGGCCCGACGGGCGAGATCAAGATCGGCAGCACCTGCGCCAACATCATCGGCGGCTGACGCAGGGACAGCGGCCGACGACCACGGTCACCGGCCCACCGCGCTCCCCTCGGCCCTCCGGGTCGGGGGGAGCGCGCCCGTTCCGGCCCAATGGCCTGGTACGCCGAACGGGCCACTCTCCGGTGCGCTTACCCGACTTCTCCCGGACTTCCTTCGTTAAATCGGACCGTCAGATTTATTCGTTCTGCGACCCGACACGGAGGAATCCATGCAGATCGCGAAGAAGGCCGCCCTGGTGGCCGCGACCGCAGGCGCCCTCGCGCTCCTCGGCACCGGCACCGCGGCCGCCAACGGCGGCTCCGACATTCCCACCACCGTCAACCTGTCCAGCTTCATCTTCCAGAGCAACGACTGCGACACCGCCACCGGCACCACCACCTCCACCGGCGGCGCCGCCCCGAGCGGTGACATCAACATCGGCAGCAGCTGCATCAACTACATCGGCGGCTGATGCGGAGGCAGGGGCCGGCTACCACGGTCGCCGGCCCCATGCGCTCCCCTCGACCCTCCGGGGCGAGGGGAGCGCGTGCCTCACCGCCGTACCTGGATCAGCGCATGGGCGCCGCTGGTGCGCCAGTGGTCCTCGTGCGCGTCCAGCGCGGACACGGTCCGCCCGTCGAGCCCGACGATGACATCCGACTTCAGGGTGCGCAGCGCGGCCACCGGGCCGGGGAAGTACCCGGTGCGGTCGGCGAAGGGGGTGGTCGGGGGCCACAGCCGGTCGCCGACGAGGCGGCGGTAGTTCAGATCGCCCTTCATGACGGTGAGCGTGGCCGCGGCGAACTCGCTCCGCAGGTCGCCTGGCATCTCCTCGTACGGCAGCGGGGCGCGGAAGAAGTCGTGCGCCCGCACCGTGAGCCGCCCGTCGCCCATGGCGGCCCACAGCCGTCCGCCGGTGGCGGACGCGGCGCCCTCCGCCCGCACCAGACGGCGCAGACAGTCGACGACATCCTCGGTGGTGGCGTCGGAGACGTAGTACGGATACGGCTTGACCTGGAGCACCACCCGCTCGGCGCGCCCGTGGTGGAGCACATGGTCGATGAGGACAAGGTCGGGGAGCAGCTCCCGCCCGGCGTTGTCCGCCACCACGCACAGCGTGGCCGGGGAGCCGGCGGGCAGCAGCGACCACAGCGCCGCCGAGTCGTCCGCGACCAGCGGCGGGGTGTCGCCGCCGTGCGTGTCCGCGGCCGATGAGGAGATGCGGAAGCCCAGGTCCGCGCGGTTGCCCCAGAGTGAGCCGTGCACCAGCGCGTCCGCCTGCTCCCCGGCGGGCCCGCGCAGGATGTCGTCGAGCGTGGCCAGTTCGGCCTCGGTCTCGGGGGTGTCCAGCTCGGCCTGTTTGAAGGGGCGGAACGGGTCGACGCCCCGCCAGGGGCCGTCCGCGAAGTAGCCCACCGCCTCCAGGAGCCGGCGGTAGAAATAGCTCTCCGCCCACAGGAACGGCACATCGAACCAGGACCGGCCGAAGTGCTCCCGGCCCCACACCGCCCACCGGTCGTGGTCGTACGCGGTGGGCGGGAGCGGGGCGATGGTGCCCTCGGCGGCGTTGTCGCGCAGCGCGTCGAGGGCGCGGTGCTGCCCGGGGCCGTATGGGAAGGCGTCGCGCACCTTCTCGATCAGTGCGGGATGGCGCTCGGCCAGCACACTCCGGGCGAAGGATCCGGGCTCATCGCTGCGGATCACGGGCGCGTCGACGGTGTCGGACATGGCAGCCAGGGTCGCACACCGCGGGGTGGCGCGGCGGGGTCACCAGTGCGCGGGGCGGGTGAGGGACGGGGGCAGCCGGGTGGCGGCGTCGCCCTTGGCCGCGTTCAGCTGGGCCTGGGTGAGGAAGACGGCTCCCCGCAGGTCGGCCGTGCCCAGCTCGGCGTCGCGGAAGTCGGCCCCGATCAGATCGGCCGCCGTCAGATCGGCCCGGGTGAGGTTCGCCGCGATGAGACGGGCGCCGCGCAGGTTGGCGCCCCGCAGATCGGCTCCCCTCAGGTCGGCGCCGATGAGATCCGCTCCCCTGCGGTTCTTCTTCTTGCCCGGGATCCTGGCCCGTACCAGCTCGCTCGTGCGCAGCAGCAGCTGATTGACGCGGTCGCGGTGGGCCGCCACATCGAGCTCCCTCAGCTCGGAGGCGCTGCCGAGGGTGAGGCGCTCGGTCTCCCGCAGCGCCTCACGCAGGGCGCCGTGGACGGGCCGGGCGGGCGGCAGGGCCAGCGCCTCGGTGAGGTACCAGAGCAGCTCGTGCAGATGGCGCATGACGGGGAAGACGGCGAACATCTCGGAGGCCGTTCCGGGGTGCCGCCGCCAGTCCCGGCCCTCGAAGGTGAGCCGGGAGACCTTCTGCCCGGCGCCGAAGCAGTCGTAGACCGTGCAGCCCGGGAAGCCCTCCTCGCGCAGCCGGGAGTGGATCCCGCAGCGGAAGTCGGCCCGGAGGTTGTGGCAGGGCTTCCCCGCGTCCTTGCTGATCGCGAAGTCCGTGGAGGCCGCGAAGGGCAGGGCGACACAGCACAGCCCGAAGCAGTTGGCGCAGTCGGCCCGCAGGGCGGGGCGGTCCGCGGCGGCCGGGCCGGCGGAGGGGGTCTCGGTCGTATCTGACAAGTGCGTGGTCTCCCGCGTGGACGGGAGCACCGCGGTGCGGGGCGGTGCTCGGTGGCGTTCCATTGTCTCAAGCGGGCTCAGCCGGGAATGATCAGCTCGATTCCATAGGCGGCGATCGCCAGGCACGCGGCGAAGCACACCACCGCCGCGGCCGCCGACACCGTGTCGAGACGGCCGCGGCGCGCCCCGTGGCGCGGGGTGCCGCCACCGGCACGGGCCCAGGCGGCGACGCCGAGGGAGAACATCACCACCACCAGGACGGTGACCCCGAGGCTGACCCCGAAGACCCCGCCGATCGTGCCCCAGGTGGTGCCCATACGGATCAGCTCCTCGACGGGGGTCGCGGTTCGGTCAGACGGTCGTGTCCAGGGTGCGCTCGGCGGGCTCGGGGAGGCGCGGCTCGTTGACGTTGTCCGGGTTCACCGGGCGCCGGCGCGAGAGCGCGTAGAAGCCCACCGCCGCCGCGACGGCGACGCACGCCACCAGGCCCACCCCGGCGTTGCCCTGGTCCGCCACCCAGGCCGCGACGCCTCCCACGGCCGCCGCCGCGGGCAGGGTCAGCAGCCAGGACACCGCGATCCGTCCGGCGATCCCCCAGCGCACCTGGGCCAGCCTGCGGCCGAGCCCGGCGCCCAGGATGCTGCCCGTGCACACCTGGGTGGTGGACAGCGGGAAGCCCAGGTGCGAGGAGGCCAGGATCACCGCGGTGGCGCTGGTCTCGGCGGCGAAGCCCTGAGGGGGCTGGATGTCGGTCAGCCCCCTGCCCATGGTCCGGATGATCCGCCACCCGCCGACATAGGTGCCGAGTGAGATCGCCAGACCGGCGCTGAGCACCACCCACCACGGTGGCCCGGCGCCATGGGCGAGCACGCCACCGGCGATGAGGGTGAGGGTGATGACCCCCATCGTCTTCTGCGCGTCGTTGGTGCCGTGGGCGAGCGCCACCAGGGACGCGGATCCCACCTGGCCCGCGCGGAAACCCCTCCGCGCCACGGGGGCGGCCGCCCGGTGGGTGATCACATACGCGAGGTAGGTGGCCAGCATGGCCACCACACAGGCCACCACCGGTGAGGCGACCGCCGGAATCACGATCTTCTCGACGATCGCGGTGAAGCGCACCGCGGATTCCCCGGCGCCCACCCACACCGCGCCGATCAGCCCGCCGAACAGGGCGTGCGAGGAGCTCGACGGCAGCCCGGCGAGCCAGGTGATCATATTCCACAGGATCGCCCCGATCAGCCCCGCGAAAATCATGACCGGGGAGACCTTGGCGTCGTCGACGATGCCGTTGGAGATCGTCTTGGCCACTTCGGTGGAGAGAAAGGCCCCGGCCAGATTGAGCACCGCGGCGACGAGGACGGCGAGCCGGGGCGACAGCGCCCCCGTGGCGATGGACGTGGCCATCGAATTGGCCGTGTCGTGGAAGCCGTTGGTGAAGTCGAAGGCCAGTGCCGTGAGGATGACGGCCACCAGAAGGAAGGAGACGGAGTCCATTCCCGACCTCCCGCACCAGGAGTGGCCCGGCACATCGATCGCGTCGGACCGTCTCGTGTGAAGACCGCTGTCTGATGTCCACGCTAAGCGCGGTGTCAGACGGGCGCCAACGCTGGCGCCCGTCCCAACGGCCGGGCCGGGTCGGCGCCGTGGCACACGGCTCCGCCCGGCTCCGATGCCGCCCCGCCGGCCGGAGCGCTCACCGGCGGCTCAGGTCTCACCGGCAGCTCAGGGAGGGGCGGGCGTTGAGCGTGCGCACATCGCTTCCCGTGGTGTCCCGGTAGGTGTCGGTGACGCGGGCGAGCTCCTCGGGGGTCCTTGCACCGGCCCGGTTCATGGCCCGGTTCGCCCGTACGACGGCCGCCGTCGCCTCGCGGCGCTCGGTCTCGTAGTGGGCGAGCGCGGTGGGCACATCGTCGGTCCGCGCGAGTTCGCGGGCCAGGACGCGGGCGTCCACGACGGCCTGGGAGGCGCCGTTGGCCCCCACCGGATACATCGGATGGGCGGCGTCGCCGAGCAGGGTCACCCGGCCGCTCCCCCACCACGGCAGCGGCTCCCGGTCGACCATCGGATATTCGAGGATCTCGGTGCCGCCGGTCAGCAGACCCGGCACATCGAGCCAGCCGAGCCGCCAGTCCTCGAAGTACGGCAGCACATCGGCGAGCCGCCCCGCCCGGTTCCAGGCCGCGTCCCCGGTGAGCGGCCCGGGCTCGGACATCCGCACCTGGCAGACCCAGTTGACCCGGCCGCCGCCGATCGGATACGCGACCAGTTCGGCGTCCCCGTCGTGCACGATCACCATCGAGCGCCCGGTGAGGAACGACTCGGCCGGTGTGGTGCCCCGCCACATCCGGATGCCCGACCACAGCAAGGGGCCGTCCTGCGGGTGCAGCGCGGCGCGGACCGCGGAGTGCAGCCCATCGGCGCCGATCAGCGCCCGCGCGGCCGTCTTCTCGACCGTCCCCGTCGCCCGGTCGAGGATGTGGACGCGCACGCTGTCCCGCTGCCCCGAGTCGTCGAATCCCACCACGCGCGCCCCGGTGCGGACCGCGTCCGCGCCCAGGCGCTCGCGGACCGCCGCGAGGAGCAGCCGCTGGAGCTCCCCGCGGTGCACCGAGTACTGCGGCCAGCGGTAGCCCTGGGCCAGGCCCCTCGGTTCGGTGAAGATCCGCCTGCCGAACCGGTCGCAGTACACGTTCTCGGCGGTGGCCACGCCGATGGCGGCGAGCTCGTCGCCGAGGCCGAGTTCGACGAGCTCGCGCACGGCGTGCGGCAGCAGATTGATCCCGACGCCGAGCGGCCGGATCTCGCGGGCGCTCTCGACGACCGCCGTCCCGACCCCGGCCGCGTGGAGGCTCAGGGCGGTGGCCAGCCCGCCGATCCCGCCCCCGGCGATGAGCACACTCATCACTCGGCCCCGGCCTCGGGACGGGTCTCGGAGGGGCTCTCAGGACGGTCCTCGGGGCGGTCCTCGGAGCGGATCTCGGGGCGGTCGATGATGCGCAGCCAGCTGCCGTCCGGCTGGCGACGGGCCACCTGCACCCGGCCGCCGGTGTTGTCGGCGGGGCGGGTCGAGGTGAGGGCCAGATCGCCGTAGCGGACGGTCGGCAGCGCCTCCTCCACCCGGAAGGGGCGCGGGGCGTGCGCCAGCATCCGCTCACAGACGGCGCGGATCGCCTCGCGGCCGACGGTCGTGGCACCCGGCGGGTAGGCCAGCACCGCGTCGGGCTCGTAGAGCTGGGCCAGCCCCTCGGCGTCCCCGGCGTTGGCACGCTCCACGAACAGCCGGGCCAGATCCTCGGGGGTGGTGGCGCGGGCACGGGTCTCGGTCATGGTCGACTCCTTTCCTTGTCTCCGCCTCCACCCTCCGGCGGGCGCAACCAGAAGTCCAAGAGATGGTTGGTCTGGTTGCTAGAATCATCGCTTATGGAGCTGCGGCAGCTTGAGTACTTCGTGGCGGTGGCCGAGGAGCGGAACTTCACCCGGGCCGCGGAGAAGGTGCATGTGGCCCAGCCGGGGGTCAGCGCACAGATCCGCCGGCTGGAGCGCGAGCTGGGCGAGCGGCTGCTGGACCGCTCGGGCCGCTCGGTGCGGCTGACCGAGGCGGGCGCTGCGGTGCTCCCGTACGCGCGGGCCGCGCTCGCGGCGGTGGCGGGCGCCCGGCTCGCGGTGGACGAGCTGACCGGGCTGCTGCGCGGGCATGTGGCGGTCGGGACGGTCACCTCGCACAGCGTGGATCTGCCGGGGCTGCTGGCGGAGTTCCACGACGCCCATCCGGCCGTGGAGATCACCCTCACCGAGGCCACGTCGGACGAGCTGCTGGAGGGTCTGCGCACGGGACGGCTCGACGCGGCGATCGTCAGCGTGGGCGCCACGACCCCGGCCGGGGTCGAGCTGGAGGTGATCACCGATCAGCCGATCGTGGCCGCGGTCGGCCCCGACCATGAGCTCGCCGTGCACTCGGCCATCTCGCTGGACACCCTCCGGGGCCGTGCGCTGATCAGCCTGCCGCGCGGCACGGGGCTGCGCACCCGGATCGACGAGGCGTGCGCGGCCGCCGGTTTCACCCCGCACATCGCCTTCGAGGCCAGCGATCCTGAGGTGCTGGCGCAGCTCGCCGAGCGGGGTCTCGGCGCGGCGATCCTGCCCGGCGCGTTCGCCGAGGCACGGTCGGACCGGCTGCGGTCGGTCCGCATCGACCGGCCGGCCCTGCGGGGGCGGCTGGCCTTCGCCTGGCGGGCGGACGGCCCGAGCGGCCCGGCCGGCCGGGCCCTGGTCGAGCGCGCCCGTACCGCCCTGGCGGCCGCCTCGGCCCCTGAGCGCGCCGCCGGGTGAGCACTCGGCTTCCGCGCACACACGGCACTCCCCGTTGACAGCTCACCAGGGCGGATCCCACAATTGCGCTCATGATCAGGCATCGGTTCGACGCGACGGGACATCTACGCGCCCCGGACCGGACCGGGTGTGAGCGCTCGGGCCTCTAATCGGGATTCTCCGCATCCCGCGGCCACCGCCCCCGCGCCCCCGAAGCCACGCCGGTCATTCCTCTCGCGATCGCCGGTCAGCCCTGACGATCCGGACACCGCGACGCTCAGGACGACACTCCCGTGGTCATCCCCGCGGCACGAGGGCACCTCCCCACCCCCGCCTGCCCTTGCCCGCCGTCACGCATGAGGAGACGCCATGACCGTCGTCGACACCCCACCCACGACCCTTCGCGAAGCCACCATCCCGCCGGACGGCATGTACGAGGGCGCGCGCGTGCTGCGGCGGCTGCCCGAGGGGTGGGAGGAGCGTCCGTACGAGCGGTTCGAGATCGTGCCCCTCGGCCGCGTCATCGGCGCCGAGATCCGCGGCCTGGACCTCTCCCGGCCGCTGGAGCCCGCGCTGCGCGAGGAGCTGAACCGCGCCCTGCTGGAGTGGAAGGTGCTCTTCTTCCGGGCTCAGCACCTCACCTCGGAACAGCAGCGCGGATTCGCCCGCAACTGGGGCGAGTTGGAGACCAACCCCCTGCTCGCCGCCGGGTCCAGCGAGGATGTGGTCCGCTTCGACAAGGCCTCCGGTGCCACGCCGACCTTCGAGAACATCTGGCACACCGACGTCACCTTCCGCACCCGGCCCGCGCTCGGCGCCGTGCTCCAGCTGCGCGAGGTGCCGCCGGTGGGCGGGGACACCATGTGGGCCGACATGGCGGCGGCGTACGACAACCTCCCGGCGGAGGTGAAGGAGCGCGTCGACGGCGCCACCGCGGTCCACGACGTCATCCCCGGCTTCGTCCGCTTCTACGGACCGGAGCGGCTGGCCCCGTTCCAGGAGATGTTCCCGCCGGTGGAGCACCCGGTGGTGCGCACCCATCCGGAGACCGGCCGGCGGATGCTGTTCGTCAACACCTCCTTCACCACCCGGATCACCGGGATGGAGCGGGAGGAGAGCGACCGGCTGCTGAGCTTCCTGTGCCGGCAGGCGCATGTCCCGGAGTACCAGGTGCGCTTCCACTGGCAGCCGGGCGACATCGCGTTCTGGGACAACCGCGCCACCCAGCACTACGCGGTCAACGACTACGCCCCGCACCGCAGGGTCGCCGAGCGCGTCGCCATCGAGGGCGACCGGCCGTTCTGACCCCGGCCGCTCCGCCACGGCCCCTGGCCGCTCCGCCACGACCCCTGGTGCGGCGATTTTCGGCCATCCGCGCGAGCCCGTACCCGGCGCGGGCTTGTTCCCGGCGGATGGAACGATGCACCGCAGTGGCCACATCGGAGGTATAACCATTGCGGAGTGGTCAGTTGACGAGCCGATGGAAGGGGACGGGTGCGATACC
Source organism: Streptomyces sp. NEAU-174 (assembly GCF_052665095.1). Lineage (NCBI taxonomy): Bacteria > Bacillati > Actinomycetota > Actinomycetes > Kitasatosporales > Streptomycetaceae > Streptomyces > Streptomyces sp. NEAU-174. The sequence goes on along the minus strand of NZ_JBQTCE010000011.1, from coordinate 233,000 downwards.
GGGTCCTGGGGGCGCTTGAGCTGCGCACCGGCGAGGGGTGGGCCTCCCTGGGGCCGGCCAAGTGGCGGACGCTGCTCGCGGTGCTGCTGTGCCACGCCAACCAGACCGTCTCCACCGAACGCCTCCTGGACGAGCTCTGGGGCGAGGACCGGGCGCCCCAGAGCGCCACCAAGCTGCTTCAGACCTATGTCTCCCGGCTCCGCCAGACCATGGGCGACGAGACCGGGCAGACCCTGATCACCGAGAAACAGGGCTACAAGGCGCAGGGCTACCGACTGGCGGTGGAGGCCGCCGAATTCGACGCCCACCGCTTCGAGCAGCTGGTCGAGGAGGGGCGGCGGGCGCTCGACCGGGAGGCGCCCGAGAGCGCGGCGGAGCGGCTGCGCGAGGCGCTGGCGATGTGGCGCGGCACCCCGTTCGCCGATGTGCCCCCGACCCCGGCGGTGACGGCGGAGGCCACCCGGCTCGAGGAGTGCCGGCTCCAAGCCGTGGACGCCCGGATCGACGCGGACCTGCGGTGCGGGCGCCATACGGCCGTCCTGGGCGAGCTGGAGGCGCTGACCGCCGAGCATCCGTTCCGCGAGGAGCTGCGCGGCCGTCTGATGCTGGCGCTGTACCGGTCCGGTCGGCAGGCCGACGCCCTGGCCGCCTACCGCGATCTGCACCGGCTGCTCGGCGAGGAGCTGGGGGTCGAGCCGACCCCGCCGCTGCGCGACCTCCACGAGCGGATCCTGAACGCCGACGCCTCCCTGACGGCCGCGCCCGCCCCGGAGGCGGACCGGCCCGGCCCCGCCGCCCGCAAGGCCCACCGGGGCCCGCGCCAACTGCCGCCCGCCAGCCCCGCGTTCACCGGCCGCCACGGCGAGGTCGCAGTGATCCAGGCCCTGATGGACGCGGCCGGGGACCAAGAGGCGGGCGAAGGCGGACGGTCGGTGGTGCTCGCGGCCATCGACGGCACCGGCGGGGTCGGCAAGTCGACCCTGGCGATCCACGCCGCGCACCAGCTCGCCGACCGCTTCCCCGACGGCCAGCTCTATGTGGACCTGTACGGGGCGACCGCCGGGCAGTCGGCCCTCGACCCCGGTGAGGTGCTCGGCCGGTTTCTGCGCGCCCTCGGCGTGGACGGCTCCAATGTGCCGAGCGACACCGACGAGGCGTCCGCGCAGTTCCGTTCGCTGGCGGCGGGCCGGAGACTGCTGGTGATCCTCGACAACGCCGCCAGTGTGGACCAGGTGCGGCCGCTGATCCCCGCCGGGCCGGGCTGTGCCGCGCTGGTCACCAGCCGCGAGATGCTGACCACCCTGGAGGGCGCCACCCATCTGCACCTGGACGTGCTCCCGCAGGACCAGGCGGTGGCACTGCTGGAGCGGGTCGTGGGCGCGGAGCGGGTACGGGCCGAGCCCGCCGAGGCGCAGGAGATCACCCGGCTGTGCGGCTGGCTGCCGCTGGCGCTGCGGATCGCCGGTGCCCGGCTGGCCGCCCGCCCCGCGTGGCCGCTGCGCACCCTCGTGACCAAGCTGACCGACGCCCGGGGCCGGCTGGACGAACTGCGCTTCGGGGATCTGGCCGTCCGCGTCAGCTTCCAGGTGAGCTACGAGGGCTTCCGGCTCGGCCGCCGCTCCGACGACCTGGACGCGGTCCGCGCCTTCCGGCTGCTCAGCGTGGTGCACGGGCACGATGTGAGCCTGCCGGTGGCCGCCGCGCTGCTGGACCTGCCCGCCGACCGCACCGAGAACGCGCTGGAGCGGCTGGTCGACGCCCAGCTCCTGGAGAGCCGGGACTCCGTCCGCTACCACATGCACGATCTGCTGCGGCTGTTCGCGTCGGAGCAGGCGGAGCAGGAGGAGACCGAGGCGGAGCGCCTGGCGGCGCTGGAGCGGGCGCTGTCCGCTTACGCGGCCACCACCCAGCGGGCGGTCACCCTGCTCGACCCGCTCCGCCCCTGGCCCCGGCACCCGGTCGAGGGCCCCGCGGTGCCGCTGAGCGGCCAGGACGAGGCGGAGAGCTGGCTGAAGGACGAGCTGCCCAATCTGCTGGCCGGCGTCGCCCAGGCGGCCGAGCCCGCCCAGCCCGAGGCGATCGCGCGCCTGGGGCTGCGGCTGGCGCGGGCGCTCCAGTGGTTCCTCTTCCCCCGGGCCCACGCCCAGGATCTCCAGACGGTCAACGAGCTGGCCGTCGAGACCGCCCGCCGCCTGGGCGACCCGGAGAGCGAGGCGTGGGGGCTGGACGGCCTCTCCGCCGCGTACTGGCTCCAGCACAGCTATGACGAGGTACGCACCACCCTGGAGTCGGCGCTGGAGATCTGGCGCGAACTGGACCACCGGGAGGGCGAGTTGCGCACCGCGTGCAATCTCGCGGACGCGCTGTGCGAACTGGGCCTGTACGAGGAGGCCATCACGGTGCAGGAGCGGCAGCTCGCCCTCGCCCGGGAGGCCGGGGACCTGTCGGCCGAGGTGATCGGCCTGGGCAACCTCGGCCGGGCCCACCGGGGCCTGGGCCGCCCCGAGGACGCCCTGACCTGTTTCAAGGAGAGCCTGGAGTACGCCCGCCGCACGGGCAACATCCACCATGAGGGCTTCGCCCTCTACGAGATCGGGATCACCTATATGGAGCAGGGCAGGTTCCCCGAGGGCCGGGCCCATATGGACCAGGCGCTGCCCGTGTGGAAGCGCCCCGGGACGTACGAGAGTTGGCGCGGGCACACCTGGAGCGGGCTCTTCCCCGCCTGTATGACCCTGCAAATCGGCCCCGGCCCGCGCTGAGGCAGGGTCCGGGGCGGTTGTCGGGCGAAGGCGGCCCTGAAGGGGCCGCCGGGGCTACGGCCGAGGGGGCGGCCGGGCCTACGGTTGACGGGGCGGCCGGGGCTACGGTTTGCGGGCCACCCCGCCGTAGGCCCACACCCGGCTCGGGTCGGGCTCGGCGCCGATGACCGGGCGCCAGGAGGGCAGTTGCACCAGGCCGGGGGCGAGCAGTTCGAGCCCGGTGAAGAACTCCATGATCCCGGCCCGGTCGCGGGCGACCAGGGACACCGGGCCCTCGAAGCTGATGACCTCCCAGTCCCGGTCGGTGTCGAGGGTGAAGTCACCGGTGGCGTGGGAGAGGACCAGACAGCTGCCCGGCGCGGCCCAGTCCATGAGCTTGCGGACGATCCCGACGGGGTTCGCCAGGTCCTCGATGTAGTCGAGGACGAGTGTCAGCAGGATCGCGACCGGCCGGGCGGGGTCGAGCAGCCGCCGCAGCTCCTCATGGCCCAGGAGGTCCTCGGGCGAGCGGATGTCGGCCTTGACCATCGTGGTGCCGGAGACGGAGAGCCGGGCCTGGCCGTGGCTCGCCACGATGGGGTCGTTGTCGGCGTAGACCACCCGGGCGCGGGGATTCACGGCCTGGGCGATTTCATGCACATTCGGGGTGGCCGGCAATCCCGCGCCGATATCCAGGAATTGGCTGATTCCATTGGCGGCGAGATGACGGACGGCCCGGTGCAGAAATCTCCGATTGGAGAGCGCGGTGTCACGGACTTCCGGTGCGACACCGAGAAATCGCTGGGCCTGCTCGTAATCGGCGAGGTAATTGTCCTTGCCGCCGACGAGATAGTTGTAGACCCTGGCCGGGTTCGCCTCGCTGACCGCAAGACGTCCGTGGTCGGCCGGCCGCCACTCCCTCGTCCTGAGCCCGACGCCGGGTCCGCTGCTCTTCATCGTGATTCCCTTACCACTAGCACTGCCTCGCCTCACCCCCGACGGTTCCGGATCACTGCGGGTGCGGAGCCGCGCCCGGACGCCACGTGACCGTCTTCCTCGGCCCCGGTTCGGCCCAGGCGACCGGATCTCGTGCCCACAGGTGGAAGGGCAGGTCGACATCCGCGGACACCCGGCTGAGCTGGCCCCAGGAGTACGCCCCGGAGTGGGCCGCGGTGGCCTGGAGCGCCGCCTCGAGACAGGCACGGGCGGTGCGTTCGGCCCGGCAGGTGCCGCTCGGGCCGGACCCCTCCACCCCGCCGCAGAGCTGAAAGGTGCTCCAGGCGTAGAGGGGTTCGTCCTCGACATGAGGCTGATGCTGCTGGTCGACGTTCACAGGCCCTCTCCAGACGCGTCCCTACCGGGCGGCTGTAGCGATGCGTCCAGCATGGAAGAGGGCGGGTCAGCGGCGGTATACCGGCGGTAAAGCGACGGCCGCGGCGGCTCGACCGGGTCCGCCCCGGTCGGGGTACCGCCGCGGCCGCATCGCGTTCCGCGTTGGAAAAGTCCCTGGTCACACGCCGTATGGCGGCATGGCACGCACCCAGGGCATGCCGGTCACCCGGCGAGCCAGGACAGGACCTCCCGGTTGATCCGCTCGGGCCGCTCCAGGTGGAGGAAGTGCCCGGCGCCGTCGACCAGTTCCATCCGCGAGCCCACGGGCAGGTGGTCCGGGGCCCCCTGGACGACATCGGCGCCGATGCAGCCGTCGTCGGTGCCGTGCAGATAGAGGATGGGGACCTCCCCGGTCCCGGTGACGGCCTCCTGCTCGGCCGCGTACGCCGCCACATGCCGCGACGGGTCGAACAGCGCCCGGTAGTAGCCGATCGCGGCGGCGAGGTGGGCCGGGTCCCGCAGGCTCTCCTTGACGTGCGCGATGTCCTCGGCGGCGTCCTTGTACCCGGGCGACCAGTCGCGCCACAGGCCGTCGATCAGGGCCATGTCGTGCGCCGCCGCCCCGGCCTCGGCCAGCGGCGTCTGGAACAGGAAGATGTAGAAGGAGCGCTTGAACTGGCCGTAGTCATAGTTGAAGAAGTCGGCCAGCACCCCGCCCAGCGGGGGCACGGACATCGTGACCGCGCGCCGCCAGCGCTCGGGGGCGGTGCCGGTGGCGCCGTACGCGGCGATGGCGCCCCAGTCGTGGCCGATGAGCACGGCGTCGCCGTCGCCGCCGAACGCCTCGTGGAGCGCGTTGGCGTCCGCGGCGATCGCACCCGCCTGGTAGGCGCCGTCGGCGGGTATCCCGCTGGGCGCGTAGCCCCTCATGAAGGGCGCCACCGCGTGGTAGCCCGCGTCCGCGAGCGCGGGAAGCAGATGACGCCAGGAGTGCGCGGAGTCGGGGAAGCCGTGCAAGCAGAGCGCCAATGGGGCGTCGGCCGGGCCCGCTTCGAAATACCCGAAATCAAGTCCATTTGCGTTGATGTTCTTCAGCTCAGTCACGCCCGAGGATGCTAATGCACCGTCAGGATGTCGTCCATGTATGGCCGGAACGGGCTGCGCACCGGGCCGGGGAAGTGGCAGACTGCGCTATACCGTCCGGAAATTCGATGACGCACCGCGTGTTTTCGCCGGCCGAGCCCCAGGGAGGCCCGATGACCAGCCCGAGCAGCCCCGTCGCGGACCACCGCGATGCGATGATGCATCGCGGATTCCTCTACCGCGACGAGGATGAAGTGGTCGATATCTGCGTCCCGTTCCTCCGCGAGGGCCTGGCGGCGGACGACGCCGTGGCCGTCGTCGCGGCCGCCTCCAACATCGACGCGCTGCGGGACGCGCTCGGGCAGGACGCCAAGGCGGTCCAGTTCGAGGAGGCGCTCAGCTGGTACCAGCACCCGGTCAAGACCATCGCCGCCTATGACTCCTTCGTGAAGGCCGAGAAGCCGCGCCGGGTCCGGGTGATCGCCGAACCGGTGTGGCAGGGCCGCACCCCGCTCGAGGTGGTGGAGTGGGCGCGCTACGAGTCGATCGTCAACGCGGCCTTCGCCCACTCCGGCGCCCGCGCCATCTGCTGCTACGACCGGCGTCTGCTGCACCCCGAGATCCTCGCCTACGCGCGCCAGACCCACCCCGAGATCATCGACGGCCACGGGCCGGAGAAGAGCGACGCCTACACCGACCCCGGTCCGTTCAGCGCCACCTGCGACCGGCGCCCCCTGCCGTCCGCCCCGCGCACGGCCGAGTCCGTGTCGATCGTCTCGACCGACCTGGACGCCGTGCGCACCTTCGTGGCCGAGCGGGCGAGCCGGCACGGCATGGGCCATGACGCGCTGCGCAACATGGTCGCGGCCGTGAGCGAGGTGTCCACCACCGCGATCCGGCACGGCGGTGCCCCCGCGCGGCTGGGCACCTGGGTCCACGACGGCGATCTGGTCTGCGAGATCTCCGGGCCCGGCCACTGGTACCCGGACGCGCTGTGGGGCTTCGCCCCGCCGGCCGACTCCGAGCCCGGGTTCGGGCTGTGGGGCGTCCGGATGCTGTGCGACGTGGTGCAGATGCAGGCCGACGCGGACGGCACCCTCATCCGGCTGCGCACCCGGATCTGACTCCCACCCGCGACCTCGGCGGTCCCCAGCGCGTCCGGCCCCCATCCCGACGGCCGGATTCGGCCCGAGCGCGGCGGCCCCGGCCGGATGCGGCCGGGCCGGTGCGGAGCGACACTGGCGGGGAGGGCAACAGCCGTGAGCGGAGTGTGCATATGGATGGGCTGCCCTCCGTCTGGGAGAGCACGCGATGAACACGCCCCACCGGCGCCGGGGCGCCCAGGGCACCCCGAGGGTGCGGCGGGACCTGCCCACCCGCATCGACGCCACCGGCACCCGGCGGGAGACGGACGCGCTGGGGACCGTCGAGGTCCCGGCCGACCGGTACTGGGGCGCCCAGACCCAGCGGGCCCTGGTCCACTTCTCGATCGGTGACGACCGTATGCCCAAGGCGGTCTACCACGCGTACGGCTATGTGAAGAAGGCCGCCGCGCTGGTCAACGGGCGGGAGGGGCGGCTGGCCGGATGGCAGGCGGATCTGATCGCGCATGTGGCCGACGAGGTGGTCTCCGGTGCGCTGGACGACCACTTCCCGCTGTATGTGTGGCAGGCCGGTTCCGGCACCCAGACCCATATGAACGTCAACGAGGTCATCAGCAATCGCGCGATTCAGCTGGTCGGCGGCGCCCTGGGCAGCAAGGAGCCGGTGCACCCCAACGACCACGTCAATCTGGGGCAGTCCTCCAACGACACGTTCCCCACGGCCATGCACATCGCCGCGGTGCGCATCCTGCACGACCCGCTGCTGCCGCAGGTCAGCCTGCTCCAGGAGGCCATCGCCGCCAAGTCCCGGGCCTGGTACGAGATCGTCAAGACCGGCCGCACCCATCTGCGGGACGCGGTCCCCCTCTCGGTGGGGCAGGAGTGGTCCGGCTACGCCGCCCAGCTCTCCGACGCGCTGGAGCGGCTGCGGGCCACGCTGCCTGATCTGTACCAGCTCGCCATCGGCGGCACGGCGGTCGGCACCGGTCTGGGCGCCCCCGAGGGCTTCGGCCCGGCGGTGGCCCGGGAGATCGCCGTGGCCACCGGCCATCCGTTCAAGGTGGCGTCCAACTCCTTCGCGGCGCAGAGCGGTGTGGACACCATGGTGGCCGCCTCCGCCGGGCTGCGGGGGCTCGCCGTCCCCCTGATGAAGATCGCCGACGATATCCGCTGGCTCGCCTCCGGCCCGCACGGCGGGATCGGGGAGCTGACGCTGCCCGCGAACGAGCCCGGCAGCTCCAGCATGCCCGGCAAGGTCAATCCGACGCAGTGCGAGGCCATGATGATGGTGTGCACCCAGGTGCTCTCCGACGACGCCGCCGTGGCGCACGCGGGCACCCGGGGGAACTTCCAGCTCAACGCGGCACGGCCGCTGGTCATCAGCGACTTCCTGCACTCCGCGCGCATCCTCGCCGACGCCTGCGAGAAGCTGCGCGCGTACTGCGTCGAGGGCGTCGAGCTGAACCGCGAGCGGATCGACGAGTACCTGGCCCGTTCGCTGATGCTGGTCACCGCGCTGTCCCCGCGGATCGGCCACGACAGGGCCGCCGAGATCGCCCGTAAGGCCGCCGCCGAGGGAACGACCCTGCGCGAGGCGGCCATCGCCAGCGGCCACATCGGCGCCGAGGACTTCGACCGGATCGTGGACCCCCGGAAGATGGCCCGGCTGCGCGACGGCTGAGCTCATCGGCGCCGTATCCCGTGCTCGGCCAGCGGCCCCACCTCAAGACCCGCGGCCCGGCACTCCGCCACCACCGCGGGCAGCGCGGCCAGCGCGGCGCGCCAGCAGCCGGTGGCCGCGGCGCGGTCGGTGTCGTGCAGCAGAACGGTCGCGCCGCCGCGCAGATCGCGCCGTACGGCGGCGGCCACCGAACCCGCGGTGGCGTCCTCGGTCCAGTCGCGCCCCCAGGCCGACCAGAGGACCGGGGTGAGCCCGGCCCGGGCCGCCGCCAGCCAGCGGCCGCCGGTGAGGATGCCGTACGGCGGCCGGTACCACCGCGGCACCGCGCCGGTGGCCAGCCGGATCGCGCGGGCGGCCCGGGCCACCTCGTGGGCGTCCCGGGACACCGTGGGCAGCCAGGGGCGGCTGTGGGTCCAGCCGTGGACGGCGAGCTCATGGCCCCGGCGGACGATCTCCAGCGTGGTGTGCGGGAAGCGCGCCACACCGTCCCCCAGGACGAAGAAGGTGGCGCGGACCCCGAGCTCGTCGAGCACCTGGAGGAAGCGCGGAGTGGTGCGTGGATCGGGTCCGTCGTCGAAGGTGAGGGCCACATGGTCGGGCCGTCCGCGCCCCGCCAGGGCGGGGAACAGGGCGCGCCGGGGCCCGGGCAGCCAGGTACCGGCGGGTGCGAGGTGCGCGGCCGCCGCGAGCAGCGCCGCATTGCGCACCAGGACACCGGATCGGTGGCGCGCGCTCATGGTGTTCCCTCGCCACCGGGGCCGCCTCGCCCTCCGGGGAGCGGTGTTCCCGCGTTCCGCGGCGGTTCGGGGACGGCCTGGTCCCAGCCGCCGCACATGGCGGGCGAGCGGGTCAGGCCCACGATGCCGGCCGCCATCAGCAGGATCCCGGCCACTTCGGGCACGATGCGCAGCCCCAGCTCGACGCGCTCGTCGAACAGCACCCAGCCCAGCGCGATGCTGACCAGGGCGTCGCCGAGGGTGAGCGCGGGCTGCGAGGCGGCCAGGGTGCCCGCGCGCAGGGTGCTCTGGAGCAGCAGGAAGCTCAGCAGTCCCACGGCGCACACCGCGTACAGCGGCCAGTCGGTGAGCACCGCCACCACCCCACCGCCGAACCGCCCGGTCAGCTCCTTGATCAGCGCCGCGGTGCAGGCGAAGCAGGCGGCGGTGGCGCTGCCGAGAGCGACGGCGCGCGCGGCCCCGCGCACCACACGGGCCACCGCGATCAGGGCGCCCACGGCGATGGCCACCACCACGCCCACCGGCATCCAGCGGCCGTTGCGCGCCGTGTGCGCGCCGCTGGAGGGGTCGGCCGCCACCAGGAAGAGCGCGAGCCCGGCGGCGAGCATCACGAACGACAGCCAGGTCCGGCCGTCCGGGCGGTGGCGGAACACCAGACTGCCCACCACCAGGGTGAACAGCAGCTCGCTGACCAGCAGCGGCTGGACCACCGAGAGCCGTCCGACCGCCAGCGCGCCCACCTGCGCCACCGCCGACACCATCATCGCGGCGAGACCGGCCAGCCAGAACGGGCGGCGCAGCAGCCGCGCCAGCCGCAGCAGACTCCGTATCGGCCCGCCGTCGCCGCGTTCCTCCCGGGCCTGGTCCATCGCGGCCCGCCGCTGTAGTACCGAGGCCGCGCCGTTGCCCAGGGCGGACAGCAGGGCCAGTACGACGGTCAGGGCGCTCACCGGAGGTCACCCGAAGCGTGCGGCCAACCGGTGGTAGAGCCGGGGGGCCAGGGCCCGGACCACCGCGGGCAGCCGCATCCAGGCCGGTACGTACACCTCGTCCCGCCCGCGCTCGACCGCGTCCCAGACCGCGTCGGCGATCCGCTCGGGCGGCAGCGGGCGGGGCAGCCGCCGGGTGTACGGGGCGCCGCGCCGGGCGAAGAACGGGGTGTCCACCACGCCGGGGACCACATGGGTGACGCGCACACCGGCCCGGCCCAGCTCGTGCCGCAGGGCGTCGGCGAAGACGCCGAGCGCGGCCTTGGCGGCGGAGTACACCGCCTCGCCGCGCACCCCGACGGTCCCGGCCACCGAGCCGATCAGCACGATGTGTCCGCGCCGCTCGGCCTCCATCCGGGGGACGACCATGCGGACCAGGCGCATCGCGGCGAGCAGATCCACCCGGACCACCTGGTCGATGGCGGCGGGCGGCATGGTGGCGAAGGGGCCCGCCCAGCCCACGCCCGCCCCCGCGACCAGCAGATCCACCCGTCCGGCGGCACGGAGGGCGTCCCTGACGAGCGCCTCCGGGCCCTCCGGCGCGGCCAGGTCGACGGGGAGGGCGAGGGCCGACGTCCTGGCGGCCACGCGGTCGAGCCGTTCCCGGTGGCGGCCGCTGACCAGCAGCCGCCATCCGCCCTCGGCCGCGATCCGGTCGGCGATCGCGGCCCCGATGCCCGAGGAGGCGCCGGTCACCAGCGCGACCCTCGTCCCGGTGGCCGCCGGGTGCCCGGTGTCCCGCACCTGGCCGCGATCCAGGGGTGTGTCCGGGAGGGGGCGGATCATGGCATCTCCCTGTCTCGCCGCCGACCGGCCGCTGGTCCTGGGGTCACCGGCCGTCGAGCGCGCGGTTTGACGGCATGCGGAGCGGATACCTCCAGTGAGCCATGAGGAGCCGCGCCTCGCACCATCGGAGGTGGTCATGCACCCGCTGTCGGCCCGCTTTCTCGTTGTCAGCGCCGGGATGGGGGCCGGACATGACGCGGTCGCCGCCGAGCTGGTCCGCAGGCTGGAGGAGCGGGGTCAGGGGGCCGGTCGGGTGGATGTGCTGGAGTTGCTGCCGCACCGGATCGGGGCGGGGCTGCGTTCGTTCTACCGGACGACCATCCGCCGCGCCCCGGTGCTGTACGAGGGCATCTACCGGGCGTTCTTCCGCCCCGGCAGGGGCCCCCGGCCGGGCAGCGCCCCGCTGGCCGCGCTCGCCGAGGACCGGCTGCTGGCGCTGGTGGCGCGGGAGCGGCCGGATGTGGTGGTCCCGGTGTTCCATCTGGCCGCGCAGCTGACCGGCAGGCTGCGGGCGCGCGGGGCCCTGGGGGTGCCCAGCGCGGTGGTGGTGACCGACTTCGCGGTGCACCGCCAGTGGCTGCACCCGGGCAACGATCTGCATCTGTGTGTCACCCCGGACGCCGCGGACACCGTGCGCCGCGCGCTGGGCCGCCCGTCGCTGGCCACCGGGCCGGTGGTGGCGGCGCGCTTCTTCGGCCCGGCGCGGGGGGCGGCGCGGTGGCGGCGGCGCTTGGGCGCGCTCGCGCCCGGGAGGCCGCCGGTGCTGCTGTCCGTGGGGGCGTGGGGCGCGGGCACACGGGTGGCGGACACCGCGCGGCTGGTGTCCGGGGCGGGGTATCTGCCGGTGGTGCTGTGCGGCCGGGACGAACGGCTGCGCGCCGAGCTGTCGCGCCGCCCGGAGGTGGCGGCCCTCGGCTGGGAGCCGGACATGCCGGGCCTGCTGTCCGCCGTACGGGCCGTGGTGGACAACGCGGCCGGTCAGACCGCGCTGGAGGCGCTGGCCACCGGGGTGCCCGTGATCGGTTACCGCCCCATCCCGGGCCATGGCCGCGAGGGCGTCCGGCGGATGGCCGCGCTGGGGCTCTCGGACCACGCGCGGGACTCATGGGAGCTGGTGCGGCTGCTCGACGCGGTCACCGAACCCTCCGCGTGGCGGGAGCGCCGTATCGCGGCGGGCCACCGGCTGTTCGCCGACGACGCCGCCGCCCGGCTGACCGACGCGGTCGCCCGGACGGCCGCGAGATGAGCGGCCGACACGACCAGGTGAGTCGCCCGGACGGCCGCGAGGTGAATTTCCGCGCACGCGATGCCGCCCGTGCCGACCGTCCGACGGCGACTGGTGGCATGCTCGGCCCCGACCCATCCGACCTCGGGAACCCCGTGTGGAGCACCGCCCCCCGCGCGTGAGTTGTCCCCGTGCGGTCCCGCCGGAGTTCCCGAACGACTGACGGAGGCACCGCCCGATGGGAAGTCATCTCTTCGCCGAACTGGCCCGGCGCACCCTGGACGACGCACGCCACGAAGTGGAGGTCTACGGACAGGAGATCCCCGAGTACCGGTTCGTGGAGCACGACGGCCGGCGACGGGCCGAGGCGCTGGACTACGCGGTCTGGCTCAGACGCCGCACCCTGGACTTAGCCCCCGACGGAACCCCCCTCTCCCAGGAGGACCTCGACCACATCGCGTCGATGGGCGCCTCGCGGGCCAGGACGGGGATGTCCGCCGCGTCCCGGCGGCGGGTCCTCGGTCTGCACACCAACCTCATGCTCCGGGAGATCCAGGAGACGTCCGGCCCGGAGAACACCGATGAGCTGATGCGGCTCATGGCCTGGTTCACCGCGCAGGGCACCCGCGGCATCGACGCCTACACCCGCGGCCATGCGGCGGAGCAGAAGCGCCGCCTCCCCCTCGTCGCCCGGGTGCGCGCCCTCACCACGGCCCTCCTCGCCGACGACTCCCTGGCCCCGGGCCTCGCCCGCGCCGTCGGCATGAGCCCGGCCGCGTCGTACGAGGTGGTGGTCGTCCGTGTCCCCGGCCGTCCCGCCCCGGCCGCCGGAGGGCGCGAGGCGATCGTCGAAACCCTCCTGACCCACCACCGGATGCCGATCGCCTGGCCCCGGGCGGAGGAGCTGGTGGCCCTGGTGCCCGCCGGCCAGGACAGCACGCCCGATGCGGCCCGGCCGGGCAGCGACCGGTCGGCGCGGGACCGGGCGCTCGCCTTCGTGCGCGACGCGGGCGAGGCGGTGGCGCGGCCCTGCGCGGTCGGCACCAGTACGGGCCGCGTGCGTGCGCTGGCCGACGCGTACGACCGCGCCCGGCGCATCAGCCTGGCGGCTCCGCTCCAGCCCGTGCCGCGCCGCCTGCACACCCTGGCCGATGTCTTCGTCGAACTGGCCGTCGCCGAGGACCGCGACATCGACAGCTGGCTGTCCGGCATGGCCCGGACCCTCGCCCGGGGCCCCGAACTGCTCGCCACCCTGGAGACGTACTACGCCCATGACATGCACCGCAGGAACACCGCCGCCGCGCTGAACATCCATCCGCGGACGCTGGACTACCGTCTCCAGCGGGTGCGCCGGCTCACCGATGTCGACCCCGGATCCGCCCGTGGCGTACGCATCCTGAGCACCGTGGTGGCCAGGGCCGCCTCCGGCGCCTGGACGACATGAGGCCGGTGCGCTGACGGGACGTAGGCCGCCCGGGAATCCCCCCCGGCGGCCTACGAGGCCCCCCGCCGCCCGTCCTCAGAGCTCGCAGTTGATCTCGACTTCGGCGTCGCACCGGTCGATCCCCGGGCCACCGTTCGCCACGTCGTAGCCGGGACCGCCGATCAGTGTGTCGTTGCCGGAGTGGGACGCGTTGTCGGGGCTGTCACCGAAGAGGTAGTCGTTGCCGGTGCCCCCCGTGATGTTGTCGTTGCCGTTCTGGCCGCTGACGCCGAAGTACGTCCCCACCGACACATTGGTCGGGTCGCTGGGGTTGAAGTTGTCCGAGCCGTCGCCGAGGCAGACCACGGCGGAGGTGTTGATCAGGTCGGAGAAGACCCAGTCGTCCCCGGAGAAGGCGTTGACGACGCTGCCCGGTGTGCCCCAGATGGCATTGGCGTTCCTGTCCCCCTCGATCGTGGCGGTGAGCGGGACGCCGGTCTTGGGGTCGGTGCAGGTGGTCGCCGTCGACGCCTTCGCCGGGGCCGCCGCGTGAGCGGCCCCACCGGTGCTGAGGGCGGCACCGGTGAGGGCCGCGGTACACGCCAGCAGCGCGAGGACGCGTCTGTTTCCGTGTCGGGTCATACGGTGTTCCTCCTCGGAAGGGATGCGGAGTGACGCCGCACAGCCTTCCGCCCGGCCACCCGGCACGTCTTCGTGAACCAGGGAGAAAACACCCGTCCGCCACGGGCGCGGGACTGTCAATCCGCGCAACCGGCGCCCGGCCCCACGGGGTGTCCGGCGGGCCTCGCCCCTGGATCCCGGGGCCCCGGTTGTTGGAAGGGGCGGGGAGGGGAACAGCCCGCCGCAGGCGTCACGACCCGCCGGACACCCGCTGGACTAGCCCGCCTTCTTGACGAACTCGGTGGTGTAGGTCTTCTTCAGGTCCACCGTGGCGTTCTTCAGGTTGGGGTTGAACGCCTTGAGGACGCGCTCGACGGTCGCCGGGCCGTCCGCCGGCATCACCCCGTCCTTGGTGAACATCGGCAGGGTGCTCTTGATGGCCTCCGCGTAGAGCTTGGCGCCGCCCTGCGCGTAGTCGCTCGGCATCTTGGCGGCGATGTCCTCGGCCGAGTGGGTGGACATCCACTTGAGGGTCTTCACGAAGGCGTTGGCCAGCTTCTGCACCGTCTCCTTGTGGCCGTTCACCCAGTCGGCGTTCATGTAGAGCGAGGAGGACGGGTACAGACCGCCGAGCGCCTGCTTGGAGCCCTCAGGGGTACGCATGTCGATCAGGACCTTGCCGATCTTCTGGTCCACGATCTGGGCGACCGTCGGATCGGTGGTCATCCCGCCCTGGATGGAGCCCTGCTTGAGGGCCGAGATGAAGGTCTGGCCCGCGCCGACCGCCACCGGGGTGAACTCGCTGGTCTGCACGCCGCTGTCGACCGCGAGGTACTTGGTCAGGAAGTCCGTGGAGGAGCCCAGACCGGTGACGCCGAGCTTCTTGCCCTTGAAGTCCTTGGGCGACTTCAGCTCGCCCGCCGCCTTGTTGGAGACCACCTCGACCTCACCCGGGGCCTGGGCGAGCTGGACGACGGACTGCACCTGCTTGCCCTTGACCTGGAGATCGAGGGTGTGGTCGTAGAAGCCGACGACGCCCTGGACATCGCCCGCGACCAGCGAGGTGGTGGCCTGCACCCCGGCGGGCTCGGTGAGCAGCTGGACCTTGAGGCCCTCCGCCTTGAAGTAGCCGAGCCGCTGGGTGAGCATCGCGGGCATGTAGATGACCTTGTCCAGGCCACCCACCATGATCTTGACCTTGCCGTCCCCGCCGCCGGAGGCGCTGGAGTCGCCGCCACAGGCGGTGAGGGTGGTGAGAGCGAGCGCCGCGGCGACGGCGGCCGCGGAGAACTTGGCACTGCTGCGCATGAGGTCACGTCCTTGTGAGCGGTGTTGAGCGGTGTTGAGCGGGGAGCAGGAAGGCGCGGCTGAAGCGGGAGCCGGGAAGAGGGAGGCGGGGCTCAGCGGTCCTCGCCCGGCTGGGCGGGCTTCCAGCGGAAGAGCCGCTTCTCCAGGAAGGTCAGCAGCCCCTCGGCGAGCAGGGCCACCACGGCGAGGATCACCATGGCGGCGTACACACCGGCGGCGTTGAAGGTGCCCTGCGAGGAGGACACCAGCAGGCCGAGCCCCTTGGTGGCGCCGATGTACTCGCCGACGATGGCGCCGATGAGGGCGAAGCCGAAGCTGACATGGAGGCTGGTGAAGATCCATGAGGTGGCGGAGGGAATCACCACCTGGAGGGTGACCTGGCGGTTGCTCGCGCCGAGGATCCGGGAGTTGGCCACCAGGTTGCGGTCGACCTCCCGGGCGCCCTGGAAGGCGTTGAAGAAGACGGGGAAGAAGACCAGGACGACGGCCGAGGCCACCTTCGAGGCCGGGCCGAGGCCGAACCAGATGAGGAAGATGGGCGCGAGCACGATCCGCGGCAGCGCGTTGAGCACCTTGATGTACGGGCCGAGCACATCGGCGAGGAAGGCGATCCGGCCGAACGCGATCCCCAGGACCACACCGGCCACGACGCCGATGCCCCAGCCCAGGAGCGCCTCGTAGAGCGTGTACCAGATCTGCTCCCACAGCGAGCCCTGCGCGGTGCCGTGCAGCGCCCACTGCTTGAGCTGCTCCCAGATCTTCGAGGGCATCGAGAAGTTGAAGGGGTCGATGACGGAGGCGCGGGCCAGCCATTCCCACAGCCCGATGACGCCGAGGAGCACCAGGGCGCGGGTGGACTGCACGAGGATGGCGCGGTTGCGCGCGGCGCGTGCCCGTGCCCTGGAGCGCTCCGTACCGGGTGTCTTGCCGACGGCGGGGGCGGCCGTGGCGGAGATGGTCTCAGGCATCGACGGCACCCCTCTCACGGGTGATGCGGACCTCTTCGCCGAGCGAGGACCAGATCTCCCGGTAGATCTCCACGAACCGCGGCTCCAGCCGCACCGACTCCACCTTGCGGGGCCGGGGCAGATCGATCTCGAAGACCTCCTTGACGGTGGCCGGACCGGCCGTCATCACGACGACCTTGTCGGCCAGGGCGATGGACTCCTCCAGGTCGTGGGTGACGAAGACGACGCATGCGCCGGTCCCCGCCCACAGCTCCAGGAGTTCGTCCGACATCAGCGCGCGGGTCTGGACGTCGAGCGCCGAGAACGGCTCGTCCATGAGCAGGATCTCGGGGTCGTTGACGAAGGTGGAGGCGAGCGCCACGCGCTTGCGCTGGCCGCCCGAGAGCTGGTGCGGATAGCGGTCCTCGAAGGAGGTGAGGCCGACCCGGGCCAGCCACTCACGGGCCCGCTCCTTCGCCTCCGCCTTGGGCACACCGCGGAAGCGCGGGCCGGCCATCACGTTCGACAGCACGCTGCGCCAGGGGAACACCGCGTCCTGCTGGAAGACGAAGCCCACGTTGGAGGCGATGCCGCGGACCGGCTCACCGGCCACCAGCACATCGCCCTCGGTGGGCTCCTCCAACCCGCTGACCAGGGTCAGGGTCGTGGACTTGCCGCAGCCGGTGGGCCCGACGACGGCGACGAACTCACCGTGTCCGACGGTCAGGTCCAGATCCCTGACCGCGGTGTGGAGGGCCCCGGACGGTGTCCGGAACGCCTTGCTCGTGCCCCGCAGCTCGATGGCGGGGCTGGTGTGGCTGCTCATGGCCGGGAGGGTAGGAGTGACCCGCGCCACAGCGGCAGTCTTGTGAGCACAACGCGCCCTTGCGCTCACAAACCGCGTTCTGCTCGTTTTGCTCGCGCCCGCACAACGAAAACGCTACGGAGACTGGGCATACGCCCCGGGCGCCTTTACGGTGCCTTCACAGCACCATAAACGGACGAAGTACTACCGCTCGCGTACGGGACCACACGGGACCTCGAGACGGGAGACAGGGGGCCCATCATGCGTATCCGATGGCCCCGGCGTGTCTCCGGTCAGGTGCTCGCCGCGCAGCTGTCCATCACCGCAGGGGTGATGGTGCTGGCGACCGCGCTGTTCCTGGCCCCGCTCAGCTCCGAGATCGACAACCAGGCGATGCACCAGGCGCTCGCCATCGCCCAGACCACCGCGGCCGATCCGGACATCGCCCGGGACCTCGCCGCCACGAAGCCCACCCCGTCGGGTCCGGTGCAGCGGGCGGCGGAGCGGATCCGCCGGTCCACCGGGGCGCTGTACATCGTGGTGATGGACTCCCGTGGGGTGCGCTGGTCGCACACCACCACCGCCCGGATCGGCGAACACGTCTCCACCGATCCGCGCGAGGCGCTCTCCGGCCGGGAGGTCCTCCAGATCGACGTGGGGACGCTCGGCCGCTCGGCCCGCGCCAAGGTGCCGCTGCGGGCCAGGGACGGACGGATCATCGGGGCGGTGTCGGTGGGCATCGGCTACGGCAGCGTGCGCGACCAGCTGCTGGCGGCGGTGCCCCGGCTGCTGCTGTACGCGGGGGCGGCGCTCGCGGTGGGCGTCCTCGCGGCGATCGCCGTCTCGCGCCGACTGCGCCGCCGCACCCACGGTGTGGCCTTCGCCGACATCTCGGCGCTGCTCGACGAGCGGGAGGCGATGCTGCACGGCATCCGCGAAGGGGTCGTGGCCTTCGACCGGCAGGGCCGGATCCGCCTGGTCAACGACGAGGCCGGACGGCTGCTGGGGATCCACCCGGACGCCACCGGGCGCACCCTGGAGGAGTCACTGCCTCCGGGTCGCACCACCGATGTGCTGGCGGGCCGGGTGGACGGGGCGGACCTGCTGACCGTCAGCGGCGGCCGGGTGCTGGTGGCCAACCGCATGCCCACCAAGGACGGCGGGGCGGTGACGACTTTGCGGGACCGCACCGAGCTGGAGTTGCTGGGCCGCGAGCTGGACAGCACCCGCGGGCTGCTGGACGCGCTGCGCGCCCAGGACCACGAACACGCCAACCGGCTGCACACCCTGCTGGGGCTGCTGGAGCTCGGACTGCACGAGCGGGCGGCGCAGTTCGTGGCCGAGCTGACCAACGCCCGGCGCGCCTCGGCCGAGCAGATCTCCGAACGGGTGCACGATCCGATGCTGTCGGCGCTGCTGGTCGGCAAGTCGGCCATCGTGGCCGAGCGCGGGGTCGCGCTGCGCATCTCCCCCGCCACGCTGCTGCCGGGGCGGGTGGTCGATCCGCGCGATCTGGTGACGGTGCTCGGCAACCTCATCGACAACGCGCTGGAGGCGGTGGCCGCACACCGCTCGCCCGCCCCGTTCATCGAGGTCGAGCTGAGGGCCGAGGGCACCACCGCGGTGCTGCGGGTGAGCGACACCGGTCCGGGGGTGCCGCCGGGAATGCGCGAACAGATCTTCACCGAGGGCTGGTCCACCAAACGGCCCGCCCACCCCGGCTCCCCGGACGGCCCCGATGCCCACGAGGGCCCCGCCTCGGTGTCGCCGCGCGGCCGGGGCATCGGACTGGCCCTGGTACGGCGGCTGGCCGAGCGATACGGAGGGATGGCCAGGGTCACCGCCCGGGCCGGTGGCGGGGCGGTGTTCACCGTCGTCCTGCCCGAGGCCCTCACCGGGGACGACACACCCACTCATGAGTTCACCGCAGCAGGGGAGTCACGATGATCGACGTTCTTGTCGTGGACGACGACTTCCACGTCGCCGAGATCAACGCTGCGTATGTGGCCCAGGTGCCCGGCTACCGGGTCACCGCCCGCGCCCATACCGCCGCCCAGGCCCTCGCCACCCTCGAACGCAACCCGGTCGACCTCGTTCTGCTCGACCACTACCTGCCGGACGAGACCGGGCTGACGCTGGTGCGCCGGATGCGCCAGCTCGGCCACCACGCCGACGTCATCATGGTGACGGCGGCGTGTGATGTGGCCACCGTGCAGGCCGCCATGCGCCATGGCGCGCTCCAGTACCTGGTCAAGCCGTTCAGCTTCGCCGGGCTGCGGGCCAAGCTGGACGGCTACGCGGGACTGCGCCGCACTCTCGAGGGCGTCGGCGGGCGCGGCGAGACCGGCCAGGAGAGGGTGGACCGGATCTTCGGCGCCTTCGCGGCCGCCGACACCTCCGGTCCCGCCCTCCCCAAGGGCCACTCCGCGCCCACCGTCGACCTCATACGCCGGGTCCTGGACCAGTCCGACCACCCGCTCTCCGCCCATGAAGTGGCGGAGCGCACCGGCATCAGCCGCTCCACGGCCCAGCGCTATCTGAAGTACCTCGAGCATGCGGGCCGTATCAGCCTCACGCTCAAGTACGGGGACACCGGACGTCCCGAACACCGCTACACATGGGTGGCGGTGAACTGACGGCACCCCTCAGCTGGTGGCCGTGGCCTCGTACAGGCCACGGCCGGAGCGCTGGGCCCGGTCCGAGGAGCGCAGCCGCTCGAGGGTGTTGCGCACCGAGTTCACATTGGTGCGGGACTCGTCGCGGCCCAGTGCCTCGTTGACCTCGGAGGCCCGCATCGGGCGGCCGGCCTTGCGCAGCGCGCTCAGCACGCTGTCGGCGAGCCCGGTGGAGCGCTCGGAGGTGGTGGCCGCCTCCTTGGTGGCCTTCTCCGCCGGCTTCTCCGCGGCCTTGGTGCTCTTGGCCGTCTTGGACGTGGCCTTGGTGGCCTTCACCGTGGCCTTGGCGGACTTGGGAGCCTTGGCCGCGGCCTTCGCCGCGGTCTTCTTGGCGGCGGTCTTCTTGGCCGCCGTCTTGGTGCCCCGTCCGGTGGCCGGCGCCTTGGCCGCCTTGCCGCCGCCGCGCTGACGGCCGATGGCCGCCTTGCGGGTGGCGGCGGAGGTGCGGCCGGTGGTGGCCGTGTCCTCGGCGGACTCCGGCGCGGCGGCCTCGGCCGCGGCCTCGGTGGCCGGTTCCGCGGCCGGCTGGGCCACGGGCTCCGCCACCGCCACCGGGGCTGCGTTGCCGCCCTGCTCGGGCACCGAGGAGGTGGAGAGGGACTGAAGACTGCTCAGGGCGGTGCTGACCGCCTCCAGCCGCTTGGTGACGGCCTCCAAATCACCCTTGAGTGCCTCCTGTTGCTTCTGGAGCTGAGGGAGTTCGGCCTCCAGCACCTCGATGGTGGAACCGACACTGCTGTCCGCGCTCAACGCGTTCACTTCACTTCGTCCCCTTTCTGGGCGTCTGCGCCCATCGCAGCAGCGATTATGCCTGCTGTCAGTGGTGTGCGGTGCCCTGTGTGCCACTACGCAAAACAACCACACATGTCTCAGCACCCCATGAGAGGCCAACTTTCGGTGAAAACACACGCCCGTGACAACATGCCCGCACGGCCGATGTCATCCGGAAGGGTGGCGCCGCAAACGCGGTGACGACGTGTCAGGCCCCCGTTTCCGGGGTGCCATCACATGGGTGGTAGAAAACACCGTACCTGCCCGAGGAAACCGACGTAGTCGAGGTAGTCCGATGAAGTTGCGCTGTGCCGTGCTCGACGACTATCAGGACGTGGCGCTGTCGGCGGCCGACTGGTCGGGGGTGCTCGACGCGGTGGACGTGGTGCCGGTCCATGAGCACATCAGCGGTGAGGACGCGGTGGCCGAGGCGATCGGGGACTGCGAGATCGTCGTCATCATGCGGGAGCGCACCCCCTTCCCCGCGTCGCTGTTCACGCGGCTGCCACGGCTGAAGCTGCTGGTCACCACGGGGATGCGCAATGCGTCGGTGGACCTGGAGGCCGCCGCCCGCCACGGCGTCACCGTGTGCGGCACGGGCAGCAGCTCGCAACCGCCCGCCGAGCTCACCTGGGCGCTGATCCTGGGGCTCGCCCGCCATGTGGTGCCGGAGAGCACGGCGCTGCGGGACGGCGGACCGTGGCAGAGCACCGTCGGCACCGATCTGCACGGCCGCCGTCTGGGGTTGCTGGGTCTCGGCAGGATCGGCGCCCAGGTGGCGCGGGTCGGCCGGGCCTTCGGCATGGAGGTGGCCGCCTGGAGCGAGCACCTGACGGCCGAGCGCGCGGAGGCGGAGGGGGTCCGGGCGGCGGACTCGAAGGAGGAGCTGCTGGAGAGCAGCGACATCGTCTCGGTGCATCTGGTGCTCAGTGACCGCACCCGGGGGCTGCTGGGCGCGCCGGAGCTGAGGCGGATGCGTCCCACGGCGCTTCTGGTGAACACCTCCCGCGCCGCGATCGTGGACCAGGCGGCGCTCGCGCGGGCGCTGCGGGACGGCTGGATCGCGGGCGCGGGGGTCGATGTGTTCGAACGGGAGCCGCTGCCGCCGGACGATCCGTTCCGTACGCTGCCCAATCTGCTGGCCACCCCGCATCTGGGCTATGTCACCCGGGGCAACTACGAGCGGTTCTTCGGCGATGTGGTGGAGGACATCAGCGCGTATCTTCAGGGCGCGCCGATCCGCCGTCTGAGCCCGCCGGAACCGGCCGGCTGACTCGGCCCCGAGGAGCGCCAAGGGGGCGTGTTCCGAGACGCGTTGGGGCCGGTCGGCGGCCTCGCCGACCGTGTTCGAACGTCCCGTACCCAGCCACTCTTCGTCTGCCCGGGCTGAAAGCGACGCATGCCCTCCGCCCGGTGGACACTATTCCGTTTCGCCTTCGTCATACCGGACAGGCTGCCTGGCACGGACAACCCATCGGCCCGCACAACAGACCGGTGCCCGGTCCACCGACCCGGCACCGCGGACGGAGGGAACGTGGCTCACAGCACATCCGGAAAGCCGACGACCGACGGGGCATCGGAGGGGCAGGACGCCCTACGGCACGGCGACGGCGGCGGAGGTTCGGGGACCCCGCCACCGACCCGGCGCGGCATGCTCTCGGTGGCCGCGGCGGCCGGGCTCGCCCTGCTCACCGGCTGCGGCGAGGAGTCGGCCGGCTCCTCCGGAGCGGGCCCGCGGGGGTCCACGAAGGCGGAGCGCTCGCCGTCCGCCACCCCGTCCGAGCACTCCCCCTCCCCCACCCCGAAACCGCGGCCCGAACTGCCGCGGGGCGGCCGGGAGCTGTCCCGCTACCGGCTGGTGGGCTACTGCGGGCTGCCCGGGGCCGCCGCACTCGGCCGGCTCGGTGTGGGGGACCTCGACGACCAGGTGCGCCAGATCGAGAAGACCGCCCGCGCCTACGCCGCGGACCGGGAACCGCAGCCGGTGCTCGAACTCCTCGCGACCGTCGCCAACAGCAGCGCGGGCCCCGACGGCACCTACCGCTCACGCACCTCCTCCGACACGATCCGCCGCTTCCACGACGCGGCCAAGCGCCACCGTGCCCTGCTGCTGCTGAACATCCAGCCGGGCCGGGCCTCGGTCCTCGGCGAGGTCAAGGCGCTGCGCGAATGGCTGGTCCACCCCGATGTCGGCATAGCCCTGGACCCGGAATGGGAGATGGGTCCGGGCGAGGTGCCGGGGAACACCTACGGCCACACCAGCGGCAAGGAGCTCACCGATGTGGCCCGCTATCTCTCCGGAATCGTGGACGAGCACGACCTGCCGCAGAAGCCGCTCGTCTTCCACCAGGTGGCCGTGTCCGTCGTCAGCGACCAGTCCGCCTTGCGCCCGCAGCCCGGTGTGGTGCTCATCAAGAGCGCGGACGGCATAGGTTCGCCGGGGATGAAGCGCGACACCTGGCGACAGCTGGTCAGGAACCAGCCCGAGGGCGTGCGCACCGGCTTCAAGCTCTTCTACGAGGAGGACACCGAGGGGAGTCGGCTGATGACCCCGGAGGAGGTGCTGGCCCTGCGGCCACGCCCGGACTACGTCATGTTCGAGTGACCGCGGCGGCCGGCGCCACGGGTTCGGCGGCCCGCGTCACGCACGCGGCCGCCCCCGGCCGGAGGGCGGCCGGGGGCGGCTGGGGAAGGAGCGCTCAGGGGCGGGGCGCCGTCTGCACGGTGAGGGGTTCCTGGGTGGCGACGTCGCCGGGGCCGCGGCGGGTGAAGCGCATGGCCACACAGGCACCCGCGTACAGCACCGCCACCACAAGCAGCAGCGCCTGATAGCCCGTGAGCAGGGCCAGATACTCCAGGGTGCCGCCGAACAGGGAGCCCAGCAGATTGGCGCCGAACGCCGACGTGGGATCGGCGGCCGCCGCCAGCCGGTCGGAGAAGATGAGGTTGGCGCAGAAGATGGGGGCGAAGGCCAGCGCGATCGCGGCGGCCAGCCGGGGGGCGAAGGGCAGCCCCAGCACCACATGGGACGGGATCAGCCAGGCGATGGCGAGGCTGGCGAACAGCATCAGCTGGAGCACCAGCTGATTGACCCGGCGCAGCCTGCGCCTGACCTCCACCGCGCACAGGACGGCGAGCAGCACCCCCGCGAAGACCATGGCGTTGACCAGCCAGGTGGTGCCGAAGTAGAGGGCGAACCCGATCACGTTCTTGGTCTCCAGCAGCATGAACGCCGCGCCGAGCAGGAACATGTCCACGTAACGGGCGGTGCGCCTGAGCCGGACCCCGGTCAGCCGCACCGACACCAGCGTCACCAGCAGGATCGCCCCCAGCACCCCGATGTAGAGGGTGGGGATGGTGCGGTGCAGCAGATACGGGAAGGGATGGTCGTCGGCGGCGGCCGGGGGCACCGGGCCGGAGGGGCGCCACGCGGAGGCGGTGCAGGACTGGTCGCCGGAGGTCACACCGGCCACCAGGACGGCCGCCTTCTTGCCTCCGTAGTGGGTGATGCAGGGGGCGTGTCCGAAGACGGAGGTGAGCGTGGAGCCGAACCGGTCGATGAGCCAGTTCTGCCGGTAGTAGTTGTACATGGCGAACGCGCCGCCGGGGGCGAGGTGGCGGTGTGCCGCCTCGAACGCCTGCCGGGTGAACAGATAGCTCTCCAGGCGCAGGTTGCTCGCGCCCGACACCAGGGTCAGGGAGTCCGGCAGGGCGAGGACGACCAGGTCGTAGCGGGTGTCGGTGCGCTCGAGGAAGGCCCGGCCGTCGTTGATGTGCACGTGCACCCGGGGGTTTTCGTAGGGCCGGGCCGGGTGGAGTGACGCCCCGATCTCCTGCAACCGGGGGTCGATCTCCACCGCGTCCACCCGCCGGGCGCCGTGGGCGAGCGCCATCGCCACGTCGTTGCCGTTGCCCGCCCCGATGACGAGCACCCGGCGGTGGGAGTTGCGCGGGGTCTCGCGGTAGGGCTGCTGGTACGGGGAGTCGGGACGTCTGAGCACCTTCAGCGGGGCGATGGACTGGTGCGGTACGCCATTGGCAGAGATCTTGTAGTCCCGGCTGCCCGAGGTCGGCCTGGTGACCTCGATCTTGTAATACGGGGACCAGGAGATACCGCCGGCCGCCGTCTCCAGCGCCAGGATGGCCACCATCAGCGCGAGCGGCACCGAATATCTGATGGTGTTGCGGCGGCCGCCGAGGGTCAGCAGCGCCGCCGCGGCGATCACCCCCCACACCACCGACGGCGCGCGCAGCCAGGACAGCAGCGCGAAGGACACCGAGCCGGTGAGCGAGCCCAGCAGGTCGAACCGGTACGCCTCCAGCGAGGGCAGCCGGCGGAACTGATCGGCCGTCATCTTGCCGATGGCCATCATGATCAGCGCGGTCAGCCCGAAGAGCACCGGCAGGGTCACCCACTGGGGCAGACCGGTGGTCTTCACGGCGGTGAAGTAGATGACCTCGCCGCTGGTCTGCCGCACCTGCACGGGGAACTCGCGCACCAGGACCACGAGAACGGCGAGCGGGACGGGCGTCCAGCGGGTGAGCCACCGCCCACGGTCGGCGGGCAGCAGGAATCCCAGGCCGATCCCGAGGAACGAGCCCAAGAGGATGAAGTTCGAGAAATAGCTCAGATGGACGATATTGGCGCCGGTCCACCGGATCAGCGCCAGCTCGACGAAGAGCATGGTGGCGCTGGCCAGCAGCAGCCTCGCGCGCACGTCTTGCGGTCCTGGGCTGTGCTCCATGCCGGCCACGCTGTCATCCGGGACGGGGCAGGTCGAGCACCCGCACGGCCCGTGCCGTCGGCCGGATGGCGGGCGTCCGGTGGCTCGGAAAGTGGCTCCGGCCGCTCGCCTTCCGTCCGCGCGACGGTTCGTCACCGCGCCACCACCGGGGCCGTCGGCCCAGGTCAGCGACGTGGCCCGGGGTGCGGCGCGCCGGCCGTGCGGGGTGGTGCGGTCACCTCGCGGCGCATGTCCTTCAGTCCGTTCCCCGGCCACCGCCGTACGGCGTTCGGGTCATGGCCCGGCCGGTGTCCGTCACCTGCCCGGGCCAACGGCGGACGCCCGCGCGGAGGAGGCGGACCCGGATGGCGGAGCGGGGTGGCGCCGGGTGCGCCTGGCGAGGACCACCGCCGCGGCCACGGTGCCGGTGAGCACGCCCCAGGAGACGATGTCGCCCGTGCGGGAGTACGGGGTGCGCGAGCCGTGGGTGGGAACGTCGGCGTACCAGACGCCCGCGTCGGTGGTGGTGTCCTGCGTGGACAGCAGCCGTCCGGTGGCGTCGTAGGCGCCGGACTGGCCGTTGAAGTCCTGCCGGACCAGCGCGTAGCCGTTCTCTATCGCGCGCAGCCCGGCCATGGCGGTGTGGGTGCGCCCCATCTCGGGCCAGTCGCCGCCGGGGACGAAGACGATGTCGGCGTCGATGTGATTGCCCGCCGGGAAGTCGGCGTCGTAGCAGATGACGTTCGCCAGCCGGCCGTACGGGGTGTCGACGACGGGCACACGGCCGTCGCCGGGTGTGTAGATCTCGAGGCCGGGGATGGGGTGGGCCTTCTCGTAGTCCCAGAGCTTCTCGCCGTCGGGGCCGAAGAGATGGGTCTCGTCCCTGCCGTGGGGCGCGTCCGGCAGATAGGTCAGGTCGGCCACCAGGAGATAGACGTTGTGCGCGTCGGCCGCCGCCGACGCCTGCCGCAGGTACGCGCGGTGGTCTTCGTCGGCCACCCGCGCGGCGTTCTCCGACCAGACGACGATCCGCGCACCGGCCGCGGCCGCCCGTGCGGTCTGGCGGAAGAGGTCGTCCAGGAGCGGTCGCATGGCCCGGCGCACATCGGCCCGGTCGACGCGGCGCGGGTCGGTGACGGCGAGCCGGGACGCGCCGTGCACCGCCGTCTCGGCGTCGATGGCCGCCTGGCTCGGATTGATACCGGCCACTTTGACGGTGTCTCCACCCGTGTCCGTGGACATCATGCGGAGCTGTCCGCCGACGACGATCAGCGCGACGGCCGTGGCGTAGACGGCGGCCCAGCGCGGCGCGGGCCGGTGCGGCCCGCGCTCCCAGACCAGGTTGCCGACCGTCGCCCCCGCCCCGACGACGAAGGCGATGACATAGGGCCCGGTCAGCGCGGTGATCTGGAGCAGCGCGGTGTTCGCGTGCTGGGACGCGGCCCGCATGCCGTACGCGGTGCCGAACGGGCCGTAGGTGCCGAGGAGGAACTCCACGGACATGGCCGCGGCGGGGAACAGCAGCACCCGGCCGAGAGTCCCGGCGCGCGGGCCGAGCAGCCGGTCGGCCGCATACGGCAGACCGTAGGCCACTCCGAAGGCCCACATCGCCCAGGAGGGTGAGCCGGGTGATGGGCACGGCGAGTTCGGCCATCCACACCGCGGCCGACGCCACCGTCACGGCGAACACCGCGGGCAGGGCCACGAGCGGGCGGGTGTGGCGCAGGAAGCGGAGGAGGAGCAGCGGCGCCACCCACGCGGCCAGGGGCACGTCGAACCGGCCGCCGACGGACAGCAAGGACGCCGCGGCGCCGCCCCACAGGCACAGCCAGGGGCGTTGAGCGGGCGGGGCGAGTCGTTCGGTCATCGGGCACTCCTGTGCGCGGGCCGCGTCCCCACGGACCGGCCCGCATCGATGTGTACGATGCCCACATTGAAGGATGGAGGTGTGGACACTGTCAACATCCACTGGCTCGGGATACCACCACGGGGATCTGCGAGCGGCCCTGCTGGACTCCGCTCTGGAGCTCCTCGACACCGGGGGCCCGGGCGAGCTGTCGCTGCGCGCGGTCGCCCGGCACGCCGGGGTCTCCCCGAACGCCCCCTACCGCCACTACCGCGACAAGGAGGCGCTGCTCGCCGCCCTCGCCACCCGGGGCTTCACGGAGCTGGGCGAACAGCTCGCGGCGGTCGCCCCCGGGGAGGCGCCGGACGCGGAGGTCATCGCCATGGCGTGCGCGGCGGTCGACTACGCGCTGGACCACCCCGGGGTGTACCGCCTGATGTTCGGGCAGGCGTGCAGCAGCCACCCCGAAACCATCGCCGCCTCCGACGCCGCGATCGCCGTCGTGGCGGAGCGCATCGCGGCCGTCGCGGAACCGGAGCGGCGCGAGCCGCTGCGGATCGGGCTCTGGGCCCTCGTCCACGGGCTGAGCACTCTGCTGCTGGACGAACGGCTCGGCACACCGACGCGCGCCGAGGCCGACGCCCTGGTGGAGACGGTGGTCCGCACCATGCTGGGCGCCGGCCCCGAACGGCCGGACGGGGAATCCGCCGCCGGGTGAACACCACGCCGGTCAGCGGGTGTTCACCGGGTCAGCTCCTCCCGGTGGCGTAGAACGGCTTGCACACGGTGCCCACGTAGTCCGTGGCGATCTCCAGCACTCGGCTGCCGTCCGCCGAGGGCAGCAGCGCCGAGCTGTAGTTGGGGCACCAGTCGACCACCTTGGAATCCACCCGCACGGGTGCGGAGATCGAACGCCAGGCTCCGGTGCCGCCGTTGCTGTTGGTCCATACGGTGGCTCCGCTGCCGGTGGCGGTGGTGCCGTCGGCGTTGTTCAGGACCTGGCCGACGAGGAACAGCTTGCCCCGGGGATTTCCGGGCTCAGGGGCCCAGGCGAGGTTCGGCGTATGGGTGAAGTACTTCCCGTCGGCGGTCTCGGGACGGTAGCCGAGGTGAGCGGGGTCGCCCCAGTTCCAGCCGTCCCACGAGGTCCGGTAGTGGACCACGCATGAGTACTGCCCCTGGGCGGCGCAGATCTCGTACACCATGAAGTACTGGCCGTCGGGCAGCTTGCGCACGATGGGCATACCGGGCCGGTCGGAGGCGAGTTTGCTGGCGACGGTGGCGTGGTGGCCCGTCCAGGTGATCCCGTCCGCGCTGCGGGCGGCGACCAGCTTCTGGCTGTGCGCGGGGTCGGTCTCGTCCGAGTAGTGGGCCACCAGCCGTCCGCTGGAGTCGATGGAGAACTCCGGCTCCCACAGCCCCTTGGTGTTGGGGGCGGTGGCCACGGTGGACAGATAGGACCAGGTGCGGCCCTGATTGTTGCTGCGGAAGACCCGGATGGCCATCCGGCGGTCCGGTTCGTCCTGGCCGATGGAGGCCGCCCACAGCAGGGTCCCGGCGGGCATGGCGCCGACGGCCCGCGGCAGTTCGTACAGGGTGGCGCAGCATTCGCCCTGTCCGCCGGACGCCTCGGGGTCGGCCACCTCGCCCACCTGCCGGAAGGTGGCGCCGTCGTCGGTGCTCTCGTAGATGGCACCGAGCCCGTCCGAGCCGCGGAAGGTGACCACCGAGGCGAGGACGCGGCCGTTCGCGGCGCCGTTGTGCTGGAGGCGCAGGGCGCGGGGGTAGAGGCCGGTGCCGTCGCGCAGCAGGGTCCCGGAGGCCGCCGCGGCCGGGGGTGCCTGGGCGGCCAGGAGCGAGCCCAGGACGGCCAGGAGGGTCAGCAGGGTGGGCAGGAGGTGTCTTCGGTACGGCGTGGTCATGCACGCTCCCTCGGGAGGAGTGGTGAAGGGGGAGAGGGGCCCGGGCCCTGCGTGGCGCAACGCTAGAGAGGATTTCCAACGTTGTAAATCCCTCGCGCAGGCTTCAGCGAGGGCCGGGGCAGGGCCAAGAGGGCGGGGGCGCGCTTTCCCGAAGCGCTCGGGCCCGGTAGCGCCCTCGGCCGGGGGCGGCGTGCGACTGAAGCCCCGTTACGCCACGGCGTGACGGGGCGGTCGGGGCGGTGTGGTCAGCGCTCCTGGGCGGTGGGGCGCACCATGATCTCGTTGACGGCGGCGTGCGAGGGCTGGGTGACCATGAAGGCGATCGCGCGGGCGATGTCCTCGGGGCGCAGCCAGGACTCGCGCGGCACGCCGCGTCCAACGGTGGCGACCGCGCTGTCGGCCGTCAGCTCCGTGGCGACCATGCCCGGCTCCACCAGCCCCACCCGGACACCGCGGGCCGTCACCTCCTGGCGCATGGCCTCGCTCATGGCGCCCACCGCGTGTTTGGTGGCCGAGTAGACGCCGTTGCCGGGACGCGCCAGCCGGCCGGCCACCGAGCTGACGTTCACCACGTCCGCCACCCCGCGCGGGCCGTCGGACGCCGTCCGCAGCAGATGGGGCAGCGCCTGCTGGGAGGTGTGCAGCACGGTCCTGACGTTGAGGTCGAGCATCCGCTCCCAGCCCTCGGGGTCGCTCTCCTCGACCTTGCCGGGCACCACGGAGCCGGCGTTGTTCACCAGCACATCGAGCCGTCCGCACCGCTCGACGGCGTCCTCGACACACTGGCGGGCCTGCGCGGTGTCCCGCAGATCGGCGGTGAGGACGGCGCAGGAGCGGCCCTCCTCGCGCACCGTGGCGGCCAGGTCCTCCAGCCGTTCGGTACGGCGGGCCACCACCGCGAGATCGGCGCCCTGCCGGGCCAGCGCCACGGCGGTGGCCGCTCCGATGCCGCTGGACGCGCCGGTCACCAGCGCCACGCAGCCCGACAGCGGGCCGTGGGAGGGCGCGGCCCCTCCGGCGGGCCCGTCGTTCCCGGTGTTCGTATCCGTCACCCTGGCTCCCTGGTCTTACGGGGGTGGGGAGGCCACGGGGTCGCGTGGCCCGGGGTGTGGACCGGGTACCCCGGCGCAGGCCATCCATCGCCCCCGTTCCGCCTTCTCGGCGGACTTGTCCTGGCGGACTTCTCGGCGAACTTCTCGGCGGACTTGTCAGCGGAAGGCGCCGCTGTAGGCGTTGAGCGCGGGCTGGCCGCCGAGGTGGGCGTAGAGCACGTTGGAGTCCTTGGGTATGTCGCCGTCGCGGACGAGGTCGATGAGCCCGGCCATGGACTTGCCCTCGTAGACCGGGTCGAGGATCACCCCTTCGAGGCTTCCGGTGAGCCGGATCGCCTCGAGGGTGGAGTCGACCGGGACGCCGTAGAGGTCCCCGGCCCACCCCTCCAGCACGGTGATCTCCTCATCGCGCAGCTCCCGGCCGAGGCCGATCAGCCCGGCGGTCTCGCGTGCGATCTTCTCCACCTGGGCACGGGTCTCGGCCGGTTTGGCGGAGGCGTCGATGCCCAGGACCCGGCGGGGGCGGTCCTGGCCCGCGAAGCCCGCGATCATGCCCGCCTGGGTGGAGCCGGTGACGCTGCACACCACGATGGTGTCGAAGAAGACCCCCAGCTCCCGCTCCTGCGCCTGGACCTCCCGCGCCCAGTTGGCGAAGCCCAGACCGCCCAGCGGATGGTCGGAGGCCCCGGCGGGGATCGGATACGGCGTGCCGCCCTCGGCGCGGACGTCGTCCAGGGCCTGGCTCCAGCTGTCCTTGAAGCCGATGCCGAATCCCGCGTCGACCAGCCTCACCCGCGCGCCCATGATCCGGGAGAGCAGGATGTTGCCCACCTTGTCGTTGACGGAGTCGGGCCAGTCCACCCAGCTCTCCTGCACCAGGACAGCCTTCAGCCCCAGCTTCGCCGCCACCGCGGCGACCTGGCGGGTGTGATTGGACTGCACACCGCCGATGCTCACCAGGGTGTCCGCGCCCTTCCGGAGCGCGTCGGGGACGAGGTATTCCAGCTTGCGGGTCTTGTTGCCGCCGAAGGCCAGTCCGCTGTTGCAGTCCTCGCGCTTGGCCCAGACGCGCGCCCCGCCGAGCCGCTCGCTCAGCCGGTCCAGGGGGTGGATCGGGCTGGGGCCGAACAGCAGGGGGTGGCGCTCGAAGTCATCGAGGGACATGGGTGGCTCCTTGTGGGTGGTGCCGATGTCCGCCGATCCCTACCCCGCCCCTCCCCCTCGGCACACGATTCCCTCGCCACCGTCCGGTCGGGACACGAGCGCCCCGTCGGGACACGAGCCGAGCCCTCTCCGGCACCTCGCCGGCCACCCCCCTCAGTACCCGACCGGCGTATGCCAGTAGGCCGTTGGAGTCCCGCTGCTGTCCAGCCTGAGCACCCTGCCGCCGGGTCGCGGCGACTATCTGTGCCTGAGCCCTCGTACCGCCGAGACGGCGCTCGACCGCCGAGCCCACCCGTCCGCCCCACTCGCCCAGGGAGCCGAGATCATGCCCCAGTACTTCCGCGACTCGCCCGAGTCTCTCGTTCCCGACGCGCTCGCGGGCTTCGCCGCCGCCCATGCCGACCTCGTCGCCTACAACCCGGACCACGGGTACTTCCACACCCGCCACATCGCGCCCGCCCGCCGCGTCGGGCTGGTCTCGGGCGGCGGGTCCGGCCATGAACCGCTGCACTCCGGCTTCCTCGGCACGGGGATGCTGGACGCCGCCTGCCCCGGCCGGATCTTCGCCTCGCCCCACAACCGGCAGATCTTCGAGGCCAGCCGGGCCGTCGCCCGGGCCGACGGGGTGCTGCACATCGTCAAGAACTACACCGGGGACCGCATCAACTTCGGCATCGCCGCCGAGCGCCTCGCCCACGAGGGCATCCGCTGCGCCCGGGTCCTCATCGACGACGACCTCGCCACCGACTCGGACGACATCGCGGTCGGCCGCCGCGGCACCGGCGCCACCCTGATCGTCGAGAAGATCCTCGGCGCCGCCGCCGACGAGGGGCGCGGGCTGGAGGACCTGGTCGCGCTCGGCACCGATGTGACCCGGCGGGCCCGCAGCCTCGCCGTCGCCGCGGCCGCCCACACCACGCCCCAGTCCGGGACACCGGCCTTCACCCTGCCCGACAACGTCCTGGAGTTCGGGGTCGGCATCCACGGGGAGCGGGCCGAGGGGACCACCCCGCACGCACCGCTCGGCAAGCTGGTCGAGACCATGACCGACCAGCTGCTGGCCGCGCTGCCGGACGGCGCCGGGGCACGGGTGCTCGCCCTGGTCAACGGGCTGGGCTCGATCACCTCGCTGGAGCTGTACGGCATCCGCCACGCGGTCGCCAAGGCCCTGGACGACCGCGGTGTCGGCCTCGACCGGTCCCTGACCGGCACCTTCGTGAGCGCCCTGGACATGCGGGGCTTCTCGCTGACCCTGTTCGCCACCGACGCGGAGGCG
Source organism: Streptomyces sp. NEAU-174 (assembly GCF_052665095.1). NCBI lineage: Bacteria > Bacillati > Actinomycetota > Actinomycetes > Kitasatosporales > Streptomycetaceae > Streptomyces > Streptomyces sp. NEAU-174. Next base: position 200,789 of record NZ_JBQTCE010000011.1, on the reverse strand, counting down.
CTGCGGCTGTGGGACGCCCCCGCCCGCACCCCCGCCTGGCCCCTGTGATCCGCCTGCCCGTGTGACCCCGCCACCGCCCCGAGGAGTTGCCCCGCCCATGCCCGAACAGCCCGGCCCCAAGGGCCTCAGCCACACCGCCGTCATGGACTGGATGACACGGTTCGCCGCCACCGTACGCTCCGTCGAGCCCGAGCTCACCGCGCTCGACCAGAAGGCGGGCGACGGGGACTTCGGCGCCAATCTGGTCACCGGGATGGACGGTGTCCGCCGCGCGCTGGACGCCCTGGCGGCGGGCGCGGGGAACGGCGAGCGGGAGCGGAGGGGCCCGGACGCACCGCTGGACGCCGCCGCGCGGGTCTTCCTCGACGACGTGGGCGGCACCAGCGGCCCCCTGTTCGGACTGCTCTTCCAGGAGCTCGCCGACGCGCTGGGGATGGCCGCCGACCCGCCAGGCACCGCGGCGCTGGCCCTCGGCACCGCCGCGGGCGCCGCCGCGATCCAACGGGTCGGCGAGGCGGAGGTGGGCGACAAGACGATGGTGGACGCCCTCGTCCCCGCCGCTCGGGCCCTCGCCTCGTGCGACCCCACCGCCGACCCCGCGCACGCGCTCCATGTGGCCGCGGTGGCGGCCCACCGGGGCGCCCGCTCCACCACCGATCTGCGCGCCCGCCGCGGGCGCGCCAGCTACACCGGCGACCATTCGCGCGGCGTCCCCGACCCGGGCGCGCTGGCCGTGGCCCTGCTGTTCGCGTCCGCACACGCCGAGCTCACCTCGCTCAGCCGGCTCCCCGTGTCCTGAGGAGGAGGGCCGAGGCCAGTCGGGGGATCCCCGGAACGTGCCGCCCGCCGGTGAACGCCACGGCCGGGCCGCACGTACTGGGATCCGAGTCCTGGCCGCATGGGAGGAGCAGAGCGGGGCAGACGACCAGGATTCGACTGTCGGCTCGATCGAAGGTGTCCGGGAGAATCTGTGCAGCAGGAGACCGCCGCCCGTGTGACCGCACCACCGGCCGTGCCACGGCCGCGCGATGGCGGCGCGTCCAGAGGCCGGACGCGCGACCCGTACTTCGACAACGCGAAGTACCTCACCATCGTGCTGGTGGCGTGCGGCCACGCATGGGAGCCGCTCACCTACGGCAGCCGGGCCGCCACCGCGATCTACCTGACGGTGTACGCGTTCCACATGCCCGCGTTCGCCCTCATATCGGGCTACTTCTCGCGGAGTTTCGACATGGCGCCGGGGCGGGTGAAGCGGCTGCTCACGGGCGTCGTGGTGCCGTACCTGGTCTTCGAGGTGGCGTACACGCTCTTCTACCGCTGGGCGCAGGACGATCCGGGCTATCCCATCAGCCTGCTCGACCCCTGGTATGTGATGTGGTTCCTGGCCGCGCTGTTCATCTGGCGGGTCACCACCCCGCTGTGGCTCGCGCTGCGCCATCCGGTGCCGGTCGCGCTGGCGGTGGCCGCGCTGGCCTCGATCTCTCCGGAGGCGGGCGGGGATCTCGGTCTCCAGCGGGTGCTGGCGTTCCTCCCGTTCTTCGTGGTCGGGCTCACCCTGCGCCCGGACCACTTCACCCGGCTGCGCACCCGGCGGGCCCGGCTGGTCGCCCTTCCGGTGGCGGCCTTCGCCCTGTGCACGGCGTACGCGGTGGCGCCCTGGATGGACGCCGAGTGGTTCTACCACCGCAAGAGCGTCGCCAAGCTGGACGGCGTACCGCCCTGGGCCGGTCTGCTCACCACACCCGCCCTCTTCGGCCTGGCGCTGGTGCTGACGGCCTGCTTCCTGGCCTGGGTGCCGGGGCGCAGGACCTGGTTCACCACGCTCGGCTCCGGGACGCTGTACGGCTATCTGCTGCACGGCTTCATCATCAAGTCGTCCCGCTTCTGGGACTGGTACGACCATCCGTGGCTGCACACCCCGCTCGGGGAGCTCACCGTCACGGCGGCCGCGGTGCTCATGATCACCGTATTGTGCACGGAACCGGTGCGACGGGTCCTGCGCGCTCTGGTGGAGCCACGCATGGACTGGGCGTTCCGGCGCACCGGTTCGTCAGCCGCTTCCTGAGGGCGGCGAGGCGCTTCCTCGTCCTCGCCGGCGGTAGGGGAATCCCCGTCAGCGGCCGGGAATCGCCGTCAGCGGCGGCGGACCTTCACGGTGTTGTCGACGCGGGTGGCCGGCTTGCCTTCGGGGTCGGTCATCTTCTCCTCGTGCACCTCGCTGACGAGGACCTCCCACTCCCCCTCCGCGAGGTCGAGACCGGCGAGCACCTCCTCGGGGGTGGGGAAGTGGAAGTCCGGATCGGGGTCCGCCACCCAGGACGGGAATCCGGCGTGTCCGGTGATCAGCAGCACTCCGCCCGGTGCGACGGCGCCCGCGGCGCCGCGCAGGATCCGCTCCCGGGGCAGCTCGAGCCAGGAGTGCAGGAAGTAGGTGGAGACCAAGTCGAAGGTGCCGGCTGGGAAGGACACGGACAGGTCGTGCCGCTGCCATTCGACGCGGTCGCCGACCCCTTCCGATGCCGCGTGTCCCGCGCCGCGGTCCAGGGCCACCTGGGAGACGTCGACGGCGGTGACCCGCCAGCCCTGCCGGGCGAGCCAGATGGCGTCGGCGCCCTCGCCGCAGCCCAGGTCCAGTGCGCGGCCGGGGGTCAGCCCGGTGGCCTCGCGCACCAGGGCGGCGTTGGGCCTGCCGCTCCAGACGCGGTCCTCGGCGCTGTAGAAGGTGTCCCAGAACTCCCCGTGCGTGGTGCCGGGCGGGATGTCGGGCTTGGTGGTCATAGCGGATGTGCTCCCTTCGTCGGGTCAAGAGAGTGCGTCCGGCCGTGGCCACTTGACAAACTTCTTTGCCGGGGTGGCAAATGAAGGTATGGCTGACGAAGACCTCACCGAGGTGCTGACCGCCGTAGGACCCCGGCTGCGGGCGCTGCGGCGCACCCGTGGCACCACCCTCGCCCAGCTCAGCGAGACGACGGGCATCTCGCTGAGCACCCTGTCGCGGCTGGAGTCGGGGCAGCGCAAGCCGACCCTGGAGCTGCTGCTGCCGCTGGCCAAGGCGTACGGAGTGCAGCTGGACGAGCTGGTGGGGGCGCCGGCCACCGGGGATCCGCGGGTCCATCCACGGCCGTTCACCCGGCACGGCCAGACGTTCGTTCCGCTGACCCGCTATCTGGGCGGGCTGCACGCGTACAAGCAGATCATGCCGCCCCGGCCGCAGGGCAGCAGCGACGAACCGCTGGAGCAGCGGGTGCACGAGGGCTATGAGTGGCTCTATGTGCTCTCCGGGCGGCTGCGGCTGGCGCTGGGCGAGCACGACCTGGTGCTCGCGGCCGGCGAGGCCGCCGAATTCGACACCCGCACCCCCCATGGCTTCGCCAACGCCGGGGACCAGCCGGTGGAGTTCCTCTCCCTGTTCGGGGCGCAGGGCGAGCGCATCCATGTCCGCGCCCGCCCCGCCGGTACCTGACCCGCCCCCGTCGCCGCCGGGGCGTTCACCCCGAGGGCTCGTCCGGGACGGGCTGCTCGGGGTGCACGCTCCCGGTCTGCGGCTTCCCCCGCCGTCCGGTGCCGGACTCGTCCGTCTCCGGGATGTCGTCCACATCGTCCGGCTCATGGCCGTCGCCCGCCACGTCCAGGTGGTCGGGCCCGTCCTGCGCCTGCTGGTCGGGGAGGTCCCTGGGGATTCCGCCCCGCTCCTCGCGTTCCTCCGGTCGCCGGTCGTCGCTCACGATGCCTCTCCTTTCGTCGATGCGTCGATGGAGGGGGCACAGCAGAGGCGATTACCCAGGAGCGCCGGGCGGATGCACGACAGGCCGGTCAAATGCGGCCATCCGGGCGCGCGGCCGGTTACTCCCCGCGCTCCAGCACATACAGCTCCGGCAGGTTCACCACAATGGCCTCCTGGGTGCTGCGGGCGATGACCACCACCGCCTCGTCGTCGGGGTCCGGGTTCTCCTCCCGGTGCGGCACATAGGGCGGTACGAAGATGTAGTCACCCGGCCGGGTGCGCAGCCGGATCTCCTCGACGCGCCCGTCCCGCTCCTCGGCGAAGACGAACTCGGGGTGGCCCCGCACCACGAAGATGGCCGTCTCGGACTCGCCGTGGTGGTGGTTGGCGGAGGCGGTGTCCGGCGCCACATGGGTCTGGCCCATCCAGAGCCGCTCGGACCCCACCGACTGGCCGCTGATCGCGGCGAACCGCCGCATGCCCTCGGTCTGGGCGGTGCCGGGGTCGACGTCCTCGGTGCGGATGTGGTGCAGCCGCGACCGCAAGGAACCGTCGGGGGCGGTGGCGTTCAGATGCGGATGGAACGCGTCGTGCTGCTGCGCGGGGTCGCCGCCGGGCGTCGTCATGCCACCGACCGTAGAAAGCACCGGTAATGGATGTCAACAGGTGTCCTTTCCCTCACCAGGCACAACACCATGAAATCCACACTGCATAATGGCCGTATGCAGATCTCGGCGAAGGCGGACTACGCGGTCCGGGCGCTGGCGGAGCTGGCCGCGGACACCGGCAGGCCGCTCACCTGCGAGGCGATAGCGACCTCCCAGGACATCCCCTTCCGGTTCCTCAAGGCGGTCTTCCGCGATCTGCGCCAGGCCGGTCTGGTGCGCAGCCAGCGCGGCTGCGAGGGTGGCTACTGGCTCGCCCGCGACCCCGCCGAGACCACACTCGCGGACATCGTGCTCGCGGTGGACGGGGCGTTCCTGACACTGCGCGGCGAGCGTCTTGACGACCTCGGCTACCGCGGCCCGGCGGCCGGGCTGCCCGGGGTGTGGCGCGGGATGGAGGACCATGTGCGCCAGGTGCTGACCTCCACCGCGCTGAGCGATCTGGTGCGCGAGCGGCTGGCCGCATGACGTCCGTACGCCCGGACCGCCCCCGGAGCGCCGAGCCGGACGGCGACGGGGCCGTCGAAATCGTGGAGTACACCGATCCGGCCTGCCCGTGGGCGTGGGGCTCCGAGCCCGCGTTCCGCCTGCTGCGGGCGGTCACCGCGGGGCGGGCCCGCTGGCGCCGGGTGTTCGGCATCCTCTTCGACGAGGACGACGACCCGGCACCCGATCCGGCCGCCGAGACCGCCTGGTACGGCCGCTACATCGCCGATATCGCCCGCCATACGCGGGCGCCCCACGCCCACCGGCTGCGCTGGGTGGCGGCCACCAGCCGGCCGGCCTCGCTCGCCGCGAAGGCGGCCGAGCGGCAGGGCGCGACGGCCGCGGAGCGGGTGCTGCGGCGGCTGCGCGAGACCACGTTCGTGCTGGGCACCCCGGCCGATACGGCGGAGCGCGTGCTCGACGCCCTGGCCGGCCTCGACGGTGTCGATACGGTGCGGCTGGGCGCGGAGATGGACGATCCGGAGGTGGTGGCGGCCGTCCGGCGGGACCACGCCGAGGCCCGTGACCCCATCCCGGAAGCGCATGCCTTCCACGTCCCGGGGCCGCATGGCACGGGCGTGAAGGAAACCGACGACGGGGTGCGCTACGCACTGCCCACGCTGGTGTTCTCCGGCCCCGGCGGGCGCGTGGCCGCGCCGGGGTGGCGGAGCGTGCCCGAGTACCTGGCGGCCCTGCGCACGGTGGCTCCCCGTCAGCTCTGGGAGGCGGCCCCGATCGGCCCCGAGGAGGCCCTGGCGGCGTACCGCAGCCTGACCGGGCCCGATCTGTCCCTGCTGACGGGCGGAACCACTCCCCCGCCCGCGGCCGTACGGGTCGATACGGCGGGCGGGCCGCTGTGGCTGCACCCGGACGAGGCGGCCACCCATCCGGCACTCATCCCTGCCGCAGCGTCGAAAAGCCGCTGGTCGTAGCCATCTTGGCGAATGAGACACCAGAAGGTGTCCATTGACTTCGCCGGTCCTCGCCCCTCACCATGGGCACATGCTGACGACGCACCCCGGTGTGGTGTGCCGATACGTGGACTTCGGGCGCACCGCCAGCGCCATCTGTCGCTGATCGCCCGCTTCCCGTTCCGCGATCCGCGATCCCGCGATCCCGCGATCCGCGACGATCCGCCGTGTCCCGAGCGCCTCGTGTCGCTCGTCCCCCTCGTTTTCAATCGTGCCCTCGCTGACGTATGCGGCCCTGTACCGGCCGTAAATCCGCGCCGTCCGGGGGTAGTTGACACCACGAAAGGCGACGTCCAGCCATGACTCCCGCCGCCCCGCCACCTCCCGTCCGCCGTCCGCCCGATCCGCCACCGGGCCCCGCTCAGGTCCGCACACCGGGCCCCGCTCCGGACCGGCGCTCCGTGCTCGGGCTGGCCCTGGGGGCGGGTGGCTCCCTGCTGCTGGCCGCCTGCGGCGGGGTGGCGACCACCGGCGCGGGCGGCGGGGGCGAGACCCTGCGCTGGGGCTGGGATCTGCCCTCCACCTGGGACCCGGTGTTCTCCTCCAAGGGCTGGGACGTCCATCTGCTGTCGCTCGTCTACTCCGGGCTGACCCAACTCGACGCCGAGGGCGGCGCCAAGCCCGCGCTCGCCTCCTCCTGGCGCTACTCCCACGACGGCCGGCGGCTCACCTTCGCCCTCCGCCGGGGGCTGCGGTTCTCCGACGGCACACCGGTGAACGCCGAGGCCGTCAGGAAGAGCCTCGAACGCGGCAAGAACCACCCCAAGTCCCTGATCGCCTCCCAGCTGACCACCATCGACACGGTACGGGCGCCCGACCCGCACACCGTGGTCCTCGAACTCACCGAGGCCGACTACCAGTTGCCCGCGCTGCTGGCCGGGAAGACCGGCATGGTGGTCAGCCCCACCGCGTTCGGGAAGGACGAGGCGCGGCTGGCCACCAGGCCGGTCGGCCACGGCCCGTTCCGGCTGGTGTCGTACACCCAGAACTCCATGGCGAGCCTGCGCCGCGACCCCGGATACTGGAACGCGGATCACATCGCCGTCGAGCGCTTCGAGGCGTTTCCCAAGCCCGATGAGACCACCGCGCTCGCCGCGCTCCAGTCCGGGCGGCTCAATGTCGCCCAGATCCCGTTCAGCCAGGTCGAGGCGGCGCGTGAGGCCGGTTTCACGGTGCAGCTCATTCCGTCGATGGTGGTGCGCGTCCTGGATGTGAACACCGCCATGAAGCCCTTCGACGACCCCGCCGTCCTCAAGGCCCTGAAGTACGCCGTGGACCGCCAAGCCCTGCTGGACAGCGAGCAGTTCGGCCATGGCGAGGTGGACCACCAGCCCTTCCCGCCCGGCTATACGGGCTTCGACCCGTCGCTCGGCGCGGTGTACCGGCACGACCCGGAGCGGGCGCGCGCACTGCTGAAGGAGGCCGGGTATCACGACGGCGTCCAGGTGACCATCACCACCGCCCAGCCGCAGGGCGCGCCCGAGCAGTTGCAGGCGCAGCTGAACCGGGTCGGGTTCCGGGCCCGGATCGAGGTCATCCCCGAGGCGCGGGCGTCGCAGGTGGTGTACGTCCAGCACTCCCGGGCCCTGTACCTCGACCAGTTCGCCGGGCGGGAGTCACCGGTGCAGGCGATGCAGGTGCTCTTCGGCGCGGAGGGGCTGATGAACCCCTCCCGCCGTACCACGCCCGAACTGGACGCGGCCGTGGCCGCGGTGCGCCGCACCCCGCTGGAGTCGCCGCGCTATCCGGAGGTGCTGCGGGCGGCCACCGCGGTGGCGGTGCGCACGATGCCGAACGTGTTCCTGTACACCGTGCCGCGCGCCCTCGCCCGTACGTCCTCCGTGTCCGCCATCCCCTCGCTCCCCGTGGTGCAGCGGTTCGAGGGGGTGACGGCCGGATGACCGCGCTCACCGCACACCTCGCGCGTACGCGAGGCAAGGCCGTACGCCCGGCCCGGCTGCCGCGCTCGCTCGGCCGGGTGCTCGCCACGGCGGGCACGGTGTTCCTGCTGTCGTCCGCGCTGACCTTCGGTCTGGGCGCGCTCTCCGGGGCCAACCCGGCGGCGGCCGTGCTCGGCGAGACGGCGACGCCCGCCGACATCGCCCGGATGAACCATCAGTTCGGCCTCGACCGGCCGCTGTGGGAGCAGTACGTGTCCTGGCTCGGGCACGCCTTCACCGGCGATCTGGGCCGCTCGTGGTTCACCACGGTCCCGGTGGCGACGAGCATCCGGCAGGCCATTCCGGTGGATCTGTCCATCGCCGGGCTCGCGCTGCTGATCGCCGTGGTGCTGGGCGGGGCCGCCGGTGTCGCCGCCGCGCTCAGGGCGGGCGGACGGCTGGACCGCGCCGTCACCGCGCTGTGCGCGCTGCTCGGCACCCTGCCCGGTTTCGTCGTGGCCATCGCGCTGGTCACGGTGTTCTCGCTGAAGCTGGGGTGGCTGCCGTCCGGTGGCTATGTGCCCCTGGACATGGACCCCGCGCAGTGGCTGCGGTACACCGTGATGCCCGCGTTCGCGCTGAGCTTGGAGGCCGCGGCCGCCATCGCCCGTCAGCTGCGCACCTCGCTGGTGGGGACGTTGCGGGAGAACTATGTGACGGGCGCGGTGATGCGCGGACTGCCCGCCCGGCGGGTGGTGTTCGGCCACGCCCTGCGCAACGCCGCGGGACCCGCGCTCACTGCGCTCGGGATGAGCGTGCCGATGCTGCTCGGCGGGGCGGTGGTCACCCAGCAGATCTTCGCGCTGCCCGGGCTCGCCCAGCTCACTCTCCAGTCGGCGGAACAGCACGACATTCCGGTGATCCAGGGGACGCTGCTGGTGACCATCGCGGTGGTCCTGGTGGTCAATGTGGCCGTCAACGCGGCGCTGCTCGCGCTGAATCCGGCCGCCCGGCGCCGGGAGGTGACGCGCCGATGAGGACGTTGCGACAGGCGTGGCGGCCGGCCTCCGCCAAGGTGGCGCTGCTGGTGCTGCTGGCCATCGCGCTGCTCGCGGTGTTCGGCGGCTGGCTCGCGCCCCATGACCCGCTGGCCCAGAACCCCCGGAACATGCTGCGCGGGCCCGGCCCCGGCCACCTTCTCGGCACCGACTACCTGGGCCGCGATGTGCTCAGCCGGCTGCTGGAGGGCAGTGGCCGCTCGGTGGCGGGCGCCGTGGAGGCGGTGGCCGCCGCGATGGCGGTGGGGGTGCCGACCGGGCTGGCCTCGCTGTGGATGGGGCGGGTGGGCGAGTGGCTCGCGCAGCGCGCCGTCGACGCGCTGATGACGCTGCCGTTCACCGTGTTCGCCATCGCGGTGGTGGGCGCGCTGGGCAACGGGATGCACCAGGCCATGCTGGCGCTCGGGGTGCTCTACGCCCCGCTGTTCTTCCGGATGACCCGCGCCGCCGGTTTGAGCCTGCGGCACGCCCAGTACGTGGAGTCGGCCGAGCTGTTCGGCGCCTCGGTGGGGCGGGTGCTGCGCACCCATATCTGGAGCAAGGTCCTGCCGACGGTCATCGTCACGGCCGCCCACGCGCTGGCCACCTGTCTGCTGGTGGTCTCCTCGCTCACCTTCCTCGGGGTCGGTGTGCAGCCGCCCGCCGCCACCTGGGGCGGCATGCTCGCCACCGATCTGGGCTTCCTCACCCAGCAGATCTGGGCGCCGGTGTTCCCGGCCGCGCTGATCGTCATCACCGCCGGTGCGCTCAATCTGCTGGCCGACGCCGTACGGGACGCCGGGGCCGAGGAGTTGCTGCCCGGCGGCGCTCCGGACCCGGCCACCGGCTCCCGCACCGACACCTCCGACACCACCAAGGAGCGGGCCGATGCCGCACTCCCCGTCTGACCCCGCCACGCCCACTGACCCGTCCGCCGCGCTGTCGGTCCAGGGGCTCGGCGTCACCGTCTCGTCCGGGCGGCTGACGGCCGTACGCGATGTGTCGTTCACCGTGGGCCGCGGTGAGGCCGTCGGCCTGGTCGGCGAGTCCGGCAGCGGCAAGACCCTCATCTGCCGGTCGGTGCTCGGGCTGCTGCCGCCGGGCTGTGCGGTGTCCGAGGGCGAGATCACGCTGGCCGGTGAGGCGCTGACCGGGCTGTCCCGCCGGGAGTGGGACCGCGTACGCGGCATCCGGGTGGGCGCCGTCTTCCAGGACCCCGCCTCGTATCTCAACCCCTCGCTCACCGTGGGGCGCCAGCTGACCGAGGTGTTGCGGGTGAAGCTGGGCCTTGACCGGACGCGTGCCGATGCGCGGGCCGTCGAGCTGTTCGCCGCCGTCGGGCTGCCCGACCCCGCCGAGGTGGCCCGCCGCCATCCGCACGAGCTGTCCGGCGGAATGCTCCAGCGTGTGCTGATCGCCGTGGCGGTGGCCTGCGCACCGGATCTGCTGGTGGCCGACGAGGCGACCACCGCGCTGGATGTGGTGGTCCAGGCCGAGGTCCTGGAGCTGCTGGCCCGGATGCGCGCCGAGCACGACCTGGCGCTGCTGCTGGTCAGCCATGACCTGGCGGTGATCGCCGAGGTGTGCGACCGCGTCCTGGTGGCCTACGCCGGGGAGCTGGTCGAGGACGGCCCGGCCGAACGGGTGCTGAACGATCCCCTGCATCCGTACACCGAGGCGCTGTTGCGCGTGGCCACGGTCGGCGACTGGGAGCGGCGCGAGCTGGAGGTGATCCCCGGCGCGCCGCCCGAGGTGGGCGCGCGGCTGCCGGGCTGCCGGTTCGCCGACCGCTGCGCGTTCGCCGCGCCCGAGTGCCTCAGTGGCCCGGTGCCGCTGCGGGAGACGGCCGACGGGCGGCGGGTGCGGTGTGTCCGCGGTGAGGAGCTCGATCTGTCGCGGGCCGGTGCGCACGGCACCCGGGAGGTGGCGGTATGAGCGGGCTGCTGGAGCTCTCCGGGCTGACCGTGGCCTTCGGCCGGCGGGGCGCGCGGCCGGTGCTCGACGGGGTGGAGCTGTCCGTGGGCGAGGGGGAGATCGTCGGGGTCATCGGGGAGACCGGTTCGGGCAAGACCACACTGGCGCGTACGGCCGTGGGGCTGGTCGCTCCGCGCTCGGGGCGGGTGGTCTTCGACGGGCGTGAGATCTCCGGGCTGCGGGGGCGGGCGCTGCGCGCGTTCCGCCGTTCGGGGCGGCTGAGTTACGCCTTCCAGGATCCGCTGCGGGCGCTGGACCCGGAGCTGACGGTCCGGCGGGCCGTGGCCGAGCCGCTCGCCGTGGCGGGGGACCTCGGCGACACCGACATCGCCGCCCGCGTGGACGAGGCGCTGGAGACCGTGGGCCTGGACGCGGCGCGCCTCGGCGATCGGCTGCCGGGCGCGATCTCGGGCGGTCAGCGCCAGCGGGTGCTGCTCGCGCGGGCGATCGCCACCCGGCCCCGGCTGCTGATCGCCGATGAGCCGGTGAGCGCCCTGGACGCCTCCAACCGCAACCGGGTGCTGCGGCTGCTCGACCGGCTGCGCACCGAGCGCGGGATGGCCGTCGTGGTCATCTCGCACGACCTCAGCTCACTGGCGGGCATCGCCGACCGGGTCGCGGTGCTCTACCGCGGCCGGGTGGTGGAACAGGGGCCCGTACGGGAGGTGTTCGGCCGGCCCCTGCATCCGTACACCGCGCTGCTCATCGCCTCCGCGCCGAGGGTACGGGCCGAGGGCGGGGCGGGCGCGGCGGCGCTGCGCCCGGCGGCCGGACCGCCCGTCCTGACGGCTCGGGAGGGGTGTGTCTTCGCCCACCGCTGCCCGTTCGTCACCGACGCCTGCCGCACCGCGCCCGCACCCGCCCCGATGGGCCGGGGCCGCACGGCCGCCTGCCATCGGGCGCCCGAGTGGCGTGAGCTGATCGCCCGGCCGGTCACCCCACACGGGCCGCCGGGGACCGGGCTGCCGGCGACGGCCCCGTAAAGATCTCCTAAATCTCTCTGAACACAACTCGTGCCCCGCCCGTATCCACTGCCGGGTCGTGCTCGTCACGGATGAGCGGATCCCGTAACCCCCCAACAGGAGGTCATGAGTTGAGCCATAAACGGGTACCCAAGCGAAAGATCGTGTTCGCGGGGGCCGGGGCCGCCGCGGTGGCGGCAGCCGCGATCATCCTGCCCAACGCCAACGCCTCACAGGACGACAAGGCCGAGGCGGCCCAGCCCAAGAAGGTGGACGCCGCGTCGGCGGCGGACATCGCCGCGGAGCTCGCCTCGCAGCTGGGCGAGGCGTTCGGCGGGGCCTACTACGACAAGGACAAGCAGCAGGTCATCGTCAATGTCGTGGGCGACAACAACAATGTGAACGTCCAGGTCAAGAGCGCCGGGGCGGTGGCCAGAAAGGTCGACAACAGCACCAAGGCGCTCCAGACCGCCGCGAAGACGCTCAAGACCAAGGCGACCATCCCGGGCACCTCCTGGTCGGTGGACCCCAAGACCAATGAGCTGCGGGTCACCGCGGACTCCACGGTCACCGGGGCGAAGTGGGACACGCTCGAGTCCACCGTGAAGTCGCTGGGCGACGGCATGGCCACCCTGAAGAAGTCCGCGGGCGAGTTCAAGCCCTTCGTCGCGGGCGGCGACGCCATCTTCGGCGGCGGTGCGCGCTGCTCGCTCGGCTTCAACGTCACCACGGACAGCGGTGCCCCGGCGTTCCTCACCGCAGGTCACTGCGGCGTCGCCGCCGAGCAGTGGTCGGACTCGCAGAACGGTGCGGCGATCGGCACCGTGCAGGACGCCACCTTCCCCGGTGACGGGGACTTCGCGCTGGTCACGTACGACGACGCCAACACCGAGGCGCCCAGCACGGTGAACACCGGCGACCAGACCGTGGACATCGTCGGGGCGGGCGAGGCCACGGTGGGCCAGCAGGTGCAGCGCATGGGCAGCACCACGGGGCTCAACGACGGCTCGGTCACCGGTCTCGACGCGACGGTCAACTACCCCGAGGGCACGGTCAGCGGGCTCATCCAGACCGATGTCTGCGCGGAGCCCGGCGACAGCGGCGGCCCGCTGTTCAGCGCGGACGGCCAGGCCATCGGCCTGACCTCGGGCGGCAGCGGTGACTGCACCTCCGGCGGTGAGACCTTCTTCCAGCCGGTGACGACCGCGCTGGACGCGGTCGGCGCGAAGATCGGCGACGGTGGCGCGGCGGACGGCGGCGCCGCTGACGGCTCCGGGGCCGCCGGGGACGGCGCGGGCGCGGACGGCGCCGGTGGGACCGCCGACAACGGCTGATCCCACGCGACCGGGTGTCCCGCGCCGTCACCGCGGGACACCCCGGGAGCCGCGACGGGCCGGGCGGGCGCTCAGCGGGCGAAGGGCCCAGCGGACGGCTCCGCGGACAGCCCCGCGCGCACCCGCTCCACCGTGATCGGCAGATCCCGGACCCGCACCCGCGTGGCGTGGTACACCGCGTTGGCGATCGCCGCCGCCGTGCCGACGATGCCCAGCTCCCCGACGCCCTTGCTGCCCATCGGGTTGAGCTCGTCGTCGTTCTCCTCGAGCCAGTGCGCCTGGACGTCGCGCACATCCGCGTTGGCCGCGATGTGATACGTGGCCAGGTCGTGGTTGGCGAAGTCGCCGAACCGCGGGTCCGTCTCCAGGTTTTCGTGCAGCGCCATCGACAGCCCCATGCACATACCGCCGCGCAGCTGCGACCCCGCCGTCCGTGGGTTGATGACGCGTCCGGCGGCGAACACCCCCAGCAGCCGGTCCACCCGCACCTGGCCGGTGACGGCGTCCACCCGCACCTCCGCGAACTGGGCGCCGTAGGCGTGGCGCGAGAACGCCCGGCGCGCCTCGACGTCCTCGGCGGTGTCCGCCCGCTCCTCGAGACCGCCGGGCGGGATCGCGCCGGAGACCTCGTCCAGCCGCTTGGTCAGCGCCCGGCACGCCTTGGACACCGCCCAGCCCCAGGAGCTGAGGCCCATCGAGCCACCCGCCCACGGCGCCTGGCCGTAGGCGCTGCGGCCGATGTCGAGGGTGACGCGGTCGATCCCCACACCGAGTTCGTCCGCCGCCACCTGGGTCAGCGCGGTGCGGGCGCCGGTGCCGATGTCGGCCGCGGCGATCCGTACGGTGAAGCCCCCGCCGGGCTCGGCGCGGGCGGTCGCGGTGGAGGGCCAGGTGAGGGCGGGGTAGTTGCACGCCGCCACTCCGGTGCCGAGCAGCCAGTGCCCCTCCCGGCGGGCCCCCGGCGCGGGGTCGCGGCCCGCCCAGCCGAAGCGCGCCGCGCCCTCCCGCAGACAGGCCACCAGATTGCGGCTGCTGAAGGGATGACCGGTCCCGGGGTCCACGGGCGGCTCGTTGGCCACCCGCAGCTCGATGGGGTCCATGCCCAGCGCCACGGCCAGCTCGTCCATCGCGCTCTCCAGCGCGAACATCCCGGGCGCCTCGCCGGGGGCGCGCATCCACGAGGGCGTCGGCACGTCCAGCTGCGCCAGGCGGTGGGTGGTCCGGCGGTGGCGCGCGGCGTACATGACGCGGGTGCAGGTGACCGTCTGCTCGCAGTACGGGGTGAGCGTGGAGCTCTGCTGGAGCGCGTCGTGCCAGATGGCGGTGAGCCTGCCGTCCCGTTCGGCGCCGAGCCGGATGCGCTGGAGGGTGGGTGTGCGGTACGAGACCATGGTGAACATCTGCTGCCGGGTGGCGGCCACCTTGACCGGGCGGCCCACGGCGCGGGCGGCCAGCGCGGCGAGCACCGTGGGCGGGCGGGGAATCGCCTTGGAGCCGAAGCCGCCGCCGGTGTGGTCGGCCACGATCCGGACGGCGCCCTCGGGCAGGCCGAACAGCTCGGCCACCCTGGCGGCCGTCATCCAGGGGGCCTGGTCGCCGTTGTAGAGGGTGAGCGTGTCCCCGTCCCAGACGGCGATGGTGGCATGCGGTTCCATCGTGGCCGTGTGCTCGGGGGGTGTGGTGTACGTGGCGTCGAGGACGACCGGCGCCGCGGCGAGGGCGGCCTCCACATCGCCGGTCTCCGTGTGCCCCGGGTAGCCGCCGTTGACCGTCTCGGGGACGAAAATGCGCGGATCGTCGTCCAGCAGCTCGGCGTCGTGGTCGTCCACGTCGTACTCGACCCGTACGGCGGCCGCCGCCTGACGGGCCGTCTCGAAGGTGTCCGCCACCACGGCGGCCACGATCTGCCCGCGGTAGGCCACCTCGGGGGACTGGAGAACGGCGAGTTCGGGGGTGTCGGTCGGGCGCAGCCGGGCCACATTGCGGCTGTCGAGCACGGCGACCACGCCCGGCAGGGACAGCGCCGCGACGGTGTCGACGGCGCGCACCGTGCCGCGCGGAACGGTGGACTGCACCGCCCACGCGTACAGGGCGTCCGGCACCGGGTACTCGTACGCGTAGAGCGCCGCACCGGTGACCTTCTCGCGCCCTTCGACACGGGTCACCTCCGCGCCCACGGACCGCTGGAGCGTGGTCATCGCCGCCGCCCTCCCACGAGGTCGCGCACGGCCGCGGTGATGACGTCCACGGCCAGGTCGATCTTGAACGCGTTCCGCGGCAGCGGGCGCGCCGCGGCGAACTCGGCCCGGGCCGCCTCCCGCAGCCGCTCCTCGGTCGGCTGCCGCCCGGTCAGCAGCCGCTCGGCCTCGCGGGCGCGCCAGGGGCGGGTGCCCACGCCGCCGAGCCCCAGCCGGATCTCCCGCAGTGTGCCGTCGGCCTCGGTGGCGGCGACGGCGGCCACCGACACCAGCGCGAAGGCGTAGGACCAGCGGTCGCGGACCTTGCGGTAGGACATGGCGGCGCCCTCGGGCGGCGGTGGCAGCTCGACACCGGTGATCAGGTCGCCGGGCTGGAGCACCGTCTCGCGGTGCGGGGTGTCGCCGGGCAGCAGATAGAAGTCGTTCAGCGGCACCGCGCGGGGGCTGCCGTTCACCCGCCGCAGATGGACGACCGCGTCGAGCGCGGCCATCGCCACCGCCATGTCCGAGGGGTGGCCGGCCACGCAGAAGTCGGAGGTGCCGAGCACGGCCAGGTCGCGGTGGAGGCCCTGGACGGCCGAGCATCCGGTCTCCGGCCGCCGTTTGTTGCAGGGTTTGGTCACGTCCTGGAAGTACACGCAGCGGGTGCGCTGGAGCAGATTGCCACCGGTGGTGGCCACGGTCCTCAGCTGCCCGGAGGCCCCCGACAGCAGCGCCTCGGCCAGCGCCGGGAACCGCTCGCGGATGCCCGGGTCCCCGGCGAGGCGGCTGCCCGGGACCAGCGCGCCGATGAGCACACCGCCGTCCGGGCGGTGCTCGACGGTGTCGTACGGGAGCCGGGTGATGTCGACGAGCAGGGCGGGCTCGGTCACCCCGAGCTTCATCAGGTCCACCAGGTTGGTGCCCCCGGCCAGGTACACCGCCTCGGTGGAGTCGGCCACGAGCCTGGCGGCGGCCTGCGGGTCGGTGGCGCGCTCGTAGCCGAAGGGCTTCATCGCGCCCCTCCCGCCGCGCCTGCGCGGGCCGGCGCCCCGCCGCCGTCGGCCCCGGCGACCTCGCGGATGGCGGCCACGATGCCGGGGTACGCACCGCAGCGGCACAGGTTGCCGCTCATCCGCTCCCGGATCTCGTCGGCGTCCAGCTCACCCGGCGCGCCGGCCCCGGCCGCCATGTCCTCGGTGACATGGCTGGGCCAGCCGCGCGCGGCCTCGGTGAGCGCTCCGATGGCGGAGCAGATCTGGCCGGGTGTGCAGTAGCCGCACTGGAAGCCGTCGTGGTCCAGGAACGCCCGCTGAAGCGGGTGGAGTTCCCCGGGGGCGGCGAGTGCGGCCACGCCCTCGATGGTGGTGATGTCCCGGCCCTGGGCGGCCACGGCGAACACCAGGCAGCTGTTGACGCGCTCCCCGTCGATCAGGACGGTGCAGGCCCCGCACTGCCCGTGGTCGCACCCCTTCTTGGCCCCGGTCAGCGCCAGGTGTTCGCGGAGGGCGTCCAGCAGGGTCACCCGGTGGTCGAGGGTGAGGGGGCGGTCGGCACCGTTGACACGCAGTGCGAAGTCGCTGTGAAACGCGTGGGCTGTCACACCGGTCAGCCTGGCATCGGGGCGTGCGCCCCGCATCTTCGGCGCCACCCGTCCGGCCCTGTTCAGCCGGGGCCGTCCGGCCCCGGCTCCGGCCCCGGCTCCGGTGGGTCGTCGGGCACCGGGGGCAGCCGCAGATGTGCCAGGTCCGGCGGGATCGGGGAGCTGGGGCGGTAGAACGGCGGGGCCACGTCGGCGGCGGGCGAGTCGGCCAGCCGGAAGCGGTCCCGCAGCCGGTGGTAGAACTGCGTCGGCGCGAGCCGTACCAGCCGCAGCCGAACCGGTGCCCGGTAGGCCGCCACCCAGTCACCCGGGTTCAGCACCCCGCGCAACTGCCCGTCGAGGCTGACCGCCACCTGCCCCGAGGTCGGCAGCACCCGTACGGCGACGGGTTCGTCCACCGCGGCCACCACGGTGCGGTCGAAGGCGATGTGCGGGGCGACCGGGGTGAAGACCACCGCGTCCAGGTACGGGGAGACCACCGGCCCGCCGGCGGCGAAGCTGTAGGCGGTGGAGCCGGTCGGGGTGGCCACGATGATCGCGTCGGCCGAGTACGAGGCGAGCAGCTGCGCGGACACATACACACCGAGACCGGCCTGGCGGTCGCGGGCGAGCTTTTCGAAGACCACGTCGTTGACGGCGTTGACATCCAGTGGAATGCCCCAGCCGGCCTCCTCGGGGGCGCGGCCGGGGCGGACCTTGGGCGGGGGCGGTACGGGGCCCCGCCCGTAGCGCAGCAGCGCCTCCATGCCCTCGGGCATCTCCAGCGGCCGGGACGCCCGCAGGGTGAGCAGCATGCGCTCCTCGATCGTGGCCCGGCCCTCGTGGACGGCGTCGAGCGCGTCCTCCACCTGGTCGACGCTGATCTCGGTGAGGAAGCCGACCCGCCCCACGTTCACGCCCAGCGCCGCGGCCCCGTTCCTGGCGGCGAGCCGGGCGCCGCGCAGAAAGGTGCCGTCGCCGCCGAAGGTGACGATCAGATCGGGGTGGCCGGCCGCCGCTGACTCCTCCTGGGCGCTGCGCCGGGGCTGGTCGCCACGCCAGACGTCCAGCTCGAAGCAGGAGATGCCATGCGCGGCGGCCCATGCGCGGGCGGTGCGGGCCGCCGCGACGGCGGTGGGGCGGGCCTGGTGGACGACCATGCCGAGCCGGTTGACAGCCATGGCCCTTCCACCGTAGATCGGCCGGCCCCGAAGCGCCACGCCCATCGGAGGGACACGGGGCGGGCCCGGGGCCGACACGGGGCGGGCCCGGAGCGGGCGCCCTGGAGTCGAACATCCGTCCTGATCTATGGTGTTCAGCGGCACGGAGACCCGCGTGGGAACCACACCGCATCCGTACGGAGCCTGGGGGATGGTGCAGCAGATGGCGAGTGAGAGACGAACCGCGCTGATCGAGGGGCTGATGGGGCGTTTCCCCCAGGTGCCCCGGGAGGCCGTGCTCAAGGAGGACCTGCTGCGCGGCGGCATGGCCTTCGACGAGTCCGCGCTCAGCGGCAACGAGGACGGCGACGTCAAGCCGAAGTCGTACTTCATCTTCTCGTTCGACCACCGCACCCTGCCGGAACTGGGCGCCGCGGCCCTCAACCGGCCGCCCGAGGAGATCGTGCTCACCGGCGGGCCGTACGACCTGCGCCGCACCGTGGTGTCCGTCCGCGTCAACCCCGCGTCGCCGTATGTGGTCCGGGCCGGGGAGGACGGTGCGCTGGGGCTGTATCTGGACGGTGCGCGCATCGCCGATGTGGGGCTGCCGCCGATGCCGGACTACTACCGCCACACCCTGTCGAACGGCAAGTCGGTGATGGAGGTCGCGCCGACCATCCAGTGGGGCTATCTGGTCTATCTGACGGTCTTCCGGGTGTGCCAGTACTTCGGCGCCAAGGAGGAGTGCCAGTACTGCGACATCAACCACAACTGGCGCCAGCACAAGGCGGCGGGCCGCCCGTACACCGGGGTGAAGCCGGTCGAGGAGGTGCTGGAGGCGCTGGAGATCATCGACCGCCATGACGCCGCCCGCACCTCGCAGGCGTACACCCTCACCGGCGGCGCCATCACCTCGCATGTGGGCGGCCGCGACGAGGCCGACTTCTACGGCCAGTACGCGAAGGCCATCGAGGAGCGCTTCCCGGGCCGCTGGATCGGCAAGGTGGTGGCGCAGGCGCTGCCCAAGGAGGATGTCCAGCGGTTCCACGACTACGGGGTGCGGATCTACCACCCCAACTTCGAGGTGTGGGACCGGCGGCTGTTCGAGCTGTACTGCCCGGGCAAGGAGCGCTACATCGGCCGGGACGAGTGGCACCGCCGGATCCTGGACTCGGCCGAGGTGTTCGGCGCCCGGAATGTGATCCCCAACTTCGTGGCGGGCGTGGAGATGGCCCAGCCGCTCGGCTTCGCGTCCGTGGCCGAGGCGATCGACTCCACCGCCGAGGGGCTGCGCTTCTTCATGTCGCACGGGGTCGTGCCCCGGTTCACCACCTGGTGTCCCGAGCCGACGACACCGCTGGGCAAGGAGAATCCGCAGGGCGCCCCGCTGGAGTACCACATCCGGCTGCTGGAGACCTACCGGGCGACGCTCGAGGACTTCGGGCTGTCCTCGCCGCCCGGATACGGCCCGCCGGGGCCGGGGCGTGCGGTGTTCTCGGTGAGCTCGTTCATGGACAGCCTGCCCGCCGTGGACCCGGACCCGGAGCCGGTGGCGCCCTGACAGACCCGACGGCGCCCTGATGTGGCGGCCGCCCCCGGCTCGGCGGGAGCCGTTCACTCCGCGGGACCCGTTCACTCCTGCGGGGCCCGGTCAGCCGACGTGGACGTGGGGGCGGCGGCCGCGGTCGGGCTCGGCCTCGCGGAGCACCTCACGGGTGACGGGGGCGACCTCCCCCTGTCCGAAGAGGAAGAAGCGCAGGAAGTGGGCCAGCGGATGGCCCTCCGTCCACTCGAAGTAGATGTGCGGGCGCTGCCCGGTCATGTCCCGCACCCGCAGCAGCAGCGCCGCCAGCGCGTTGGGGATGGTGGCGCTCTGGAGGGTCAGCACGCGGTAGCGGCCGTGCACCACCTCGCCGCACACCCGCAGCTCGCTCTCGAACTCGGACGGGTCGGCCACCGTGACCTCGACGAAGATGATGTCGTCCTCGGGCGGGATGTCGTTGTCCGCCCGGATCTGGTGCTGCTTCTCCCGGTATTCGACCAGGTCACGGCTTTCCGGTTTGTTGGCGATGAAGCGGATCCTGCGGTGGGCGGTGTCACGGACGAACCGCTCGGCCAGGGCGTCGAACGTCACGCTGGTGACCCGTAGCTCAAAGGCCCTGGCCACCCGGGACAGCAGCGATACGGCCATGATGCCCGCGATGAAACAGGCGCCGATCTTGACGCCGTCGGGCCGTTCGATGACGTTGACCGCTGTGGTGTACAGGAAGATCAGCGAGATCACACCGAAGCCGATGGTCCAGCCGCGCTGCCGGGCGCGCCGGGCGGCGATGGTGACGGCGATGGCGGCCGAGGTGATGAGCACGAGCACCCCGGTGGCGTAGGCGCCGCCCTGGGCGTCCACATCCGCCTTGAAGAGCCAGGTCACCAGGAACGCGATGGCGATGAACACCAGCACCATGGGGCGGACCGCGCGCGCCCAGTGGGGTGCCATGCCGTAGCGCGGCAGATAGCGGGGCATCAGATTGAGCAGTCCGGCCATGGCCGAGGCGCCGGCGAACCAGAGGATGGCGATGGTGGAGGCGTCGTAGACGCTGCCGAACGCCGAGCCCAGGTACTCATGGGCGAGATAGGCCAGGGCGCGCCCATTGGCCTGCCCGCCCGGTTCGAACGCCCGCTGCGGGATCAGCAGGGTCGTGATGAAGCTGGAGGTGATGAGGAAGACGCTCATGATCACCGCGGCGGTGGTCAGCAGCTTCCGGGCGCCCTGGACGCGCCCTGCGGGGCGCTCCTCGGTGTCGCCCGGCTTGCCCTCGATATGGGGCATGACGGCCACGCCCGTCTCGAACCCGGACAGGCCGAGCGCCAGCTTCGGGAAGATCACCAGCGCCACGCCGACCATCACCAGGGGGCTGCCGCGCTCGGCGACCAGCGCCTGGGACCAGTCGGGGATCACATGGGGGGCGGTGCACACATGCCACAGCCCCACCGCCACCACGACGGCGTTGAGCAGCAGATAGGCGGCGACCAGCGCCACCGCGATCCCGATGGCCTCGGTGAACCCCTTGAGGAACACCGCCCCGAGCATTCCCACCAGGATCAGGGTGATGGCCACCTCATGGCCGTGCAGGACCGCGGTGAAATGCGGGTTCTCCACCAGGTGGGCGGTGGCGTCGGCGGCGGAGAGGGTGATGGTGATGAGGAAGTCGGTGGCCGCGAAGCCCAGCAGGGTGAGGACGAACAGCTTGCCCTTCCAGAAGGTCAGCAGCCGCTCCAGCATCGCGATCGAGCCCTGGCCGTGCGGGCTCTCCTCGGCCACTCTGCGGTACACCGGCAGCGCGCCCGCCAGGGTCACCACCACCAGCACCACGGTGGCCAGCGGGGAGAGCAGCCCGGCCGCCAGGGCGGCGATACCGGGCTGGTAGCCGAGGGTGGAGAAGTAGTCCAGACCGGTCAGGCACATCACCCGCCACCACCGCCGACCCTGGTGTGCGCCCTCCGGCTCGGCGTGCGGCCCGGGCTGGCGCTTGGCGATGTCGGTCAGGCCCTCCAGCAGCCATGCGCGCAGCCGGTGCCGTGCCCCGCCGTCGGAGGCGGTGCCGCCAGGGGTGGAGGAGACCACGGGGTGCTCCCGTCGTACGGCGAGAGGGGTCCCCGGCCATCGGTGAGACCCTTCGGTCAGCGTATGCGGCGCGGCCGGCCACCACCCGGCCGGTGCCGCCGGCCGAAGGACATCGCTTTCTCAGTGAGTTTTCATCTTCGGTCCGTACGGTTGCGGCACATGGACACCACCAAGACCGACCAACCGACCGACACCGCAGCGCAGCCCGCAGAAGCCGAGGAAGCCACGGCGGAGGGTGTCCCGAACGCTGTTTCGGACCAGCAGGAAACCCCGGACCCGAAGGAAACCCCGGACTCGCTGGACGCATCAGGCCTCGACGACGACATCGTGGCCCCTCCCCCGGCCACCACACCGGGCGTCGTCCCCGGCGCCGCCTCGGTCGTCGCCGCGGGCCTCGGACTCGCCTCGCTCTCCGGCACCTGGCTCGGCACCATGCTCCAGGAGCGCAAGCAGCTGACCGGCCAGATCAAGGCCCAGTCCGGGTCGGCCGCCGATCAGATATCCGCGGTGTACGGCACTCCGTGGCACACCACGGCCCTGGTCAACGGGCTGTTCGCGCTGGTCGCCGTGGTGATCGCCGCTGTGGTGCTGCTGCGGCAGCGGCGGCCCGTCACGGCCGGGGCACCCTGGGTGACCGCGGTGGCCTGGGGAGCGGTGGCGCTGGGCGTGATCGGTCTGCTGATCGCCGCCGCCATGGGGCTCGACATCTTCAGCGACCTGCCGAAGGTGCCCGCGTCCCCGAACACCCCGGCAGGCTGACCCCTCCGAGCGCGCCCCGTGGACCGGACGGGTCCGGCGGGGCGCGCTCCCTCGGGCGGGCGTGTCACGATTGAGGTCCCGACATCGGGACACACGCGAAGGGGACAGGCCGTCCGGCCGCCCCGGCGGAGCGGGCCATCAGGACGGCACGGACTTCCCGCCTACGGAGTTTCCCGCCGATGAGCCGTTCCACCACACACAGCGAACACGGGCCGAACGGGTCCGGCGCGCGGCAGGGCCGGGACGCCCGGACCGCCGTCACCGTCTTCGTCGCCCTCGGCGCCAATCTGGTGATCGCGCTGGCCAAGGCCGCCGGCGGGATCTTCGCCGGCTCCCCCGCGCTGCTCTCGGAGGCCGCGCACTCCGTCGCGGACAGCCTCAACGAGGTGTTCCTGCTCGCCTCACTCAAACGCAGCAGGCGGGCCCCCGACGACCAGCACCCGTTCGGCTACGGCAAGGAGCGCTACTTCTGGGCGCTGCTGGCCGCTGTCGGCATCTTCGTCATGGGCGGCTGCTTCTCCTTCATCCAGGGTGCCGAGGCGCTGAGTTCGGGCAGCTCCGAGGACCACAGCGGCTATCTGGTGGGCCTCGGGGTCCTGGGCGTGGCACTCATCGCCGAGGGCTCGTCGCTGGTCCGGGCGCTGGTCCAGGTGCGCCGGCACGCCCGGGAAGCGGGCCGCGGGATGGCGACCGAGCTGCGCAGGGGTGACGACCCCACGCTGCGCACCGTGCTGGCCGAGGACTCCACCGCCTGTCTCGGCGTGGTGTTCGCCCTGCTCGGTATGTGGCTGCACATGGTCACCGGCCAGGTGGTCTACGAGGCCACGGCCTCCTTCCTGATCGGGGCGCTGCTGGTCTATGTGGCCTACCGGCTGGCCAGGGAGTCGCGCGGGCGGCTCATCGGTGAGGCGATCGACCCGGTCCAGCGCCAGGAGCTCCGCCGGTTCCTCGAGGCGCAGCCGGAGATCGACACCGTGACCACGCTGCTGACGATGCGTCTGGGCAATGACTCGACGCTGGTGGCGGCCCGGGTCGACCTCGTCCCCGGACTCGACAGCGAGGAGGTCGAGGAGGTCCTGGTGCGCGTCAAGACGGCGATGGCGGAGTTCTGGCCGCACGCCGACCAGATCTTCCTCGATGTCACCGACGCCTCGGCCAAGGACCGGGCGAGCGCGCGTGCGGACCGCCAGGCGCTGGAGGAGACGGTGGCGGCCGTGGAGCGCGAGGAGGGCGGGGCGTGAGATTGGCCCCGCCGGGCCTGGGTACTCGGTGACGACCAGCCCACAACAGCGAACTCATGTACGGAGGCAGAACTGATGGGCCTCGGCGGTTGCATTTTGATGATCGCGGTGGGAGGGATTCTCACCTTCGCCACCGACTGGAACGCCAACGGCTTCAACGTCCACCTGGTCGGCCTGATTCTGATGGCAGTCGGCATCATCGGCACGTGCGCGTATGTGAGTGTCTACAAGCGCCGGCGCGTCGTCGAGCCGGGCGCGGTGGCACCCCCGGTGGTCGAAGAGCCCGACCATCACCGGCACCACCACCACTACGACTACTGAGTGCCGGCCAGACCCCTTTCCGACGAGGTGGCCCCCGCCGCGGGTGGGGGCCACCTCGTCGTGCTTGTCACGGCCGCTCCCGCCCAGTCCGCCACCGCGTCCCGCGCCATGGGAGGCCGGACCATCCCGCTCACGGACGGCTGGCGCTTCGCCCTCGTCAACCCCGGCGGCATCACCGACCCGACCGGCGCGTACGGACACGCCCCCGACCCGGCGTACGACGACTCGGCCGGCGCCACGCCCAACGTCCTCGCCGTCAAGGTGCGCAACCGGCTTCCCAGCAGCCGCTGGTACTCCGGCAGCGGCATCTACCGCCACGCCCGTCACCGACCCGGTCCATGTGGCCCGGTGGGGCACGTACATCACCACCCCCGGCCTGGCCACCACGCTGCGCGCCGGGCATGCCACCGTGCGGGCGCGGACCCTCGTGGTCAACGAGTCGGACGGCCGGAAGCCGGTGACCGTGGTGTCCACGGTCAAGGACCCCGATGGGCACATGGTGGTCCAGGCACACTCCACCCTCGCCGTCGGGGCGGGTGAGACCCGTACCGCCACCCAGGAGCTGCGGATCGACCGGCCGCGGCTGTGGTCGTTCGACGCTCCTGAACGCTATGTCCTGGAGACCGAACTGCCCCCCACCACGGATTCTCGCTGAACGGCCGGTACGCCAAACTCCAGGGCGTCGATCTCCACCACGACCTGGGCGCGCTCGGCGCCGCCGTCAACGCCGACGCCGTGCTGCGCCAGCTGACCATCATGAAGAGCATGGGCGTCAACGCCCTGCGCACCTCGCACAATCCGCCCGCGCCGGAGCTGATCGAGCTCTGCGAGCGGCTCGGCATCGTGATGCTGGTGGAGGCGTTCGACTGCTGGCGCACCGGCAAGAACACCTATGACTACGGGCGCTTCTTCGACGAGTACTGCGACGCGGACATCACCGAGATGGTGCGCGCCGCCCGCAACTCCCCGGCCGTGGTCATGTGGTCCATCGGCAATGAGATCCCCGACTCCACCAGCGCCCCGGGGCTGGGGATGGCCCAGCGGCTCATCGACGCCGTACGCGCGGCCGATGACACCAGGCCGGTGGTGATCGGCTCGGACAAGTACCGCACGCTGCCCGCCGAGGGCTCCCCCGCCGATCTGATGCTCGCCAAGCTGGACGGGCTGGGCCTGAACTACAACACCGGCGAGAACCACACCCCCGGCAGGCGCCAGACCTCCAGTTACGACAACAACCTCGCCTCCTGGACGATGAGCGGCGAGTACGGGCTGAAGAAGGACCGGGACCGGAGGTTCTTCGCCGGGCAGTTCCTGTGGTCGGGCATCGACTACATCGGCGAGCCCACACCGTACGACGTGTTCCCGGTGAAGGCGTCGTTCTTCGGCGCCGTGGACACCGCGGGCTTCCCCAAGGACATGTACCACCTCTTCAAGAGCCAGTGGACGAGCGAACCGATGGTCCATCTGGTCCCCATGGACTGGACCGGCCACCGGCCGGGCGAGACCGTGGAGGTGTGGGCCTACTCCAACGTCGCCACGGTGGAGCTGTTCCTCGACGGCCGGTCGCTGGGCGTCCGTGAGTTCGACACCAAGCAGACCGCGGACGGCCGTACCTACCTGGAGACCACCGAGCCGACCGGCGACGACAAGACCGTCACCTCCGGCCCCTACCCCGGCAGCTACACCAGCCCGGGCGGCAGCGCCGGAAAGCTCCACCTCACCTGGAAGGTGCCGTTCGCACCGGGCGAGTTGAAGGCCGTGGCCCGGCGCGGTGGCCGGGTGGTGGCCACCGATGTGCTGCGCACGGCGGGACGCCCGCACGCCGTACGGCTCACCCCCGACCGCGAGACCGTCGACGCCGACGGCCGCTCGCTGTGCTTCGTGACCGCCGAAGTCGTCGACGCCCACGGTGTGGTGGTGCCGGACGCCGATCATCTGATCGCCTTCAAGGTCACCGGAGGCTCCCTGGCCGGGGTCGACAACGGCCGCCAGGAGAGCGCCGAGCGCTACCAGGCGAGCACCCGTACCGCCTTCCACGGCAAGGCCCTGGCCATCGTCCGCGCCGGCACCGAGGCCGGGCCGCT
The DNA here is from genome assembly GCF_052665095.1 of Streptomyces sp. NEAU-174. Lineage (NCBI taxonomy): Bacteria > Bacillati > Actinomycetota > Actinomycetes > Kitasatosporales > Streptomycetaceae > Streptomyces > Streptomyces sp. NEAU-174. Next base: position 174,810 of record NZ_JBQTCE010000011.1, on the reverse strand, counting down.
GACCGTCACCGCCCGCTCGGCGGGGCTGCGCACCGCCACCGCCACCGTCCGCGCCACCGGCGGGACCTCGGGGCCGGTCACCCGCCCCACGCCGTTCGCGCCGGACCCCGGCCCCGGCGCCCCGCACCACCCACTGGCCGACGCGAGCTATTCGGGCGCGCCGACGACCCTGCCTGCGGCCATGCTGGACGGCGATCCGGCCACCGGCTGGTCCAACGCCTTCCACAGGCCCGCGACGGCGCTGCTTCCCGCCTTCGACGGTGCCCGGAAGGCCGACTGGGTCTCGGTGACCTGGAGCGGGAGGCGGCGGCTGCGCCGTCTCGAGGTGTCCTTCACCGTGGACGCCGAGCACACCCTGCCCGCCTGGATCGAGGTGTCCGCGTGGAACGGCCATGCATACGTCCCCGGTCCGCACCGCACGGCTGCGGCTGGACCTCACCAGCCGTCATCCGGGCGCGGCGAACGGCGCCCAGCGCATCGTCGCCCTCGAGGCCGGTGACGGCTGAGGGGGCGGGCGGCCGAGCCGCCGGGTCAGCCGCCGAGCCGCGCCACGCCGGGCGGGTGGAAGCCTCCCGCGGTCGTTTGTCCGCGATACGAAGAGGGCACCCGACTTCTCCGACGTCGTGCTGGAGGCGAGATGACTCTTTCCCATAGCCCGGTGGCCCGTGCCTGGCGGCGGTGGCGGCGGCCACGCGATCTGAAGGTGCCGCGCGGCGCCGTGGACGTCGAGGACGCCAACCGGCGGTTCCTGATGTACGGGGTGATGCCCCTGTGGTTCGTCCCGGCGGTGGCGGACTGGCTCATGCATCGCCGGACCAGGATCGAGGACACCTCGGGCACGAAGGAGTCGGCGATCCACGCCCTGATGATGACGGAGGCCGGTGTCCCCGTCGCGATGGGGCTGCTGGCCCGGGTCAATCCGCTGGTGCTGTCGGTGATGGGCGGAGCGGCCGTCGCCCACGGCGCCACGGCGCTGTGGGATGTCAGCCTGGCCACCGAGGAGCGCGAGGTGCGCCCGGTGGAGCAGCACATCCACAGCTTCCTGGAGGTCCTGCCGCTGTCGGCGATGGCGTTCACCTGCTGTCTGCACTGGGACCAGGTCCGCGCGGCGCTGCGCGGCGGGGAGCGGCCCGAGGACTGGAAGCTGCTGCCCAAGGACAATCCGCTGCCCGCGCGCTATCTGGCGGCGATCGGGCTCGGCATCGGCGCCTGTGTGGTGCTGCCCTACGCCGAGGAGATGCGGCGGTGCCTGAGGGCCGCCAAGGCGCGTAAGGCGGTGTGAGCCCATGCCGCGCGAGCGAGCCGGTACGGGGACGCGGTCCCGCGTACCGGCCGAACCGCTGCCGTGTCCGCGGATCCTGGCGCCGGAGGCGCACGGGCCGGAACACGTCGCCGCCGACGCGGAGGGCCGGATCCTCACCGGGACCGCGGACGGGGCCGTCCGGCGGCTGACGCTGTCGCCGGACCACGAACTCGTACGCTCCGAGGTGCTCGCGCACACCGGCGGCCGGCCGCTGGGGCTCGTCCCCTGCCCCGACGGCGGGCTGCTGGTGTGCGACGCGCGGCGCGGGCTGCTGCGGGTCGGGCCGGACGACGGGTCCGTACGGGTGGTGGCCGACGAGGTGGACGGCAGGCCGCTGCGGTTCTGTAGCAATGTCGCCACGGCGGAGGACGGCACGGTGTACTTCACCGTGTCCAGCCGCCGCCACGGACTGGAGGACTGGCTCGGCGACATCCTGGAGAACACCGCCACCGGGCAGCTGCTCCGGCTGCGGCCGGGCGGCCGGCCGGAGGTGGTGCTGGACGGGCTGCGGTTCGCCAACGGGGTCGCCCTCGCCGCCGACGAGTCGTATGTGGCCGTGGTCGAGAGCGGCGCCTACCGGATCAGCCGGCTGTGGCTGACCGGCCGCCGGGCGGGGACACGGGACCTTCTCCTCCGCGATCTGCCGGGCTTCCCGGACAATCTCACCCGTGGCCCCGACGGGGTCATCTGGGTGGCCATAGCCGCGCCGCGGGAGCCCGCCCTCGATCTGCTGCACCGCGCGCCCGCCGCGCTCAGAAGGGCGGCGGTGCCCGTCGCCACCCGGCTCCGCCCCGGGCCGCGGCGCACGGTGCGCGCCGTGGCGATCGGCCCCGACGGCCGGGTGGTCCGCCATCTGGTGCGGCGCCGGACCCCGTACCGGATGGCCACGAGCGTATGCGCGCTCGGCGGCCTCCTCGTCATGGGCAGCCTCCTCGAGCGGGGCATCGCGGTCTGCCCGCTGCCACCGCCCCGGGAGGCCGCCGGGGCGGCTTAGAGCCTGTGTCATATCCCCGGCCGGATCAGCGTGCGGCGTCAGGGGGGCACCTCCCAGCGGTAGCTGGGGGAGCGTGCCAGGCGTCGCACGCCCGGCCGGGGATATGACACAGGCTCTCACCCCCAGCCGGTGGAGTAGCCGCGGTAGCGGCGCCGCCGGGGCCGGATGGTCAGCGTGGACAGCAGTCCCACGAACCCCACCACGATGACCACCAGACCGGGCCCGAAGTTCTGGGCGTACGCCACGACGTCGTCGAGCGTCGAGACGCCGTCGACCCCCGAACTCCCGGAGGCGCCGGAGGCGATGGCCGGGTTGGGGCTCTGGGCCTTGGCGCCCGGGATGGACACCCCGAGCGCGGTCAGCGCCTTGGTCACGGGCTGGAAGAAGGTCACCCCGCCCCGGTCGCAGTCGCCGCTGCCGCCGGAGGTGACGCCGAGCGCCACGCCCTGGGCGAAGAGCGGCCCCCCGCTGTCGCCGGGCTCGGCGCACACGGTGGTCTGGACAAGACCGGTGACCGTGCCCTCGGGGTAGTTGACCGTGGCGTTGAGCCCGGTCACCTTGCCCGAGCGCAGCCCGGTGGTGCTGCCGCTGCGGAACACCTCCTGGCCCACGACCGGATCGGCCACACCGGTGACCCGCACCGTCTGGCCGCCGCCGACGTTTACCACGCTGTTCTGGTCGAGTGCGGCGTTGTCGTAGCGGATCAGCGAGAAGTCATTGCCGGGGAAGCTGCTCTGGACCGTGGTGCCGAGGCGGGTGGAGCCGGTGCCGTCGGTGAACCAGGGGGTGCCGTTGGGGCCGCAGTGTCCCGCCGTCAGGATGAAACCGGTCTGGCCGTTGGTGACGTTGAAACCGGCCGAGCAGCGGCTGCCGTTGGTGAACATGGGCGAGGCACCGGCGGCTCTTGTCGTGAAGGAGCCCTCCGTCCGCTGGGCGCGCACCGTGCCGCCCACCTCCGCTGCGAGGTCCTTCATCTTCGACCAGCGGGCGGTGGAGACGGTGCTGTCGCCGACCAGCACCACCTGGTTGGACTTGGGGTCCACCATCCAGGCGGTGCCCGCCACCCGGGGCGCCGAGCGCAGCTTCTCGGTCGCGGAGTCCAGGTCCGCCATGCTGTAGCGCACCCGTTTGGCGGTGGCCCCGGCCCGGCTGACCTCGTCCGCCGCCGTGTCGTCCGTCACCGCGACCACCGGGCGACCGTCGGCCCCGATCCAGTTGCCCGCCGTACGGGAGGCGCCGAGCGCGGACACCAGGCGTCCGCCCACATCGTCCGTCCGGTCCGCGCTCAGGGCTCTCGGGCCGTCGCTTCCGGTCGTCCCGTGGGCCGATCCGCCCGGCCCGGCCTGAGAGACCATCACCCCGCCACAGACCAGTGCCCCGACAGCCGCGAACCGCACGACCCGGCGCACGCCGCGCCGCATGTGCTTCACCACCCTGTCTCCTTACGTCGATCCAGCCGGGGGCCTCGGACGGCGAAGGCCCACCCCCTCATACGTAAGGAAGCGACGTCCTGCTCACTCCCCGGACGGAGCCGCGGATCCCGGTGGGGCGGACCGCGGCTCCCCGGATCAGCGCCGGTCGCCGTAGCGCTTGCCGAGGAACCCCCCGACCAGGGCGGCCGTGCCGCCGCCGAGGATGGCCGCGTCCTGGGTGGCGGCGTCATGGGCGAGGAAGTACGTGGCCACCCAGATGTGCGCCACGACCGTGCCCGCGCCCAGCAGCGAGCCGAACGCCTGGAGCCCCGTGTGGACCCAGTCCATGCGGCGGCGGTGCTCGCGCTCCCGCTGGAGCTCGGTGAGCATCCACTCCACCGTGCCGGGCCTGACCGCCTCCCACTCCTTGGCCTGCTCCACCGGCAGCCGGTCGCCCCAGGGCACCGCCGTCTCCGACTGGCTGCCCGGCGCGGGGTTCTCGCTCGTGTTCTCGGTCACGGGGCCTCCCCCGGGCGGTCCGGACGGGGTGCGGGATCCGGGCCCGCCGCCGGTGGCGGAGGCGGAGGCGGACCGAGCGCGGTGAGGAAGTCGGCCATGTCCCGCTCCATCTCTCGCTCCACCGGACGTCGCACCCGCCGGGCCGGGGGCTGGGGGATCGCCAGGGACGCCAGATATCCCTCGCGCAGCGCCTGCCAGGGCCCGGCGGGGCGGGCAGCCGCCTCCGCCGCGTCCGGGCGCAGGGCGTCGAGCCAGCGCGCCCGCCGGTCCCGCTGTCTGGCCGACGCGAAGCCGCGCGCCGCGAGCCCCAGCCACAGCAGGCCGAGACACCCGGGCCCCACCCATCCCGGAATGTCGTCCCAGGAGCCCGGGCTCAGTGAGGGCAGGGCCACCGCCCCCGCCAGGACGAGCAGGGCCCCCAGCACGGTCGCGACAGGGGCGAGGATTCCGGTGCCCGCACCGCTCGCCCGGGGGGCCGACCGCGCCGCGGCCTCCGCCGGAGCCGGGAGGGCCACTGTCTCGGTCCTGGGGGCGGACATGAGCTCAATCCGGGCCACGCCGTGCAGCAGCGCCTCGGTCTGCCCGGCCGTGAGCCGTCCTTCGGGGTCCTTGACCAGCAGACCCTCGATCAGCGGCCGTAGCGGACCCCCGTATGTCATGGGCGGCGGCGGGTCGTTGAGCACCGAGCTCATCAGCTCGTGCACCGTCTCCCCCTCGAATGGCGCACGACCCTCGACCGCCTCGTACAGGGTCACGCCCAGGGACCACAGGTCGGCCTTGAGCATCGCTTCTCCGGCCACCGGGGAGGACAGGGAGGTGAAGCGTTCCGGTGCCATGTAGCGGGGTGTCCCGGCCATCGTGCCCTCTCGTTGGAAGGCCAGGCCGAGATGGTCCACCAGCACCGGGCCGCCGCCCGGGCGGAAGAGGATGTTCAGCGGTTTGACGTCCCCGTGGGCCAGGCCCATCGCGTACAGCGCGCGTAATCCGCTCAGCACCCCCAGGCCGATCCGGGCGATCTCGACCACGTCCGGCCGCCCGTGCCACTCCCGCAGCCGGTCCGCCAGCGAACGCCGGTCGAGGCGCTCCATGACGATCCAGACCCGGCGGTCCCGCTGGGCCAGGTCGTAGATGGCGGGCAGGTGCTCATGCACGGTCCCGGCGAGGAGGATCACCTCGCGGCGCAGCCGTTCGACCCACCGCCGGTACGCCTCCGGGTCCGGATCCTCGACCGGGTGCAGCTCCTTGAGGGTGACCGGGCGGCCGGACACCACATCACGGGCGTCCCACACCGTGCTCAGGCCGCCCCGGCCCATGCGCTCGCCCAGCTCGTACCGGCCGCTGATCACGGTCCTGTGGGGCGATTCCGGACCGCTCCCCCGCTCATCCTCACCGGAGGTTCCCCCGGTCGTCATCCGCCTCCCCCTCCCCAGCCGGCTGACGCCCACAGTAAGGCGTCGGCCGGGCCGGGCGAAGAGGTCGTGCGCGCGGACACGCGTGCGGTGGCGCACCGGGCCTCATGAGGCGTCCTTGCCATAAGGCGCGCTGGTGAACACCACCGTGTCGTCGGTGCCGTCGGTCACCCAGAACCGCTGCGGCTTCTCCCCGTAGAGCGCGAAGAGCGGGTCCGGGCCCCAGGCCAGCACGACCTCGTCCTTGCCGTCGTGGTCGAAGTCCCCGGCGCCGTGAAGCCTGACGGCGCGCCGCTTCTTGGGCACCTCGCGGCCGTCCACCCGGGACGGGACGGTGCGGTCGAGGGTGCGGCGGTGGGCGATCTCGCCGGGGGCGTCCGGGCGGATCGTCAGCAGTTCGGTGCCACCGGTGCGCAGCGAGACGGCCAGTTCGTCGGTGCCGTCCCCGTCGGTGTCGGCGGCGGCGAGCACATCGCCGCCCAGGGCGGGGATCCTGATCGGCTCGGGGGTCGAACCGGCCGTGCGTTGGGTGTACACGCTCACCGACTGGCTGACGTCCGCGGGTTCGGTCTCATAGCCCGGTTCGTCATTGCGGCTGCCGGTGTCGGCGACCGCCACATCCCGCTTCCCGTCGCCGTCGAAGTCGCCGAAGGCGATCGCGTTGCCCCTGCGGAGGGTGCGACCGGTGGTGGCGAGGCCGTCCGGACCCGCCGTGAGCAGCGCGGACCTCGTCTGGTCGTCGTCGCCCTGCTCGTGCACCACGAGATCGGTGGGGCGGTCGCCGTCGATGGCGTCGGCGTACAGCTCCGCGATCTGGCCGCTGGAACCGAGGGGGTTGGCGTACGTCTCGGTGCGGGCCGCCTTGCCGTCGCGGCCGAACGGGCCGTACAGCACATGGAAGTCCTTGCCGCTCTGGCGCACGGCGGCCAGATCGTGATGTCCGTCCCCGTTGAAGTCGCCCGTCGCCAGGGGCCGCGAGTTCTCGAGGCCGTCGTCCGCGTCGGCCAGCGGCACCGGAGTGGCGGGGGTGCCCCGGCGTGGCCCGCCGGGGCCGCCCCAGGCGATGTAGGGCAGCGTCTGGGTGGTGATGTGCACGCGCTCGCTACTGGCCGGGTCGCGCTCCTTGGTGGCGGTGACGATCACATCGGCGTAGCCGTCGCCGTCGAGGTCGGCGGTGGTCGCGGAGTCCATCTCGCCCGCGGTGCCCTGCCATCCGGCGCCGGTGGGCAGGCCGAGGTCGTCCCGGCCGAGCACGGTGCGCACGGCGGGGTCGGGGCCCTTCGCCGACCCGTACACATAGGCGATATGGCGCAGGCCGCCGAGTCCCTCGTCGTCGGAGGCGAGCGGGATTCGGAGCTCGGGGCGGCCGTCGCCGTTGAGGTCGTCCGCCAGTGCGCTGCCCTTGCCCCGGGGGACGGGAGCGGTCGCGGTGGGGGTGACGACGGGTGCGGCCGTGCTCTTCCCGGCCCCGTCGCCACCCTTGGTCTCATCGCCGCCGCCACCGCCGCACGCGGTGAGCAGCGCCAGCGCGGCGGCGCAGAGGGTGGCGGTGGCGGGGCGGAGCCCGGTGGTGGGGGATGCCATCAGGACACGACAGCGCATCCGGCGGTGACGCGCCATCGGAGAGATCATTTCGTTACGGCGCGCTCCCCTTGCTACTGAGCGCTCCTCTCGTTACGGCGCGCTCCCCGCCAGCGGGTGTCCGCAGCGCAGATTCCACCGGCCCGCGTGGCCACTGAGCTCCGTCGCGGTCAGCGGGGCGACGTCCAGCCGCCAGAAGGTGGGCGCGGGAAGGCCGAGTGCGTGCACGAGCGCGGCCCGGACCACGGCCGGTTCCACGACGGCGAGCAGCCGCGCCGCACGGGCGGGTGCGGTCGGTGTCGCCGGTGCCGGTTCCTCCCGCCGCGCGTCCAGCCAGGCCCCGATCCGCTCCACCAGCTCCAGCAGCGTTTCGCCGCCGTGTGGCGCCGCGGCCGGATCGGACAGCCAGGCGGCCACCTCCTCCGGCGCCTCCTGCCCCACCTCGTCCAGCGAACGGCCCCGCCAGCGGCCCATATCGAGATCGCGCAGCTCCGGCGTCACGGCGGCGTCGAGCCCCAGGGCCGCGGCGGTACCGCGGCAGCGCTCGGAGGGCGCGGTGAACGCCATGTCGTGGTGGGGCAGCGCCGCGGCCGCCGCCGCGGCCCGGCGCGCCCCGGCCGCGTCCGGCGGGGCGTCGTCGAACCGCACCTGCCGCAGCGCCGCGTTGACGGCGGGCGCGACCAACATGATCCGCACCACCCAGCCCCTCCTCATCCGCGTCCTCCGCCCATGTGGAGGGCGCCTTCCGGGCTCCGCGCCGAGTGGCGGACGGCCCTCGCGCCCACCGTCTCATGACGAGGACACCGGCATGACCCGGGTGGCGGATCGCGCCACCCGGCAAGCCCAGCCGCGGATGCACACGGCAATGAACCCCGACACGGTGGAGATATCGGACATCACCGACCGGGTTGGGGTGCTGTGGTATGCGCGTGACCGGACTTGGGCATGCTGGGTTGTTCATCGAGACCGCGGCGGGGTCGGTGCTCTGTGACCCATGGGTCAACCCCGCCTTCTTCGGCTCCTGGTTCCCGTTCCCGGACAACACCGATCTGGACTGGGCGCACTACGGGCGCGCGGCGGACTATCTGTATGTCTCCCATCTGCACCGCGACCACTTCGACGCGGAGAATCTGCGCCGGAACGTGCGCAAGGACATCACCGTGCTGCTTCCCGCCTTCGCCACCGATGAGCTGGAACGCGAGCTGAGCGCGCTGGGTTTCACCACATTCCTCCGCGCCCCCTCCGGTACACCGGTCGAGCGCGACGGTCTGCGCATCATGATCACCGCGCTGACCGGCCCCGGGGACGGCCCCATCGGCGACTCCGCGCTCTCGCTGGACGACGGCCGGACCGTGCTGCTCAACCAGAACGACGCCCATCCGCTGGACATCGCGGCGATCCGGGAGTTCGGCGAGGTGGACGCGTACTTCGTGCAGTTCTCCGGGGCGATCTGGTACCCGATGGTGTACCAGCTGCCGCTCTCCGCCAAGAAGGAGTTCGCCGCGCGCAAGCGGCAGGGGCAGTTCGACCGGGCGCTGCGCTACATCGACGCGGTGGAGGCCAAGCATGTGTTCCCCAACGCGGGTCCGCCGTGCTTCCTCGACGACGAGCTCTTCGAGCACAACGGCACCGGCCAGGACGGCGAGAGCATCTTCGTGGACCAGCTGGAGTTCCTGCGTCAGCTGGGCCGGGCGCGCCCGCGGGTGGCGGCACATCTGCTGCTGCCGGGCACGGTGGCGGAGCCGGAGGACACCGCGTGCAAGCTCACCCACCGCTACACCGAGACGGAGATCGAGCACATCTTCGGCGAGAAGCCCGCGTACTTGCGGGAGTTCGCCGGCCGACAGCGGGCCGCGCTCGCCGCCGAGCGCGCCTCACGGTCCCCCGCACTGCCGCGCGAACGGCTGCTGACCGAGCTGAAGCAGTGGTGGGAACCGCTGCTGACCAGGGCGGACCGGATCTGCGCTGGAGTCGGCGGCCCGGCGCGGCTGGATGTGGGCGAGGTGCCGATCGTGATCGACTTCCCGGCGCGGGAGGTCCGCCTCTGGGACGGTGAGCGCTGCCGTTACACGCTGTCCACCTCGGCCGATCTGGTGGCCACCAACATCGAGCGGCGCGAGGTGGACTGGTCCAACAGCCTGCTGCTGTCGATGCGGTTCACCGCCAGCCGGATCGGGCCGTACAACGAGTTCCTGTATGTGTTCTTCAAGTGCCTGTCGATGGAGCGCATCGAGTACGTGGAGAACTACTACGACTCCTGCCAGGACGACGGCCAGGACATCGTGCTGGACGGCTGGCAGGTGCAGCGGCGCTGCCCCCATCTGCGCGCCGACCTCGGCCGCTTCGGGCAGATCGAGGGCGAGGTGCTCACCTGCACCCTGCACGGCTGGCGCTACGACCTCACCACGGGCCGCTGTCTGACGGCGGACGGACACGACATCCGCGCCTCCGCCGTGTCGTGACCCGCCTCGCCGGGCGGTGGCGGCGATCGCCGCCGCCCGGCGAGTTGCCCTGGAGCGCTCTTCAACTCCTAGCGTCGGCGCACGTCACACCACGACCGACGCAAGGGGACCACCGTGCGCTGCACACTGTTCGGCAGGACCGGCCTTCGGGTGAGCGAGCTGAGCCTGGGGGCCATGACCTTCGGCGAGGACTGGGGCTGGGGGGCCGCCAAGGAGACCAGCCGACGGCTGCTTGACCTCTACGCGGACGCGGGCGGCAACTTCATCGACACCGCCAACAACTACACCGGCGGCAGTTCGGAAGCCATTCTCGGCGAGCTGCTCGAGGGCCGCCGGGAGGGCTTCGTCCTGGCCAGCAAGTACACCTGCGCGACCCGCGAGGGCGATGTGAACGCGGCGGGCAATCACCGCAAGAACCTGGTGCGTTCGGTGGAGGACAGCCTGGAGCGGCTGCGCACCGACCGCCTCGATGTGCTGTGGGTGCACGCCCGGGACAACTTCACCCCCGTCGAGGAGGTGATGCGGGCGCTGGACGATCTGGTGCGGGCCGGAAAGGTGCTGTACATCGGGGTGTCCGACTGGCCCGCCTGGGAGATCGCCCAGGCCGGCACGCTCGCCGAGCTGCGCGGCTGGACCTGCTTCGCGGGCTCACAGCTGCGCTACAACCTGCTGGAGCGCACCCCCGAGCGCGAACTCCTCCCCCAGGCCCGCGCCTTCGACCTGGCCGTGCTGGCGTGGGGCCCGCTCGCGGGCGGCAAGCTCACCGGCAAGTACCGCCGCGGTGAGCCGGGACGGCTGACCACCCATGCCACCTGGGACGACCGCACGGAACACAACGAGGAGGCCACCATCACCGCGGTGCTGGAGATCGCCGAACAGGGCGGCTGGACCCCGGCCCAGGTGGCGCTGGCCTGGCTGCGCGGCCGCCCCGGCACGGTGATCCCGATCGTCGGCGTCACCCGGGAGTCCCAGCTCACCGACGCCCTCGGATCGGTCGACGTCCGGCTCGACGCCGCCGCGGTGGCACGGCTGGACGAGGTCAGCGCGGTGCCACTGGGCTTCCCGCATGACTTCGTACGGGACCCGGGCATCACCGAGAACATCTACGGCGACCGCTGGGCCGAGATCGACGACCGCCGCTCCACCCACCGCCGCGCCACGAGCGGAATCCTCTAGGAGCACTGGCGGCGGCAGCGCGCGCCGCGCCCTGGTGGCAGGGGCCGTCCCTACGATGGGTGGGGCCAGCGACGACCGGTACGACAGGAGCGATCCGCCATGCCCGAGGCCCCGAAGCCGACCGGCTCCCCCGCCCGCCAGAACGTCACCTTCCCCAGCGCTGGAGCCACCGCGCACGGCTACCTCGCACTGCCGCCGTCCGGGCGGGGCCCCGGGCTGATCGTCATTCAGGAGTGGTGGGGTCTGGACCACCACATCGCCGATGTCACCGACCGGCTGGCCCGCGAGGGCTTCGTCGCGCTGGCGCCCGATCTGTACGGGGGCAGCGTCGCCCACAACGCCGACGAGGCGTACCGGATGATGCGGGAGCTGCCGGTGGGGCGCGGGGTCGAACTGCTCTCCGGGGCGGTGGACCACCTCCTCGGCCGGCCCGAGGTCACCTCCGACACCGTGGGGGCGGTCGGCTTCTGCATGGGCGGCGGCTTCGTGCTGTACCTGGCCGCCGCCGATCCCCGGGTCAGCGCGGCGGTGCCCTTCTACGGCGTCATCCAGGGCGAGCTGCCGGACTTCTCGGGGCTGCGGGCGGACGTCCTGGGCCACTTCGGGGAGAACGACAACACCATTCCGCTGGACGCTCTGGAACGGCTGCGGCGGGTCATGCGGGAGGAGTCCGGGGTGGAGCCGGATTTCCGGCTCCACCCCGCGGGTCACGCCTTCTTCAATGACGAGCGCCCGTCCTATCACGCGGAATCCGCGGCATCCGCCTGGCAGAGCACGCTGGGCTTCCTGCACCAGCGGCTTGACTGACGAAATCGGCTTACCCCGGAAAGGGCCTTAAGGCTTCATGAAGCCTTAAGGCCCTTTTAAGGTCGGCCCCGGAGAACCCGTCACCGTTCAATTCTCAACCACATTTCCCCGAAAAATTTCCGTCCGACCCTGAGACGACTCCCGCATCCGCCCGTATGGCATGGCGGACAGCTCGAAAAGGAGTCGACATGACACGCAAAAGGACACTCAGCGGCAAGAAGAAGCTCGGCCTGCTGATGGGTTCGCTGGCGCTGGCGGGCACCGGCGCCGGGGTACTGGCCGCCACCAGCAACGCCAGCACCGAGGGCTCGGCACAGTCCTCGACGGCCTGCGCCGGACTGGAGCAGGCGCTGGCCAACAATCAGAAGTTCATCGCTGATCAGCAGGCCAATCCGGATGCGCAGTCACAGGCGCGGATCGCCAACCGGCAGGCCGTCATCGAGGAGATCAAGCGGAAGCAGCAGGCGTCGGGGTGCGCCGTCGATGAGGCCGCGGGCCAGGCGGAGGGGGCCGCGGGCCAAGACGAGGCGGCGGCCCCGGCCGGGGGCGGCGCCTCCGCATCGGCTTCCGCGTCGGCGGGCGCCTCGGACTCCGGTGCCGGTGACGCTGGCGCCTCGGGCGACGTCGTCTGCGCGGGGTCGACCGTCACCCTGTCCGGCGAGGGCGGGGCCCCGGCCGCCTCCAGCAATGAGTTCCCGGTCGGCACCAAGCTCAAGGTGACCAATCTCGACAACGACAAGTCGACAACCGTCTCGGTCACCTCGACCTCGGGCAGCTGCGCACTGCTCAACAACGCCGCCTTCGAGCAGGTCCGCGAGCCGGGCAAATTCCTGATCCGCAACGCGCGCATCGAACGCGTGGGCTGAACCGGCCACACCGGCCGCCGCGCGGCGGCCGGTGTGCCACGGGGGTGCACACCGGCCGCTCGGCGGACCGCCCTCACCCCGGCGCGAACCGGCGATCTGACTGCCATGTCCGACTGTGACCGGTATCGCAGGGTGAGTCCTCGGCACCTGGGTACCCGCTGGCCATGAACAGAAATGAGCAGCCAATGCTCACTCCCGATCTGCCGCCGGTCGTCGACGTACCGGACCTGACCTTCCCCCCTCAGGGACGTCACTCCGACGAGTCGAAGCGCGCGGCGGAGCGGAACGGTGACCAGGAAACCCCCACCTCTGCCCCCACTCCCTCCCCCTCCCCCGACCGGCGCCGCTTGGCGGCGTGACGGACGGATCCCAGCCCGCGACCGATCCCCTCGCGTCGCCGCCCCGACGGCCGGAGCCATCGGGATGATCTCGCGCACTCCCCGTGTTGACCATCGGCACGGGGAGACACAAGGCGAGTCTTCGCACATGAGACGAGGGGACGGACATCATGCCGTTGCAGGGTGAGTACGAGCCGAGCCCGGAGAAGTTCGTACGCGATCAGGTCGAGCTGATCGAGAGCTCCGGTGGCACCGAGGGCACGACCATGCGGGGCATGCCCGTGGTCGTCCTGACGACGCTGGGCGTGAAGAGCGGGAAGATCCGCAAGACCCCGCTGATGCGGGTGGAGCACAACGGCACCTATGCCGTCGTCGCCTCGCTGGGCGGCTCCCCCAAGCATCCGGTCTGGTACCACAACATCGTGGCCGACCCGCGGGTCGAACTCCAGGACGGCCCGCTGCGGCAGGACATGATCGCGCGCGAGGTCACCGGCGAGGAGAAGGCCCGGTGGTGGAAGCGCGCCGTCGAGGCGTACCCGGACTACGCCGACTACCAGACAAAGACCGACCGCCAGATCCCGGTCTTCGTGCTGGAGGCGGCGGCCACAGCGCACTGACCTGCCGGTCGCGGCGCGTTCCGGCGCGCCGGGCGCCGGTGGATCAGCGGAAACCCCCCGTGTGATCGACGTCAAAGCATGCCTGTTTGATAGATCGGGTAGCCGGGAGCCGACCCGGGATCCGTACCCAAGGAAGTGCGCCACATGAACACGACAGACACATCGGACCTCGTGCCCATCTACGACAGCCTCGTGGCGGAGCACGGCGACGTCCCCGCGGAGGCACGGGAGGCGGCCGAGGAAATCCAGCGCGAGGCCGCCGAGGCCCTGGACTGGAGCAAGGTGCGCGGCGGCGGCTGACGCACACTCCGGCCCCGCCTCCCGGGGCCGCCGCATCCGGCTCCGTGAGCGGCCCTCCGTCATCTGCCCGGAAGGCCGCTCGACACCCCTCACCTTCGATAAGCTGCTGATGACGCACTGTGCTTGATGGCGTCGACACTTATCTCATGAGGGGAAACAGTTGACTACAGGGGTCGAGACTTTCGAGTTTCAGGTCGAGGCACGACAGCTTCTGCAGTTGATGATCCATTCGATCTACTCGAACAAGGACGTCTTTCTGCGCGAGCTCATCTCCAACGCTTCCGACGCGCTGGACAGACTGCGCCTTGAATCGCTCCGCGACGAAAGCCTTCAGGCGGACACCTCTGATCTCCACATCGCCATCGAGATCGACCAGGAGTCGCGCACGCTGACCGTCCGTGACAATGGCATCGGCATGTCGCATCAGGGGGTCGTGGAGCTCATCGGCACGATCGCGAACTCCGGCACCGCGAAATTCCTCAAGGAGCTGCGGGAGTCGAAGGACGCGGCCGCTTCCGCGGATCTCATCGGGCAGTTCGGAGTGGGCTTCTACTCCAGCTTCATGGTGGCCGACGAGGTGACCTTGGAGACCCGTCACGCCGGGGAGAGCCAGGGCACCCGCTGGGTCTCCAGCGGCGAGGGCACCTACACGATCGAGCCGGTCGACGACGCCCCCCAGGGCACCTCCGTGACGCTGAAGCTCAAGGCGGAGGACACCGAGGACCACCTCTACGACTACGCCTCGCCCTGGAAGATCCGGGAAATCATCAAGCAGCACTCGGACTTCATCACCTGGCCGATCAGGATGGCCCCCGCCCAGGCCCCGGCCGCGGCGGACGACGCGGAGCAGACGGAGGAGGAGGGCGAGAAGAAGGCGCCCGAGCTCGAAACCGTCAACTCGATGAAGGCGCTGTGGGCCCGTCCCAAGGACGAGGTCACCGACGAGGAATACCACGAGTTCTACAAGCACATCAGCCATGACTGGCTCGATCCGCTCGAGACCATCCGCATGCAGGCGGAGGGCACCTTCGAATACCAGTCGCTGCTGTTCATTCCGGCCCGGGCACCGCAGGACCTGTATATGCAGGACCGCAAGCGGGGTGTGCAGCTCTATGTGAAGCGCGTCTTCATCATGGACGACTGCGAAGCGCTGATGCCGGAATACCTCCGCTTCGTCAAGGGCGTGGTGGACGCCGCGGACCTCTCGCTGAACGTCTCGCGGGAAACCCTTCAGCAGGACCGCCAGATTCAGCTGATGCGGCGCCGTCTGGTGAAGAAGGTGCTCTCGACGGTGAAGGACATCATGTCCTCCGACGCGGAGCGCTACGCGACCTTCTGGAAGGAATTCGGCCGCGTTCTCAAGGAGGGTCTCCTCAGCGATCTGGAGAACCGCGAGGCGATCCTCGAGGTGTGTTCCTTCGCCTCGACCCACGACGCCGAGCAGCCGACCACGCTGCGCGGTTATGCCGAGCGCATGAAGGACGGGCAGGAGCACATCTACTACATGACCGGCGAGTCCCGGTCGATCGTGGAGAGCTCGCCCCATATGGAGGCATTCCGGGACAAGGGCTTCGAGGTGCTCCTCCTCACCGACCCCATCGACGAGCTGTGGGTCGACGCCGTGCCGGAGTTCGACGGCAAGCAGCTCCGCTCCATCGCCAAGGGGCAGGTCGACCTCGACTCGAAGGACGAGAAGGACGAGGAGGCGGAGGCCGAGCGGGAGCAGCGGCAGAAGGACTTCGCCGAGCTGCTCTCCTGGATGACGTCGACGCTGAGCGAGCAGGTCAAGGAGGTGCGGCTGTCCTCGCGGCTGACCACCTCCCCGGCCTGCATCGTCGGGGACACCTTCGATGTCACCCCGGCCCTGGAGAACATCTACCGCTCGATGGGCCAGAACCTGCCCCAGATCAAGCGCATCCTGGAGCTGAACCCCACCCATCCGCTGGTCAGCGGGTTGCGCAAGGCCCACGCCGAGCGCAAGGACGACAGCGGTCTCGGGGAGACGGCCGAGCTGCTCTACAGCATGGCGCTGCTCGCCGAGGGCGGTGAGCTGAGCGATCCGTCGCGCTTCATCAAGCTGGTGGCGGAGCGGGTGCAGCAGACGCTGTAGCCACGCCGTGGCGTGCGGCGGGGCGGGCCCACTCGGGCCCGCCCCGCTGCGCGTACGGTCACCGTCCGGGACAGGCCGCCGCGGAGGCGTCGATCAGCTGCCGCAGCGCGCCGTGGTACACCTCGTGGTCGGTGAGCGCGTCCACGACCACGTTCAGGTTTCCGGTGAGGGCCGGGAAGTCCTCGGGGTCCAGCGCGGCGAGCGCGGTACGCGCGGCCGTGCGCACCCGCTTCGCGTCGCGGTGGTCGACGAAGGCCACGGCGCCGAGGGTGAGCAGATACAGCCGCCGGTAGACCCGGATCGCCACCTCGGGGGCCATTCCGGCGGCGATGCTGTGCGCCAGCTGCGGCTCCACGAGGCGGCTCAGCAGATGCGGCCCCCACCAGGCGCGGCCCGACCGCAGCGCCACCAGACCGGGGTGCTCGATCAGCACCTCGTAGAACGCGGCGAAGCGGGCCTCGGTGGCGGTGGCCCAGTCCTGGTCCTGCCCCACCACCGGCATCCGCGCGGCCAGCCGGTCCGCGCACGCGTTCACCAGACCGTCGAAGTCACCGCAGCGGCGGAAGACCGTGGCGTGGGAGACCCCCAGCAGCTGCGCCACCCTGCGGAAGCTCAGCGCCTCGGGCCCCTCGTCGTCGACGACGGTCAGGGCGGCCTCGGCGATGGCCTCCAGGGTGGGCTGATCGGCTCGGTCCTTGTTTCGCACACCCCGAGCGTACCAGTGGTTGTTACAGTGTTTCAGTGACTCTTTCCATTGAGGACGTAACTGCCGCGGCCCAGCGGGTCGCGGGACATATCCGGCCCGTGGCGCTCGCGCCGGTGGAGCGGGGGGCGTGGGGTGCGGCCGAGGGATGGCTGGCCCTGGAGTTCCTCCAGTACACCGGCACCTTCAAGGCGCGGGGCGCGTTCAACTTCATCAGGGCCCACCGGGAGGCGGGCACCCTGCCGGAGGCGGGTGCCGTCATCGCCTCGGGCGGAAACGCCGGGCTGGCGTGCGCCTGGGCGGCCGCCCAGCACTCCGTGCCCGCCACCGTGTTCGTGCCCGAGACCGCGCCCGTGGTGAAGGTGGACCGGCTGCGCCGGCTCGGCGCCGCGGTCCATCAGATCGGCACCGAGTACGCCGACGCGCGGGACGCCGCCCAGAAGCACGCCGCCGAGACCGGTGCCCTGCTGTCGCACGCGTACGACCATCCGCTGATCGCCGCCGGGGCGGGCACCGTCATGGAGGAGATCCTCCAGGCCCGGCCCGATCTGGACACCGTGGTGGTGGCGGTCGGGGGCGGCGGGCTGTTCACCGGGGTGGCGGTGTCCGCCCTGGAGCGCGGAGTGCGAGTCGTCGCGGTGGAGCCGTACGGCTGCCGGGCCCTGAACGCCGCGCTGGAGGCCGGTGCGGTGGTCGACGTCCCGGTGGACTCGGTGGCGGCGGACTCGCTCGGGGCCCGCCATGTGTCCTCGGCCGCGCTGGAGTGGGCCCGCAAGGACGGGGTGCGGTCGGTCCTGGTGTCCGACGAGGCGATCGTCTCCGCGCGGCAGGCGCTGTGGGACGACCGCAGGATCGCGGTCGAGCACGCGGCGGCCACGGCGCTGTCGGCCCTGGCCTCCGGCGCGTACCGGCCGCGGGCCGGGGAGAAGGTCGCCGTGCTCCTCTGCGGCGCCAACACCGACCCCGCGGACCTCACCCACGGCCGCTGAGCGCTCCGCGGGAAGTGGCGCGATGCGTAGTTGGCCGACTGCGGCGCCGTCGTGGCTGGTCGCGCCCACGGGGCGGAGCCGCACATCGACACAGCCCCGCGCCCCTTCGGGGCGCTGCCCGTACGGCAGCCTGACCGGATACCGTACGGGCGGCCGCCCAGCCTTCGCCGGATCGACTACGCGCCGTCGTACGCAGCCTGAAGCGCGGCGATGTCGAGCTTGCCCATCTTCATCATCGCCTCGGTGGCCCCCTTGGCCTTCCGCGGGTCCGCATCGGCGATCATGCTGAGCAAAGCGGTGGGGACGATCTGCCAGGACACCCCGAACTTGTCCTTCACCCAGCCGCAGGGGCCCTCCTCGCCGCCCTCGGAGAGCTTGCTCCAGTAGTAGTCCACCTCGTCCTGGTCCCCGCAGTGGACCTGGAAGGAGATGGCCTCGCTGAAGGTGAACTGCGGCCCGCCGTTGAGCCCCACGAACTTCTGCCCGTTGGCCTCGAACTCGACGGTCAGCACGCTCCCCGCGGGGCCGCCGGGCTCGACCCCGGTGTAGTGGGTGATCCGTCCGAGCCTGGAGTTCTTGAAGATCGAGACGTAGTGCTGCGCCGCCTCCTCGGCTCGGCCGTCGAACCACAGGCACGTGGTGAATCCGTCGCTGGCCATCGGTACCTCCTGCGTTGGGGAGCGTTCACCCCTACAGACCGCTCCCCCGCCGGGAACTCATCGGTCCTCGGCCGATCCGTTTTCGGTGAGGTAGTGGTGCAGCCGGCAGGAGCCCTCGAGCATCGCCGTGGCCCGCTGGGCGAGCCCCTCCTGACGTCGGGCGATGACCGTGCGCAGGGCCTCGCTGCTCCCCGTGCGGCGCAGACCGTCGAGGACGGGCCGGATCTGGGGCAGCGGATAGCGGACCTGGCGCAGCAGGTCGATCATCCGGGCGTCCCGGACGTCGGACGGCCCGTAGACGCGGTAGCCGGTGCTCCGGTCGCGCCGGGGGCGCAGCAGACCGGCGGACTCCCACACCCGCAGGGCCGAGGTGCGCAGCCCCAGACGGGCGGCCACCTCGCCGATACGCAGCGGCCCGGGGCGTGACGGCGCCGACGCGTCCGGAGTCTGCTCGGCGACCACTTCGAGCGCCTTCCCCGCCGCCTCGAGGGAGAGCCGCTGGTCATGGAGCGCCGCATGACCGGCGTTGACCAGGGTGAGCGCCAGGGCGACGTCCTCGTCATGGACCGCCCGCATGACCTCGCGGGCGGTCTCGGCGCCGTATCCCGGCATCAGGGCCCGGTAGGTCACCAGGGCTCTGCGGTGCCGGTCGTCGAGTCTGCGGTATCCGGCGGGGGTGCGGGCGGCCGGGGGCAGGATGCCCGCGTCGACGTAGTTGCGGATCTGCTGGGTGGAGACACCCGCCATACGGGCCAGATCGACGGGGCGCAGCGCGGCGTCCGTACGGCTCACGGTTCGTCACCTTCGGATCGAGGGTTCACGGGCGAGTTGAGGGTTGGCGTCCACGATATCGCGGTGCCTCCGGCGGGGGTTGGGCGGAGGGCCGGCAAAAGTCTCAACCTGCACTTCAATGAAACACTTGAAGGCATGGATGTCAGCGAAATCAAGGTCCGTGGCGCCAGGGAAAACAACCTCCAGGGCGTGAATGTGAACATTCCCAAGCAGCGGCTCACGGTCTTCACCGGTGTCTCCGGATCCGGTAAGTCCTCGCTCGTCTTCGACACCATCGCCGCGGAGTCGAGGCGTCTGATCAATGAGACCTATACGGCGTTCGTCCAGAACTTCATGCCGACGCTTGGCCGGCCGGATGTCGACTCGCTGCGGAATCTGAGTGCGGCGATCATCGTGGACCAGGAGCCGATGGGTGCCAACTCCCGTTCCACCGTGGGCACCGCCACCGATGCCCACACCCTGCTGCGGATCCTGTTCAGCCGGATCGGCAGCCCGTACGTCGGCCCTCCCCTCGCCTTCAGCTTCAACACCGCCGAGGGCATGTGTCCGCGGTGCGAGGGGCTCGGCCGGGTCACCGACATCGACATCGGTCAACTCGTCGACAGGGAGAAGTCGTTGAAGGAGGGGGCGATCACCGTCCCCGGATTCGAGGTGGACAGCTGGCACTGGCAGGTTATGGCGGCCTCCGGCCTTTTCGACCCCGATACCAGGCTCCGGGACTACACCCCGGACCAGTGGGAGGACTTCCTCCACAAACCGGCCACCAAGATCAAGGTGGGAAAGAACAACCTCACCTACGAGGGGCTGGTGACCAAGGTCCGCCGGCAGTACCTGGCGAAGGACCGGGAGACGATGCAGCCGCGCATGCGCGCGTTCGCCGACCGGGCCATGACCCTGACCGAGTGCCCGGAGTGTGAGGGCGCCCGGCTGTGCGAGGCCGTCCGGTCCTGCCGGATCGACGGCCGCTCCATCGCGGACTGCTCGGCCCTCCAGATCAGCGATCTGGCGGAGTTCGTACGCGGGATCCGGGACGATTCCGTCGGGCCGGTGCTGGAGAGCCTGCGCGCGCTCCTCGACTCCCTGGTCGAGATCGGCCTGGGGTATCTGAGCCTGGACCGGGAGTCCGGCACCCTGTCCGGCGGCGAGGCCCAGCGGGTGCGGATGGTCCGGCATCTGGGCTCCAGCCTGACCGATGTCACCTATGTCTTCGACGAGCCCACGGTGGGCCTGCATCCGCATGACATCGAGCGCATGAACCGGCTGCTGCTCCAGCTGCGGGACAAGGGCAACACCGTGCTGGTCGTGGAGCACAAACCGGAGACCATCCGGATCGCCGACCATGTGGTGGACCTGGGGCCCGGCGCCGGGGTGGCGGGCGGGCGGATCTGCTACCAGGGCGACCTGGCGGGCCTGCGCGCCTCCGACACCCTGACCGGGCGCTATCTGGACCACCGGGTGCGGCTGCGGGAGAAGGTGCGGCGGCCCACCGGGCAACTGCCGGTCCGGGGCGCCCGGCTGCACAATCTGCGGGATGTGAGCGTGGACATCCCGCTCGGTGTGCTCACCGTCGTCACCGGTGTCGCCGGATCGGGCAAGAGCTCCCTGATCCATGGGTCGCTGTCCGGGCGGGCGGAGGTGATCGTCGCGGACCAGTCGGCGATCCGTGGCTCCCGCCGCAGCAACCCGGCCACCTATACGGGGCTCCTCGATCCGATCCGGACCGCGTTCGCCAAGGCCAACCGGGTCAAACCGGGGCTGTTCAGCGCCAATTCGGAGGGCGCCTGCCCGCGGTGCAAGGGCATCGGGCTGATCTACACCGACCTCGCCATGATGGCCGAGGTGGCCTCGGTGTGCGAGGACTGCGAGGGGAGGCGGTTCCGGCCCGAGGTGCTGACGTACCGGCTGCGCGGGCGGAACATCAGCGATGTCCTGGGCATGTCGGTGGCCGAGGCGCTGGAGTTCTTCACCACCGGTCAGGCCCGGGTGATCCTGGACCGGCTGGCCGCGGTGGGGCTGGGCTATCTGGCGCTTGGCCAGCCGCTCACCACGCTCTCCGGGGGTGAGCGCCAGCGGCTGAAGCTGGCCATCAACATGGCGCGGAGCGGCACGACGTACGTCCTGGACGAGCCGACCACCGGACTGCACCTCGCCGATGTGGACCAGTTGCTCGCCCTGCTCGACCGGCTCGTCGACACGGGCAACACGGTCGTCGTCATCGAGCACCACCAGGCCGTGATGGCCCATGCGGACTGGATCGTCGACATGGGCCCGGGGGCGGGCCACGACGGCGGTCAGGTGGTGTTCACCGGGACCCCCGCCGACCTCGTGGACACCGGTGGCTCGCTCACCGCCGTCCACCTGCGCGACTACGTCAAGCGGGCGTGAGCCCCCGCCCTGGTGGTCCCGTCGGCGGGACCACCGGGGCGGCACGGCGGGTCAGGGCGCGGGCGGGGGTGCGGGAGCGCCCGCGGGCGGCGGGATCTTGGCGTAGGCGGCCGTGGTGGTGCCCGTCTCGGCGGGCGCCACCACGCTCTCGCGCGGCATCAGGGCGTCACGCGCCGCGCCCGGGTCCCAGCCGGTGTCGACCACCCGCTTCTGCACCAGGATCGCCGCCCCGAGGACCGCGAGGCCGAGCAGCACGATGACCACGAGCCCGGCGGCGCCACCGGCCTTGCCCGCGTTGCCGATGAGCGCGCCGAACCAGCCGAAGTCGGCGTCGCCGAAGGTGGTGTTCTGGTCGCCGAACGCGCCCAGCACCCTGAGCAGCAGGGCGGGGAGGAAGGTGATCAGCAGCCCGTTGAGGAACGCGCCCACGACCGCGCCGCGCCGGCCGCCGGTCGCGTTGCCGTAGACCCCGGCCGCGCCGCCGGTGAAGAAGTGCGGCACCAGACCGGGCAGCACCAGGGCGAGGCCGAAGGCCGGGTTGAACACCCAGGTGAGCAGGGCCAGGCCGATCAGCCCGCCGGTGAAGCTGGAGATGAACCCGATCAGCACCGCGTTCTGCGCGTACGGGAAGACGATGGGCGCGTCGAGCGCGGGCAGGGCGCCGGGGACGACCTTCTGCGCGATCCCCTGGAAGGCGGGGACCAGCTCGCCGAGGATCGTACGGACGCCGAAGAGGATCACCGCGACGGCGATGCCGAACTGGAGCCCCTGCATCACGGACTGCATCAGATAGTTGCCGGTGTCGGTGGCCACGGCGCCGCCGGTGCCCGTGGCGAACGCCTTGAAGGCGGCCTTCTGTCCCTCCTTGACGAGCAGGAGGACCGCCATGACCAGGTAGATCAACAGCATCGACAGGGCGGTGGCCACCATCGAGTCGCGCAGGAAGCGCAAGCCCTCGGGGAGCTTCATCTCCTCGGTGGAGCGGCTGCGCTTGCCGACCACCTTTCCGGCCGCGCCCGCCACGATGTACCCGGCCGTGCCGAAGTGGCCGATGGCGACGGTGTCGCTGCCGGTGACGCGCTTGGTCCAGGGGTGCGCGAAGGCGGGCATCGCGACCAGCATGATGCCCAGCAGCACCCCGCCGACGGCCACCACGGCGATGGTCGAGCGGCCCCCGTTGGCCAGGACCACAGTCAGCAGCGTGGCCATGAAGAGCATGTGGTGCCCGGTCAGGAAGACATAGCGAAGCGGGGTGAACCGGGCCAGCAGCAGGCTGACCACGAAGCCCAGGATCATCAGCCAGGCGACCCGTGAGCCGAACTGGTCCTGGGCGATGCCGACAATGGCCTCGTTGGTGGGGATCACGCCGTGGGCGCCGGTGACGCCCTGGATCATGGTGCCCAGCGGGGCGAGGGAGTCGGTGACCAGCCCCGCTCCCGCGCCGATCAGCAGAAAGCCGAGGGTCGCCTTGATGGCGCCGCCGATGATCTGCCCGGTGCTCTTCTTCATCGCGATGAGTCCGACGGCGGTGATGATGCCGATCAGATACGCGGGCTCGCTCAGAATCTCATTGACGAGAAACGTGGCAAGGGTGACAAACCAGCCCATGGTGCTTCCTCTGTCCCCGTCGTTCAGACGTCGTACGTGTCCCGGAGCACCGCGTCCACCTCGGCGGTGCTGGTGAAGTCCTGGACGAGCTTGACCGGCCGTCCCACATCGCCCAGGGTCCTGGCGATCTCACGGGAGGTGAGCAGGGCCACGGCCTCGGATGCCTTGCCCTTCGCGGAGATGGTGTCGGTGGCCTCCACGGTGACGAACCTCGACCAGCCCCAGCGGTCCAGCACCTGCTCCAGGGTGTTCTTGAGGAACAGGCTGGTGCCGACGCCGTTGCCGCAGACGGTGAGGATCTTGTGCAGCGAGCCCGCGCGGGGCTCGGCGGGTTCCGAGGCGGTGGCGGGTCCGGACTTCTCGGGGCCGTCCTCCGGCCGCTCCCCGGCCAGTACGGTGTGCAACACCTCCGGGGTGGGCGCGGCCGCGAGGGCGGCCGCCGTTCCGGGGTCGCCCAGGAGCCGCGCCAGGCTCGCCATCGCGGAGGTGTGCGCGGCGGAGTCCTGGGCGGCCAAGGCGACGACGAGGGTGACGGGGTCGTTGGACTCGTGCCCGAATTCCACGGGTTCGGCGAGCCGGACCCAGGACATCCCGGTGGACAGCACCGCCGGGGACGGCCGGGAGTGGGCGAAGGCGACACCCGGCGCGATGACGATGTACGGCCCGTTCTCCTCGACGTTGGCGACCATCTCGCGGGTGTACTCGTCGGTGGTGGCTCCCGTTTCCACCATCAGACGGCCGGCGGCACCTATCGCCTCGCGCCAGTCGGCCGCCCGTACATCGAGCCGGACGGCCTCGACGGGGAGCAGGTCTTTCAGGTCTTCCATGCAGGTCATCATCCCTGACATGGCTTCGTCATACAGCCCCCGGGGGCGGAAACGGAGCAACAGCCTCCGCAGTGCCCGGCAAGCATACGAAGACGAGAACCGCGAGTGCCTCGCACCCCCCGGCCACCACCAGCGCGCCGGGCAGCGACCAGGTGGCGAGCGGACCGGCCAGGCCCGCGCCGAGGGCGAAGCCGGTGATCTTGAGGCTGGCGCCGGTGGTGAAGACCTGGCCGCGCAGCCGCTCGGGCGCCTCCCGGTGGCGGATCGCGAACAGGGCCGTGAGCTGGGGACCCTCGGCGGCGCCGGTGAGCAGCACGGCGGCGATCAGCGCGGCCGGGTGGCCGGTGGCCGCGAGCAGGGGTACGAGGACGAGCAGCAGGGCGCCGCCGAGGAGCACGGTGTCCGGGCGCGGCGGGCGGGGACAGCGGGAGAGGACCGCGTTGGCCACGAGGGCCGACGCGGCGGTGGCGGACAGCAGCAGGGCGCCGCGGTCGGCGCCGCCGAGCACGGCCGCGCCGAGCGGCGGCCAGCAGGTGAGCAGCGCGCCCTGGCCGACGCAGGAGACGACGGAGGTGGCGGTGGCCCGTGCGAGGGGCCGGTTGCGGGCGATGACGCGCAGCCCGGCGGTGAGATCGGCGACGACCGACGCGGTCGGGGGCTCGACCGGCGCGGACCGAGCGGGCGCGGGGAGCGCCCAGGCGGCGGGCAGCGCGAGGCCGATCAGCGCGATGGACACCGCCACGGCGGCCGGTGCTCCGGCCGCCCCCGCGACGGCCCCGGCGAGTGCGGGCCCCACCAGCGCGGCGAGGCTGAACGTCATCGCGTCGAGCGCGGTGGCGCGGGGGAGGCCCGGTGGCGGTGCCACCCGGGGCAGTTGGGAGGTCCATCCGCCGGACAGGGCCGGTCCCAGCAGCCCCGCGCCCACCGCGAGGAGAACCATGAGGGCGAACGGCACCCGCCCCAGGCCCATGAGGATCGCGGCCAGCCCCGCCGCGTAGAGGGCGAGCGCCACGGCCAGCAGCCGGCCCGGCCGGGCCGAGCGGTCGAGCAGCACCCCGAAGAGCGGTCCGCCGACCGCGGCGGCGGCCATGATGCCCGCCAGCAGCGCCGGGCCCGAGGAGGGCGAACCGGTGAGCACCGGCCCGGCCAGCAGCAGCGCGGGGCCGGACATCTCGTCCCCCGCGCGGGCGGCGGCCGCCCCGCCCAGATAGCACCCCAACGCGTAACGCCCTGCCATGCGGAGCACGTTACGCACCTAACGCAAAACCCCGCCAGGTGCGTTACATTGGCGTCGTGTCACCGCCCTCGAACGACGACTGGTCCACCCGGCATTCGGTACGGGCCACCGCCCGGCGCACCGCCGCCCTCGTCAACGCCCTGACCGCGGAGCCGGTCCCGGACCCCGCCGCGATCGCCGGGCTGCTGCTCGACCATGGGGAGTCCGGCCCGCTCGAGCTCACCGCCGGCGATGTCGCGGGGATGCGCACCGCCGCGCTGCGGCTGCGCGAGGTGTTCGCCGCGGGCCATGTCGACGAGGCCGCCGGGGTGCTCAACCGGTTGCTGCGGGAGGGCACGGGCCCGCTCCGGCTCAGCTCGCACGACGGCCGCTCGCCCTGGCATCCGCACCTGGACAGCGATGACGAGGCGCCGTGGGGCGAGTGGTTGCTCGCCTCGTCGTGCATGGCGCTGACCGTGCTGCTCTGGGAGGGTCAGCGCCCGCCCGGCGGGCTGTGCTCCTCCCCCAGCTGCGGCGATGTCTTCCTCACGGTGGGCAGCGGCCCGGAGCGCCGCTACTGCTCACGCCGGTGCGCGACCCGCGAGCGGGTGGCCGCCCACCGGCGTGCCAGGGCCGGGGCCGGATCCCGAACGCCGTAGCCCGAAACGCCGTAGCGCGAACTCCGTGCGGGGACGCACGCGTCAGCCGGTGTGCACCGCGTAGGACGAGTCCCCCCACGCCGGGTCCTGGACATGCCGGGCCCGCCGTCCGTGGCCGCCGAGCCGGGAGCCGAGCCAGCCGAGCAGAAACCCGGCGGGAATGGTGATCAGGCCCGGATTGCGGAGCGGGAACCAGTGGAAGTCGCGCTCGGGGAAGACCGCGAGCGGGTTGCCGGAGATCGCCGGGGAGAAGGCCATGGCCACGGCGGTGAGCAGAAGCCCTCCGTACAGCGCCCAGCGCAGTCCGTTCACCGTGAAGCCGCGCCACAGGGTGCCGTAGAGCACGACGGGCAGCAGGGCCGAGGCGGCGGCCGCGAAGGTGAAGGAGATCAGGACCTGCCGGTTCCAGTGCTGGGTGACGATGGCGAGGACGACGGCCGCGACGCCGACGACCACGATGGCCGTACGGGCCGCGGCCAGCTCCCGGTTCGCCGAGAGCCCGCCCTTGAAGACGACCTTGGCCAGGACGTCATGGGCGAGGGAGGCCGCGGCGGCCAGGGTGAGTCCGGCGACCGCCGCGAGGGTGGTGGCGACGACCGCGCAGGCCACGACGGAGAACAGCAGACTCTGGTCGGCCTCCCGCGCCGCCGGGTCCAGGGCGAGGGTCAGCAGCAGCAGCGAGTCGCTGCCGGTGGGGTCGGAGGCGCGCAGGACGCGCGCGCCGACGACGGCGGTGGCTCCGGCGCCCACGATCACGATCAGCCCGAGGATGGTGGTGACCGCGCCCACCGCCCAGGTGGTGGCGGCGCGGGCGGCCCGCATGCCGCGGATCGGATGGAGCCGCATGGTGAGGTGGGGCATGCAGGCCGCGCCGAGGGCGAGGGTGAGCTGCACGCTGATGACGTCCAGGCGGCCGCTGAGCGAGTCCCCGTACTGACGGCCGGACTGCCAGAAGCCGTCGCCGTAGCCGCTGGCGTCGGCCGCGGCGTCGAAGAGGGTGGCCGGGTTCCAGGAGAAGCGCTTCAGCACCAGACAGGCGAGCAGGACGAACGCGGCGAGCAGCAGCACCGTCTTGAGGATCTGGACGAATCCGGTGCCCTTCATCCCGCCGAGGGCGGCGTAGCAGACCATGAGCGAGCCGATGAAGATGGTGCAGCCGGTGACCGCGCCGCTTCCCGGGATGCCGAGCAGCAGGGCCAGCATGGCGCCCGCCCCGTTGAGCTGGACCAGCAGCAGCGGCATGACGACCACCAGCACCACGACGGCGGTGCCGATGCGGGCGGGGCGTTCGCTCAGCCGCTCGGAGAGGACGTCGCCGAGGGTGAACCGCCCCCGTCCGCACAGCGGTCCGGAGAGGACCAGCATGAACATCAGGATGGAGAGCACGGTGGAGGTGGCGATGAGCACACCGTCGAACCCGGCCAGGGCGATGGTGCCGGTGGTGCTGAGCACGGTGGCGGCGGAGATGTAGTCGCCCGCGATGGCCAGGCCGTTCTGCATCGGGCTGAGCGCGCCGGTGCCCAGGTAGAACTCGGTGGGGTCGTCGTTGCCGGTGGCCGCGAGGATGCACAGCAGGAACGAGACGGCCATGAAGCCCGCGAAGAGCACGAACGCGAGCGTTCTGGGGTCGAGGAAGCTCACCGCTCCCCCTCCCCCGCGGCGCCGGCCCGGCGGTGGGCCCGGGCCAGGACGGTGAGCAGCACCGCCGCGTCCAGGCCGATCAGCATGGCGCCCACGGTGAACCCGCCGCCCGCGCCGAGGTTGACGACGCCTTCGGCGGCGCAGTTGACCACCACGGCGGCCACATGACAGGTGAGCGCGGTGCAGGCCGCCCGTGCCGACCAGGGCCACGGCCGCTGCCACGGTGAGCGCCGTGTCGGCGGCGGCGGCGCCGCGGGGCGGGGCGGGAAGGTGGCGGTGCGGGGCGCGGTGCGGGACGGGACGGACGGGACGGACGGGAACGGACCCCAGGGGCGGTCGTGGTCGGACATGTCGCGGCTCCTTGTGCGGGTTCCGTCCCGGGTCGCCGGGACGGAAACGCCACGACAGCAGGTCAGAAGGGTCGCGTACAGCCCAACCCGCGGACCGTGTGACGGGCGCACATGCTCGGCGCGGAGCCGTTGTGCACGCCCACATCGGCTCAGGCAGGCGGGTGGTTCTCAGGGCGTCAGCAGCCGGTGCGCGGACAGCGCGAGCGACAGCTCCATGACCTCGCGCGGGTGGTCCAGCGAACGCCCGGTCAACTGCTCGTAGCGGCGCAGCCGGTTGAGCACCGTGTTGCGGTGGCAGAACAGCAGCCCGCCCGCGCGGCGCGCCGATCCCCCGGCCTCCAGCCAGGCGGCCAGCGTCGTCAGCAGCAGCTCCCGGTCGGCGGGCTCCAGGGCGAGGACCGGTCCGAGCATCCGGTCGGCGAGCGCGGTGCCGAGGTCCGGGGAGGACACCACCAGCGCCTCCGGATAGCGCTCCTCCAGCAGCGCCGCGGTCCCGGCGGCCGGGCGGGTGCGCAGCGCCGTATCGGCGAGTCTGCGGGCCGTGTTGATCGCGGCGAGGCCGGTCACGGCGGGGCTGACCCCGGCCCGTGCGCCGGGCGGCACCTCCAGCCCGCGGACCAGCCGCTCCGCGCCACTGCCGCTGCCGCCGTCGCGGTCGCCGTCGCCTGCGCTCTCGCCTTCGCCGAGCAGCACGATGGCGTGGGCGGTGCCCTCCGCCGTGTGCCAGACCGCACGGAGTCCGTCGCCCACCTCGACGGAGTGCGGCGTCCGGCACGGCGCGTCGGCGTCCTCCAGCGCCACGACCGCGTAACGCCCCTGCTCGGGCAGGCCGAGGACCTGCTCCGCCTCGGGAAAGTCGCTCACCCGCGCGGTGCCGTCCAGCAGGGCCGCGACGATGATCCGGTAGCGGTTCTCCCGGTGCCAGGAGAGCTGCCGCTCGACCTCCTGGTACGCCGTGGCCACGAGGGTGCAGTGCTCGTCGACGAAGTTCCACACATCGGCGGCGACATGGACCAGCGACTGGGCGCCGAGTGGGTCCTCCCTCGATGCGGTCTCCAGCAGGTGCTCCC
The DNA here is from genome assembly GCF_052665095.1 of Streptomyces sp. NEAU-174. Classification (NCBI taxonomy): domain Bacteria; kingdom Bacillati; phylum Actinomycetota; class Actinomycetes; order Kitasatosporales; family Streptomycetaceae; genus Streptomyces; species Streptomyces sp. NEAU-174. Next base: position 146,017 of record NZ_JBQTCE010000011.1, on the reverse strand, counting down.
AGACGACGGTGCAGCCGATGCGGTACGCGTGCAGCAGCGCGTCCAGCGGAAAGCCCTGGGCGGCGCGGTCGGTGCCGATCCGCCAGGCGCAGGACCTGGCCGATTCGCGCGTCTCCTTGGGGTGCACCAGCGAGCGCACATTGTGGCTGAGCGAGTCGTGGACCTCCCGCCACACCTCGTGCGGGTCCACGGCGGCGGAACGGTAGGCGGGCTCCCGCTCCTTCATCAGCGCGACGATACGGTCCGTCAGCCGTGGCACCTCCTCGATGAGCACCCGGGCGGTGCGGTGCAGCAGCGCCACGGTCTCGGCGTCGGCCCGCGACCGGATCGGCGGACGGGCGGCGGGCATCCGGGGCGTCGTCCGGACCCGGTCGGCGGACAGGCGGGGGGCACGACCCATGGCGGGGACGGAAGCGCGGGAGCCGGTGACTGGGTGCATGAACGTTCCTCCACCTGTGACGGGCAATGCGCAGCTCAACACCGCAGTGAGGCCACGGCCAGGTTTGATACCAGAGCCTGCATGGCTATTGCACCATTGACATACCGGCGGGTCGGTGTCTTCCGCGAATTCTCCCGATGGCCTCATGGCGGCGCAGCGCCTCCGCGGCCGCATCCCGCACCGCGTACGCCGGAACGCCGCCGCTGACATGGGCCACTTACCGGCGGCCGCGGGATATGCTGTCGATCACTTGAATCTTCGGGGGGAGAGTTCCGCATGCTCGATCGTCTGGCGGTCCATGAGCTGATCCACCGCTGGTGGTTCGCCTTCGACGAGGGGCAGTTCGACGTCTGGCCCGAGCTGCTGACCGAGGACGTCCACATCACCTCCCGCTCGGACACCGGCGACTCCCCGTACGAGGAGTTCATCGCCTCCGACAACCGGGGCCGCGAGCAGGTGATCGCCTGGCAGCGGCAGCACCGCGAGGCGGCCGGCTATCCGCTGCGCCACAACGCCTCGAACATCCACATCGAGCGGATCGACGGCGACGACATCTCGGTGGTGTCCTACATGTACGCCACCAACATCACCGACGGTCAGGTGACCCCGATCGCCGGCGGTGTGGTCCGCTGTGTGGTCCGCTCCGACGGCGCCGCCTACCGCCTCGCGGAGCTCCACATCGTGCTGGACACCCACGCGGTGGCCTTCACCGAACGTCAGGTGTAGCAATGGCGGCGGCCACCTCGAAGAGGTGACCGCCGCTCCCCCGTGTGATCCCCCGTCGGCTCTGCCGACCGTGTGGCTCCGGGCTTACCAGCCCTTGGTCACGCGGTAGGCCTTCAGGGATCCGCAGTTCGATCCGTAGGTCCAGGTGGACTGGTTGTCGATGCCCCCGGCCCAGTCCACACACTTGCCGCGCCCATCGCCGTAGACCGGGCCCGCGTACGAGGTGTACGCGCCGCCGTCCTCGGCCGACTCGTCGGCGCCCTGAACGTACAGGTAGGCGAACATGGGAACCGGCTTGCCCGTGGCGTTCCGGACGGTGACCACGCAGTTCTTGCCCTTGGCGGAGTTGTAGGTGAGGAAGACGGTGCCCTTGGAGCCGATGGGCGCCGAGTTCACCACCTTGTACCCGCTGCCGCACACACCGTTGTACGAGGCCGTGGCGGCGGCGGACGCCTGCGGCGTCAGGGCCACGGTGCCCGCGATGGCGGTGGCGAGGACCGCGGTGGCGGCCATACGGCGAGAAAGATTCATTTGTCCCCCTTAATGATTCTTCATGGGCGTAGGCGCTGTTTGCGTCTGCCTAGGGAGACATGCGGAGATGACGGATGGTTGTACGTCATCATGACGCGGCTTACGGCGGCCCGTTGAACGCATGGACCGGGCTTCCCGTACCCCTCGGGACGGGCGATCCGCCCGCCACCGCACCGACCCCGGAAGGCCGCACCGGATGATCTCGTACCGCACCGCCGCCGTGGGCGCCCTTCTCGGGGCCCTCCCCTGTCTGTTCACGGCGCTGGCCGCTCCGCCCGCGCAGGCGCACGGGGCGCCGACGGACCCGGTGAGCCGGACGTTCGCCTGCTCCCCCGAGGGCGGGGGCGCGGCCCGGTCGGCGGCGTGCCGGGCGGCCCGAGCCGCCAACGGCCCGGAGGCCGCGGACTGGGACAACCTGCGGATCGCGGGGGTGGCGGGCAAGGACCGGGAGCGGATCCCGGACGGAAAGCTGTGCAGCGGAGGCCTTGAGCCGTACCGGGGTCTGGACCTGCCGCGCGCCGACTGGCCCTCGACGCGGCTGTCGGCCGGGGCGGATCTCACGCTCACCTACCGGTCGACCATCCCGCACACGGGGACCTTCGAGCTGTATCTCACCAAGGAGGGCTACGACCCGACGCGGCCGCTGACGTGGTCCGATCTGGAGGCGAAGCCGTTCGCCACGGCCAAGGACCCCGCACTGGTGGACGACGCCTACCACATCAAGGCCACGCTGCCCGCCGACCGGACCGGCCGTCAGCTGCTCTACACGATCTGGCGGAACACCAGCACCCCGGACACCTACTACTCCTGCTCCGATGTGGTGCTGGGGGCCCCGGCGAAGGGCTCCTCGGACGCGGCCCCGCCATCCGGGGCGGCCGCCCCGCCGTCCCGTGCCGCCACGCGGCCCACGGAGCCGTCCCCTGCCGCCGCCACGCCCTCCCGGACCACCTCCGCCGCCGACGAGGGTGACGGCAATACCACTCCGGTGCTGCTCGCCGGTGGCGCGTCCGTGCTGGTGCTCGGCGCGGGTGTCGCCGCCACCGTACGACGGCGACGCCCGAGCCGCTGACCGGCTCGATGGTTGTGGCGGTCCGTCACCGGTAGCCGTGCCGGGCCGTGACATGGCGCGGGTAGTAGCGCTCGTCGGGCGCGGGCCGGTACTCCTTCCAGCGCGGGGTGTCGCCGGTGGGCTGGTCGCCGAGGACGGTCACCCGCTGGCCCCTGCGCGGCTCGGTGTAGTCGTTGACGGCCAGGTGCTGGGTGGCGCGGTTGTCCCACATCGCGACGGCGCCGGGCTGCCAGTGGTAGCGGCAGTTGAACCGGGGCGACTCGGAGTGCTCGAAGAGGTACTGCAACAGGGCGTCGCTCTCGGGGCGGCTGAGCTGCGGGATGTGCGAGGTCCACATGCGCGTGACGTACAGCGAGCGCCTGCCGGTCTCGGGGTGGATCCGCACCACCGGGTGTTCGGCGGAGTGCTCACCGGTCTGCGGGGTGTTGAGGACGTGGACGGCGGTGAGCCCGTCGAGGAGTTCGCGCATCGGCTCGGAGAGCGCCTCGTAGACCAGGTACTGATTGCTCCACATGGTGTCGCCACCGGAGGCGGGGCACACCTGGAGATGGAGGATCGAGGCGACCGGCGGATTGGGCTGGAAGGTCACGTCGATATGCCACTCGTCGGCCTTGGCGCCCTGGTCCGCGTCCAGCACGACGATCTCGGGATGGCCGTCGACCTTCGGCAGGAACGGATGGACCTCCAGCTCCCCGAGCCGCCGTCCCAGGGCGATATGCGCCTCCGGGGTGAGGTGTTCCTGGTCCGGGAAGAAGACCACGAGGTGCTTGAGCAGCAACTCATGGATCCGCTCGAAGAGTTCGTCGGTGAGCTCGGTCAGATCGACACCGCGGATCTCCGCGCCGAGCGCTCCGGAGACGGGGGTCACGACCGGTTCGGGAGTGGGCATGGGAAACCGTCCTCACATGGGTTGCGGTCGGCCGGCCGGTGCGGCCGGCACTCGGTGGGCGCGCGGATCGGGGAGGAGACCGAGCTGCTGAAGCCGGTCCAGCAGGGTCAGCGGGCGCGGGCCGAGGCCCGACATGTTGTGGGTGACGGTGTGCAGCAACCGGGGGTTGGCGCCGGTGTGCCGGACGGCCCGGCGGCCCAGGACCCGGCCGCGCCACGACAGATCGGTGACCATCCGCGCCGCGTTGCCGCTGGTCGTGGCCGCCTGGGCGAGCAGGGGCAGCTGCCGGTCGTGGTAGTCGCGCAGCGCGCCGTCCACGGCCGCGATCGACATCTCGCCGGTGCGCTCCAGCTGGCCCGCAAGCCGCTCGGCGAGGGCACCGGCGCTGGTGATGGCGGTGTTCATGCCCTGCGCGGCCATCGGATGGACGGCGTACGCGGCCTCGCCGACCAGCGCGAGGCCCTGGCCGGCCAATCGGGGCGACAGCAGCCGTCCGACGGGCAGCGTCTGGCGGGTGCCGAGATGGGCGAGCAGGGGCGCGGTCAGCGGCTCCAGGGCGGGCACCTGGGACAGCGCCCCGGCCGCCCAGTCGGCCAGCCCCCCGCGTGCCGTGACACCTCGCAGCTCATCGGGCCCGGCCTGGAGGTAGAGCCGCAGCCGGCCGCCCGGCAGCGGATAGAGCAGCCGCAGCCCCCGGTCGGTGACATACGCCGAGAAGTCGTCGGCCCGCGCCGCCGCGTCGGCGTCGCCGATGTCGAAGGAGACCAGCCGGTGCGGGTAGTCGACCCGTCGGGCCTCGATGCCCGCCCAGGACCGCAGCCGTGAGGAGATGCCGTCGGCGGCGACCACGAGCGGGGCCCGCTCCTCGTGGACCCTGCCGCCCTCGGCCAGCCGCAGTCCGGTGATCCGGCCGGAGTCGTCGCGCAGCGGCGCCTCCGCGCGCACGCCCCGGCGCAGTTCCACACCCGGCCCGAGGCTCCCGGCCAGGGCGTCGAGGATGGCCGTGTGGTCATGGGCCAGCAACCACTGGTCGGGGGCGGGCAGTTGACCGTAGTCGAGGGACATCAGCGCGGCGCCGCGCGGATCACGGACGACCAGCCGTCCGAGCCGGACCGCGCCCTGGGCGTCGAGCCGCTTCTCCACGCCCCAGGAGCGCAGCAGGCGCAGCGCGCCCGGCTGGAGCACCTCGCCCTTGGCGATCGGGCGGACGCTCGGCTGCTTGTCGACCACCAGGACGTCCAGTCCGAGACCGCCGAGCGCGCGGGCCGCCGCGAGCCCACCGACCCCCGCCCCGCACACCAGCACATCGGGGCTCATCGCCCGCTCCCTTCGCCGGTGGCGGTTTCGCGGGTGCCGGTTTCGCGGGTGCCGGTTTCGCGGGTGCCGGATGCGTCAACGCCGGTCTCGCGCGCGCCGGTCTCGCCACTGCCAGTCTCACCACCGCCGGTTTCGCGCATACCCGTCACACGCATGCCCGTCTCACGCGCGCCGGTCCCACGGGTGCCGGATGCCTCAACGCCGCTCCCACGCGCGCCGGTCTCGCCACTGCCAGTCTCACCACCGCCGGTTTCGCGCATACCCGTCACACGCATGCCCGTCTCACGCGCGCCGGTCCCACGGGTGCCGGATGCCTCAACGCCGCTCCCACGCGCGCCGGTCTCGCCACTGCCAGTCTCACCACCGCCGGTTTCGCGCATACCCGTCACACGCATGCCCGTCTCACGCGCGCCGGTCCCACGGGTGCCGGATGCCTCAACGCCGCTCCCACGCGCGCCGGTCTCGCCACCGCCGGTCTCGCCGCTGCCGGTTTCGCGCATGCCCGTCTCACGCGCGCCGGTCTCGCGCAGGCCTGTCTCGCGCGCGCCGGTCTCGCGCAGGCCGAATGCGCCAGTGCCGGTCTCGCGGAGACCGAATGCGCCCGTGCCGGTCTCGCGCTTACCGGTTTCGCGGCGACAGCCGCGTTCGTGCGTGGCTTCCGCCACCTCCGCAACCTCCGCCGAGCGGTAGTGGGCGAGGGCCCGCACCGCCAGGCCCGCCGCGATGCCGTCGTCGGCGTAGCGGGCGCAGCCGCGGATGTACTCGTTGACCGGGGCCGGGGTCCAGCCGCCGTCCGCCCGCTGGGCGTCGACGAGCCAGCGTGCCGCCGCTGCCGGGGCCGGGTCGGTGGGGCTCAGCCCGGCGGCGAGCAGTCCGCGCAGCGCCCAGGCGGTCTCCTCGACGGTGCCCCGCCGGGTGGCGCCCGGTCCGGAGCGGTCCCCCGTGCTCCACGAGCCGTCGGGGTGCCGGGTGCGCAGCAGCCAGTCCCTGGCCCGGGCCGCCGCCCGGTGGTGTTCCTCGGTACGGCCCGCCCGGCTCAGTGCCTCCAGCGCCGCGGCGGTCCCGGGGGTGCCGCCGCGGTACCACATGGCCTCGTACGAGCCGTCGGGGCGCTGCCGGCCGACCAGCCAGCGCATCGCCCTGACCACGCGCGGGTCGTCGGCCCCGGCCCCGGAGTCGAGCAGGGCGCCCACGACCTTGGCGGTCATCTGGGGGCAGGGCCCGAAGCCACCGGGTTTGCTGTTCCGTACGGCGAGGCTCCAGGACCCGGCCGCGTCCTGGGTGGCGGTCAGCCAGGCCAGCCCGGCGCGCACATGGCGGTCGTCCGCGCCGCCGGGCAGCCGCAGCAGGATGGCGCCGGCCTCGGCCGTCTCCAGGGCCATCGGCCAGCTGCGCGGGCTGGAGAACCCCCAGTAGCCGGCCGGGCAGCCGAGCGCGTCGAACGGCTCGGACTGCTGGTGGCGGTGGAGCATCTCGCGGGTGCCGATCAGCTGGGGGTCATCGGCGTGACCGGCCTCGATCAGGGCGGCGGTGGCGAAGTTCGTCCAGGTCACATCGAGGGGCATCAGATCCCAGGAGCCGTCGGGGTTCGCCGCCGAGCGGAGCCAGCGGGCGGCGGCGCTCACCAGGTCGGGCGCCTGGCCGGAGCGGGCGAGGCCCAGGCAGATGAGTCCGGTGAGCCAGGGGTCGGTGCTGAACCCGCCGGTGGCGCCCTCGCGTTCGTACGCGTCGCGGACGATGGCCAGCGCCCTCGGCCGGGCCAGCCGGTCCAGGGCGCGGCCGGCCGGGCCGCGGCGGCGGTGGGCGGACTGGGCGAGCGCCTGGCTCGCGTAGATCGGCAGCCGCAGGCTCAGCAGGCGGCGGCTGAGGCCGGGGAAGAGGAGCAGCTCCAGGGGGAGCCGGCGCTGGGCGCCCTCGTGGGGCAGTCCGGCGAAGGTGTGGAACTGGCGGATGAGGGCGGTCATCGCGGGTTCCGGGACGGCCGCGGAGCCGCCGAGCTCCTCGAACCGGGCCCGTGCCGCGCGTACGGCCGACGCCGCCCGGCGGGGCGCGAGCAGGTGGAGCGCCGCGGCGGCGAGCGCGGTGGTGAGGGGTTCGGTGGGCACCGAGGGCATGGCCCAGCCGCCGTCGTCCCGCTGGGTCTCGCACAGCCAGGTGACACCGCGCTCGATGGTCTCCGCCGAGCCCTCGGGGTCCGCGAAGTGCAGTGCGGTGAGGGCTCCGGCGGTGTTCAGCGGGGAGGCGTGGTGTGCGCCGAAGACGAAGGCGCCGTCGTCGCGGCGGTGGGCGAGGAGCGCCTCGGCACCCGTGGTGACGGCCGTGCCGACGCTCTCGGTCAAGGCGGATGCGGGCATGCGATCGGACCCTTCTGCTGGTGGCGCGCCGTCTCAGGGGCGGGGTTCGGGGAGGGTGGGCCCGCCGTCGGTCAGGGGCGGCGCGGGGAACTCGTGGCGGGATCGCATCCGGCTCTGGGTGATGACGCTGACCGCGAGGAGCGGCGTCAGCAGCGCCAGGGCGGGTGCCGCTCCGGCGCCCGCGGCCACCACCGCCGCGGCCAGCACAAGGCGTTCGGCGACGAGGACGGCGTGGGCGCGCAGCGCCAGCGCGGGGGCGAGGTGCCCCGGTGACCGCAGCAGCAGCCCGAAGGCGCCCGCGCCGCACAGCGCCGCCGCCGACAGCAGTACGAGATACCCGGCCGTGTCCCTGGGCACCAGCCCGGTGGCGGCGCAGGCCACGGCCACGGCGGCCATATACAGCGCGGCGGCGGTGCGGGTGGCGCGCCGGAGGCCCCGGCGCACCGGCACGGTGGCGTAGCCGCCCTCGCGGTCGCCCTCGACGTCGCGGAGGGTTCCGACGAGGTTGGACGCGGTGTCATGGGCCAGGAACACCAGGGCGAAGGGCAGCGCCCGCCAGGGTGGCCACGGCTGGACGGCCATCGCGCCGAAGAGCACGGTGAGCGCGGTCAGCACGCCGCGGATGAGATTGCCCGGCAGGCCCCGCCCCTTGAGGACCCGGCTGTACGCCACGATGCCCGCCATGGCGGCGGCGGCCACGGCCACGGCGCGCCAGTTGGCCCACAGGGCCAGCGCGGCGACGGCCACGATGCAGCCGATGCCCGCGGCCACGGCCGTGCGCGGGCTCAACCGCCCGGAGGGTATGGGCCGTTGGGGCTTGCTGAGCGCGTCGAGGTCACGGTCGTAGTAGTCGCCGAGGTAGTGGCCGGCGACCCAGCCGAGGGTCGGCGCGGCCCAGGCCACCATGAGCTGGCCCGTAGTCGGGTGCGCTCCGGCGAGGGTGGCTCCGGCGAGTCCGACCAGCCCGGGATACCAGAGGGTGTACGGGCGCCAGGTCTGAAGATGGGCCAGGAGTGCGCTGCGCGGGGCCGCCACGGCGTCACCGGTCCCGGCTGACCGACAGATCGGCCACCGCCGCGAGTACGGCGGTGGCCCGGGAGCGGGGCAGCTGCTCCAGACAGGATTTGGCCCGGTCGGCCTGGGCCGTGGCCCGGTGCCGCGCGGCGGTGAGCGCGCCGGTGGTCTCCAGCAGCTCGTGCACCGTCCGCAGCGCGTCGGCCGCGGGCAGGGCGCCGCCGAGCGCCGCCTCCAGCCGGGCGCGGGCCGGGGCGCCGGCCATGGCGTGGCAGAGCAGGACGGGGAAGGTGGGCCGGGCGGCCGCGATGTCGCTGAGCGCGGACTTGCCGGTGGTGCGGCTGTCGCTGGTGTACGGCAGCAGGTCGTCGTGCATCTGGAAGGCCAGCCCCAGATGGTCGGCGTAACAGGTGAGCGCCTGCTGCTGGGCGGGGGATCCGCCGCCCAGGATCGCCCCGCCGCGGCAGGCGGCCCGGAACAGCGCCCCGGTCTTCAGGGCGCTCATGGTGAGGTACCGGTCGAGCCCGCAGCCGAGGTCGCCGCGGAGTTCGCCCTCCATCGCCTGACCGCGGCACAGGTCGACGCCCGCCCGGGCGAAGACCCGCACCGCCCCGAGGACCCGGCCCGGCGGCAGCCCGCCGATGTCCTCGGTGAGCGGTCCGGAGTCCTCGGCGCCGTCGGTGAGCACGCCGAACATGCCCAGCATCAGGGCGTCCCCGGTGACGATGGCGTCGGTGGTGCCGTAGCGCGCCACGACGGACGGGCGGCCCCGCCGCATGGTGTCGCCGTCGATGACGTCGTCGTGGACGAGGGATCCCACATGGAGGTACTCCACGCTCAGCGCGGCCGGGACGATGGCGGGTCCGCCGCCGCCCACCGCCTCGGCCGACTCCATGAGCAGCAGCGGCCGCAGCAGCTTCCCGGCCGGGAGCAGGGCGTACCGGGAGATCTGGTGGAGGCGTTCGGCCCCCGGCGGCCAGCGCCGGTCGAGCTCGCGCAGCAGGAGCTCCATGGTGGGGGCGGCCTCGGCCAGCGGGTCGGCCACCTCGGTGACCGCGACGTCGGGCGGGGTCACCGGGACGCCTCCCGGTACTTCCCGGCGAGCTCCGCGAACGCCTGGTTGGCCTCGGGCTCGGCGACGGTCACCCGTATCCCCTCGCCCGGTTTGCCGCACACCACCACGCCGTGGTCCGCGCAGAACTGGGTGAAGCGCTCCACACCGGACGTCATGGGCAGCCACAGGAAGTTGCCCTGGCTCGCGGGCGCCTCCCAGCCCTGGTCCAGCAGGATCCGGTGCAGCCGGTCGCGCTCCTCGGCGGTCTCGGCGCACTGCCGGAGCACCCGCTCATGGGCGCCGAGCGCGGCCAGGGCGGCCTCCTGCGCCACGGCGCTCACCCGGTAGAAGGGCAGGATCGTGCGGAGCGGGGCGAGCACGGGCTCATGCGCCACGAGATAGCCGACCCGCAGGCTGAGCAGCCCGTAGGACTTGGAGAACGTCCGTACCACACAGACCCGTTCATCGGCGCGGTGCAGGGCGATGCCGTCGGCGATGGCGCCGGGGTCGGCGAAGTCCCGGTACGCCTCGTCGATGACGACGGTGACATGTGCGGGGAGCCGGTCCAGGAAGCGAAGGATCTGGTCGTGCTCCAGCGCGGTGCCGGTGGGGTTGTTGGGGGTGCACAGCAGGACCATGCGGGTGCGGTCGGTGACGGCGTCGGCCATCGCCTTCAGATCGTGGTCGTACCCGGTGAGCGGCACCCGGACGGTGGTGGATCCGGCGTTGGCCGCCATCATCGGGTACGCCTCCCAGGAGGGCCAGGCGTGCACCGTGTCGGTGTCCGGTCCGGTGAGGGTGGAGAAGAGCTGCTGGAGCAGCGCGCCGGAGCCCGGTCCGGCGAGCACCCGCTCCGGCGCCACCCCGAGATGTGCGGCGAGGGCCTGACAGAGCCCGCCGCCGAGGGCATCCAGGGTACGGTGGGCGGTCCGCGCGGTGCGCTGGACGGCGTCCACCACTTCCGGAAGTGGAGGGTGAACGGTTTCGTTGAGCGACATCTGATGGAACGGATTGTTCTCCGCGACCACCGGAGTCATGCGATTCCAGCCATCATGCATCGGGCACCATCCATCCATTCCAGCGGGGATTCGGGCGGAGGGAGGAATGTCACCGCGCCCGGTTCCCCATGCCGGTCCGGCCGGATCGGTGGGAAGGAAACCGTCGTGGGCGGGGTGTGACCGTACGGTCGGCCAGTGCGGGTGGGCCGTGTCCGATCGGTCACTTCAATGGGCGAGTACGGGCGAAATCCGTCACCATGATTTTGACGGCCTATCGATCACGCGTCCAATTAAAGTCTTTCGGAAATTGATAAACTATTTTTATCTTCCTGTGGTGATCGAACTTCGCCAGCTCACCGTGCTCGCAGAGGTCTGTCGCTCCGGCTCGTACAGCGCCGCGGCAGACCACCTCGGTTACACCCAACCGGCCATCAGCTACCACATGCGCGCGCTGGAACGTGCCGTGGGCATGCCGCTGACGGTCAAGGCGGGACGGGGGGTGCGGCTCACGCCCGCGGGCCACAGACTCGCCGAGCGCGCCCGGGGAGTGCTGGCCGGGCTGCGGGACGTGGAGAACGAGTTCGAGGCGCTCGCCGCGCGCACCCGTGGCCGGGTGCGGATGTCCTCGGTGCAGAGCGTCTGCGTCGCCGTGCTGCCCGCGGCGCTGGCCCGGCTGGGCGCCTCCCGTATCGAGGTGGAGGTGGAGCTGGGCCAGACCGCCTCCCATGACGCGTACCGGCTGCTGGACTCGGGCGAGACCGATCTGGCGATCGTCGCCGACGATGAGCCGGGAGAGGCGGCGCAGCCCGCGGAGACCCCGCTGCGCCGGGTCCCGCTGCTGGTCGACCGCCGCCATGTGCTGCTGCCGCGGGGCCATGCGCTCGCCGGGCGGCGCAGCGTCCGCCTCGCCGATCTGGCGCGGGAGCGGTGGATCCTGGAGCGGGACCGCGAGCAGTTGCTGCGCCGCTGCGCGGAGGCGGGGTTCGAGCCCCGGGTGGTGACCACGACCGATGACCAGGCGACGACCCTCGGCCTGGTGGGCGACGGGGTGGGCATCGCCCTGATGGACGGCCTCGGGCTGCTCCCCCGGCCTGATCCGCGGGTCGAGCCGCGCCCGCTGGACGACTGGCCCCGGCGCCATGTCTGCGCGCTGCTGCGGCCGGAGGCGGCCAGGGTGCCCGCGGTGGCCGCGCTGCTGGAGGCGCTGCGGGCCGTGGCGGTCGAGCAGTCGGGGGACGCGGTGGCAGCGGCGACGGCCTGACGCCCGGCCGATCGCATCCGGCGCCGGGGCACGCTCAGCCGCCGTGGGCCCGGCCGAAGGCCCGGCCGAGGGCCCGGCCGAGGGCCCGGCCGAGGGCCCGGCTCAGCCGCCGTGGCGGGCCAGGCCGTGGGCCCCGCTCACCCGCCACCCGCCAGGCCGTGGGTCCCGCTCACCCGCCGTGGCTGAGGCTGTGGGTCCCGCTCAGCCACCATCGGCCAGGCTCAGGGCCCGGGCGCCGGGGGCGCAGCTCTCGCGGAGTGCGGCCAGTTCGGCGGGCGGCAGCGTGGCGGCGGCCGTGCCCCGGCGGTCGCCGTCGAGCAGGGCGCGTCCGGCCGCCAGCCACTCCGGGAGGGGGTCCACCCCGAGGTGGTGGGCCAGCCGGGTGAGCTCGCGCCCGGGCGCGTCGAGAAGGCCCTCGTACGACAGGGACATCCGGATCGCGGCGGGGAGCCGCGACAGATGCCCCAGCCCCTCGACGATCGTGCTCGACCACAGCTCGCCGAACTCGGCCACGGGCACCTGCCGTTCGTACAGCGGCCGCAGATCGGCCTCGTCGTCGCTGAGCAACGCCGCGAGGCCGGCCGGGAGGTCCTCGGTGCTCGTGGCGCGCTCCGTCATCAACTGGATCAGCCGGAATCCGGGGTGGCGGCTCATGGAGAGCGCGCAGTCGGCGCCGTCCCGGTGCAGGTGGACGAACCGGGCCTCGGGGAAGACCTCCCTCAGCCGGGGCACCGACCGCAGCGAATAGCCGGACCGCTCCACGACGGCCCGCCGGCCGAACCACTCCCCCAGCAGGCAGAACAGCGCCCGGTAGTGGTCGGCCACCGGCGCCGCGGGCCGCCGGGACAGCTCCGGCTCCAGCGCGTCGAACAGCGCGTCGGGGTCGTCGGTGAGATGGGGCAGCGTCATCATGCACACCGCCGGAATGCCACCGCCCGCCACCGAGAACCGCCCCTTGACATGCGGATACCGGTACTCGGGCAGCGGGATGCCGTCGCGGATGACACGGTTGGCGAACGACCGCGGAGTGGCGAGGATCCGCCAGAACTCCGCCCCGGTCAGCGGCGCCTCGGGCAGCGCGTCCGGCTCCAGCGAGGCGATCAGCTCGCTCACGCTGAGCAGATCCGGATGCAGCCGCAGGATGCGCGACAGAGCGGTCGAACCGCAGCGTCCGGTTCCCACGACGAAGGTCAGCGGCCGTACGGTCACCCCAGGTGCCCCTTCCGTCTCCGACGACTACCGGCCTCCCTACCCATCGTCACCTCCGCGCACCCGCGGCCACTTCCGTCACTCGCGGGGTCACTCGTCACCGGTGGTCTCCGCAGGCGCTCTTGAGGTCGGCTCGGTGTGACCGTACGTTCCACCGGACGGCCACCGCAGGACACACCCCCCACACCGCGGGGTCCGACCATTGAGGCCGTCACCGCACCTTCAAGACCTTGGAGGAGCCATGCCCGCACCTGTGTTCAGCCGCCGTCACGGTATGCGCGCCGCGGCCGCGGCGGCCGTCGCGCTGCCACTCGCCTCCCAGCCGCAGAACGTGGCCGCGGCCGCCCCCGTCACCCCGATCGCCCCCGCCGACGGTCCCCGGCTGGCCGTCATGACGTTCAATCTGCGCTATGCAAGCGACGCCGAGCCCAACTCCTGGGGGCGGCGCCGCCCCGTCATGCGGGAGCTGCTGCGCCGGGCCCGGCCCCATCTGCTCGGCACTCAGGAAGGGCTGTACGGCCAGCTGCGCGACATCGCCCACGACCTCGGGCAGTCCTACTCGTGGATCGGCACCGGGCGGATGGGGGGCAGCCGCGACGAGTTCATGGCCGTCTTCTACGACACCGGGCGGCTCGAACCTCTGGAGTACGACCACTTCTGGCTGTCCGACACCCCGAACGTCATCGGCTCCAACACCTGGGGCGGGGCCGTGGTCCGGATGGTCACCTGGGTGCGCTTCCACGACCGGCACACCGGCAAGGAGTTCTACGCCCTCAACACCCATCTGGACCACCGCAGCCAGAACGCCCGTGAGCACTCCGCCGCGCTGATCACCGAGCGGCTCGGCGGTCTGGACTCCGCGCTCCCCCGCATCGTGACCGGTGACTTCAATGTGGCGGCCCACGGCAATCCGGTCTACGACGCCATGCTGAACGGCGGCACGCTGGTGGACGCCTGGGACACCGCCGAGCGGCGCGGCCCGCTGTACGGGACGTTCCACGGCTTTGGCCCACTGGTCCCGGACGGCGACCGGATCGACTGGATCCTGACCTCACCCGGTGTGCGCACCCGCCACGCCGTCATCGACACGTACTCGCGGGACGGCCAGTTCCCCAGCGACCATCTGCCGGTGCGGACGGTCCTGGAGCTGTAGCGCGGGGCTCGCCCGGCGGCCCGCCCCTGGCAGCCGCCGCCCCTCCGCCCCTCAGCGGCCGGGCGCCTCCGCGGAGAGCGCCCGCAGCCGCAGCAGGGTGGCCACGGCCAGCAGGGCCACGCACCCCGTGAAGATCAGCCCGGCGGACCGCAGCCCGACCGCGACCGTCAGCGCGCCCACGCCGATCACCGGAATCGAGAGCGCCAGATACATCAGCACGAACAGGGCGGAGGTGACCTCGGCGCGGTGGTCGGCCGGGCTGCGTTCCGTCACCACCCGTACGGCCGCGTGGAACGACAGCCCCTGTCCCGTCCCCGCGACGACGGCGCCCAGTACCAGCAGCTCCAGTGACGCGATCGCGAGCGAGCCGGCGATGGCCGCCATACCGGCCACCAGCACCGCGCATCCGCCGGGCAGCGAACGTCCCGGACCCAGCCGCTCGCCCAGCGCCTGCCCGGCGATCGAGGCGGCGAAGACCGAGAACGCCACGGCACCGGCGACCGCGAGATTGCTCTCCCCCTCCACCTCGCTCAGGAAAGTGGGCGACACCGAGGTGAACAGGCCCAGCGTGGCGAAGCCCGCGAACCCCGCCATGGCCGCGGCCGCGAACGTCGAGCGCATCTCCTTGGGCACCCGCAGCCGCTGCGGCCTCAGCGGCGGACGGCTCCGCTTCCGTACGGTCTCCGGAAGGGCGAGCACCACGGCGGCGCCCACCGCCACCAGCACCAGGTCCACCACGAACACCAGCTTCAGCGGCGCCGCGGCGTACTGTGCCAGCACGCCTGCCAGCAACGGGCCGAGCCCGAGCCCGCCCAGGTTGGCCCCGGTCGCGAGGAGGGTGGCGGCACGGCGCCGGCGCTCCGGCGCGAGCTCGATCACCGTCACGGTGGCGGTGCCGGTGGCCAGGCCCGCGGAGAGACCCGACAGGACGCGGCCCGCGAACAGCGTCGGCAGTCCCTGGGCGAGGAGGAAGCACACCGCGCTCAGCCCCGACAGCACCAGCGCGGCCAGCATGACGGGCCGTCGGCCGATGAAGTCGGACACACTTCCGAGCAGCAGCAGCGCGACGATGACCCCCGCCGCGTACACGGCGAAGATCACCGTGACCATGAACGAGGAGAAGCCGAACTCCCGCTGGTAGAGCGAGTAGAGCGGGGTGGGCAGCGTCGTACCGCACATCGTGACCACGAAGGCGTAGGCGGCGGCGAGGAACGGCCATCCCCTCTCCCCGTCGTGCACGTCACTACGGCGGCTATCCATACGACCCGATTCCACCACAAAACACCTGTGCGTCAAACGCGGTGGCGCGCCGCCCGCTGCCTGGCGGGTTACGTGCGGTAGCGGCGCATCCCGTCATGCGGCCCGCATCGCATGCGGCAGGATGGCACCTTACGCCGGAGCCGTACACCTGTGCGCCCGGCACCGCCCGTAGAACCCAGGCACGAACAGGTGACAAGGTGATTCCACAGAACTCCAGACCGGAGGCCGCACCGACGACGGCATGCCGCACGGCCGCTTCTGACGCGCTTTCCGGGATAGCGGACGGTGGCCGATGAACCGGGCTCTCACCTTGCACGATGTCATCGTCGTCGGAGCGGCGCTGGTCTGCGGCGCGGCCGGTGGTGTGCTGTTGCGCGTGGCGCTGCGCTGGCTGGGCGAGCGGGCCCGGTCCACAAGGTGGAGCGGTGACGACATCATCGTCGACACGCTGCGCACCCTGGCCCCATGGGCGTCGATGGCCGCCGGTGTCGCCGCCGCGGCCGCCGCGCTGCCGCTGAACCGCACGGTCGGCCATGACGTCAATCAGACGCTGGTGGCCGTGCTGATCCTGGTCACCACGGTCACGGCGGCCCGGGTGGTGGCCGACCTGGTGCGCTCGCTGGCGCTGTCCCGCTCCGGGGTGGCGGGAACGGCCAGCATCTTCGTCAACATCACCCGGATCGCCGTCCTGGCGATGGGTGTGCTGATCCTGCTGGAGACGCTGGGCGTCTCGATCGCTCCGCTGCTCACCGCCCTGGGCGTGGGTGGTCTGGCGGTCGCCCTGGCCCTCCAGGACACGCTGGCCAACCTCTTCGCGGGGGTGCACATCCTGGCCTCCAAGACGGTGCAGCCCGGCCACTACATCCGGCTCAGCAGCGGGGAGGAGGGGTATGTCGTCGACATCAACTGGCGCAACACGGCGGTGCGGCAGCTGTCGGACAACCTCGTCATCATCCCGAACGCCAAGCTGGGCAACACCATCATGACCAACTTCCACCAGCCCGAGCAGCAGATGTCGGTCATGGTCCAGGCGAGGGTCGGCTACGGAAGCGATCTGGACCATGTCGAGCGGGTGACCATCGAGGTCGCCGGGAAGGTGATGTCCGGGGTCGAGGGCGGGGTCGTCGACCACGAGACGAGTGTGCGCTTCCACACCTTCGGAGAGTCCGGCATCGACTTCTCGGTGTTTCTGCGGGCCCTGGAGTTCAGCGATCAGTACCTCATCAAGCATGAGTTCATGAAGGAGCTGCACCGCCGGTTCCGCGCCGAGGGCATCGAGATCCCGCTGCCCACGCGGACGCTCGTACTGCCCGACCAGGACCGGGCGTCGCTGCCGGGCCGGCCGGCGATCTGACGATCCCAGCAATCAGCAATCAGCAATCAGCCGTCAGCCGTCAGCCGTCAGCCGTCAGCCGTCAGCCGTCAAGGCAGCAATCGCCGCTCGGTGGCCACCGCCACCGCCCCGGCCCGGGTCTCGACCCCCAATTTCCCGTAGATCCGTCCCAGATGGGTCTTGACCGTGGCCTCGCTGATGAACAGGGCCCGGGCGATCTCCCGGTTGCCCAGGCCGCGGGCCAGCTGCCGGAGGATGTCGCGCTCCCGCTCGGACAGCCCGGGGCGCGGGCTGCGCATCCGGGCCAGCACCCGGTCGGCGACCGGGGCCGACAGCGCGGTACGGCCGGAGGCGGCGTCGCGGATCGCCGCGAACAGCTCCTCCGGCCGCTCGGCCTTGAGCAGATAGCCGGTGGCCCCGGCCTCGATGGCACGGGTGATGTCGGCGTCGGTGTCGAACATGGTGAGCACCAGGACACGCGGCGCGGGCGGATCGCCGGAGACCAGCCGCCGGGTGGCGGTCACCCCGTCCATGCCCTCTCCGAGCTGTAGGTCCATCAGCACCACATCGGGCCGGAGCCGGGTGGCCATGGCGAGGGCCTCCTCGCCACTGCCCGCCTCGCCGACCACCTCGATGCCGTCGGTACTGGCCAGCAGCGCCCGCAGCCCGGCCCGCACCACGGCGTGGTCGTCGCAGAGCAGCAGCCGGATGGCGGCC
The DNA here is from genome assembly GCF_052665095.1 of Streptomyces sp. NEAU-174. NCBI lineage: Bacteria > Bacillati > Actinomycetota > Actinomycetes > Kitasatosporales > Streptomycetaceae > Streptomyces > Streptomyces sp. NEAU-174. The sequence continues at coordinate 128,693 of NZ_JBQTCE010000011.1, read as the reverse complement.
GCGGACGACGGGGACGAGGGGGACGAGGGCACGGTCTGGCTCATGGCGTGGTCTCCACGGGACGGTCGGGGACGAGGGCGGGAAGGGGTTCGACGGGGATCGCGGCCGAGACGACGGTCCCCTCGCCCGGTGCGGACTCGACGGTGAGCGTGCCGCCCAGCTGCCGTACGCGGGCCCGCATGGCCGGGAGTCCGTGGCCGCGCGACCGGTCCGCGTCGGCTGCCGGGACGGCGTCGGTGTCGAAGCCTCGGCCGTCGTCGGCGATGTCCAGACAGATCTGGTCGCCCAGGCAGGTCAGGGTGAGCGCGGCCCGGCTCGCCCCGGCGTGCTCCCGCACATTGGCCAGCGCGCCCTGGGCGATGCGCAGCAGCGCCGCCGCCACCCGCTCGGGCAGCGGGCCGAGGGGCCCGTCGAGCCGGAAGTCCACCGCCGGTCCGGCACCGCTCTCCCGCTCGGCGAGCGCGCCGAGCGCCTGGGCCAGCGAGCGCTCGGCGAGGTCGGCCGGGGCCAGGTCCTGGACGAACCGGCGGGCCTCGGCGAGGCTGCGGGACGCGATCTCCGCCGCGTTCCGCATATGTCCCCGGGCCGCCTCCGGGTCCGTCTCCCAGGTGCGGTCGGCGGCCTGGAGCAGCATCCGCTGGCTGGACAGGCCCTGGGCGAGGGTGTCGTGGATCTCCGACGACAGCCGCTGGCGCTCGGCCAGGATCCCCGCCCGCCGCTCGGTCGCGGCCAGATCGCGGCGGGTGCGGACCAGGTCGTCGATCAGCACCCGCTGCCGCGCCGACTGGCGCCGCAGATGGATGAGGACGGCGGCGGCCACGGCGGCGATGGCGGGCGGCGCGATCAGCGCGTTGGGGTCGAAGCCGTCGTGCATGAACCGCAGCTTGGACGCGACGACCAGCGCGGTGAGCACGGCGGCCAGGGGCACCGCGAACCGGGTCGGCAGGGTGTGCAGACCGGTGAAGAACAGCGGCATGGCACACCAGGCGGCGCTCGGCGCGAGGACCAGCAGCGCGACCCATGCGGCCAGTACCGCGGTCAGCCAGAGCAGATAGCGGCCGGAGGGCCGGCCGCCGGGGCTCGGCGCGGGCGCCGGCCACCGGCCGGGCAGATAGAGCGCGCCGAAGGCCACGAAGAGGGCGATGACCCAGCCGTTGGGCGCGCTGCCGGTGTCCCGGATCAGATAGCGGATCAGCGAGGACCCCAGCAGCAGGAAGAACGCGATGTGCAGGACCGCCGTCAGCCACCGCTCGTCCGGATCGTCCGGCCCGTCGGACCCGGACCGCCCGGACCACGCCGACCACACCCCCGGCCACCGGGCCCACCCGGACCGACCTGCCGCACCGACCGCCGACCGCACCCCGGCCCCTCCCCTGCTCCTCGGTTCACTCCCTCAGCCAGTCCTAACGCGCCGGACCGGACGCCGCATCATCCGATCGGTTGATACGGCGATCATCCGGACCGCCTCCTGACCGGGGCCGCTCCGCCGATCCCCGCCGCCGCCACGGCGCCGAGGCTGGTACCGACCACGACGACGCGGGAACACATGGCCCGCCAGGCCGCCGCGTCCCCGCCACCAGCACGAGAGAGATCCCATGCCCGCCAAGAACCTCAGCGTCAACCGCTCCGCCCTCGGCCACCGGGTCTCCTACGCACTGCGCCATCCGCAGCGCGTACCGCGCCATCTGGTCCGCGCCACCCGGGACGCCTGGCTGCGCTACCGCTACCCGGACCACGTCGCGTACTACCGCGCGGTGATGCGGTCGGACACCCGTACCAGCCCGGAGGCGGCGGTCGGCAGCCGCAGCCATGAGCGGTGGCTGGCGCTGGGCGCGATGCAGTTCGACTATCTCCTCGGCCACGGGCTGCGCCCCGAGCACCGGATGCTGGAGATCGGCTGTGGCAATCTGCGGGCGGGCTGGCGGTTCATCAGCCATCTGGAGCCGGGCCACTACTACGGCATCGACATCTCGCCCGACATCCTGGCGGCCGCGCAGGACACGCTGGTGCGCCAGGGCCTCCAGGACCGTCTGCCCACCCTCACCCCGGTGCGCGATCTGACGCTGCGGTTCCTGCCCGACGCCCACTTCGACGTGGTGCACGCGCACAGCGTGTTCTCGCACTCGCCACTGCCGGTCATCGAGGAGTGCCTGGCCCATGTCGGCCGCGTCATGGCCCCGGGCGGCTGGTTCGACTTCACCTTCGACCGCACCGAGGGTGTGGAACACCAGGTGCTGCGGGAGGACTTCTACTACCGCACCGAGACGCTCATCGCACTGGCCGAGAAACACGGCCTGGCCGCGCGGTTCATGGCGGACTGGGAGGAGCTGCCGCACGGCCAGTCGAAGATCCGCGTCACCCACCGCGAGGGCGGACGGACGTCCTGACCCGACGGGCGGTCAGGCCCGGTGGTCCGCCTCGGAACACCGAGGCGGATCCGGTGCTCCCCCGGCACAGGCCGACTATTCGAAGACGCAATTCCTGAGGCATATGTTGCCTTGGAAGCCTGTGACACACTTCATATCGCCCTACACAGGACAAAATCGTTGCTAGTGAGTGCCGTAGACTTTTAGTACGTACTGTTGCGTGGTGGATAGACGAATACATGGAGCACCAAGAGGTCACTCATGCAGCCCTTCGTACTGAAGCACGCAATCCCCGCCGAGCGGTCGTCGGTCAGTGTTCCCTACGCCTATAACGCCGCCCTTCAGTTGAATGTCCTCTCTGACGGCCGTCCGGCCATCGCCGACCGGGCGGTGCTGCTGGCGACCGGCACGACCACGTCCACGGCCGGCTCCAAGACGCACTTCGACGACTGACCTGCACACACGTCGATGACGGTACTCATCCTGACCTGTCGCCAGGATGTCACTGCCGACTTGGTGGTGGCGGAGCTGCGCGAACAAGGCGTCCCTCTGGTGCGTTTCGATCCGGCCGACCTTCCGGATCAGGCCGCCCTGTCGGTCGAATTCGACCGTGGCGACTTCGCGGGATTTCTGTCGACCGAGGGACGCCTCGTCAGCATCCACGGTGTGCGGTCCATCTGGGTGCGCAGGCCGGGTCGGCCGGCGGCGCACGCGGCGAATCCCTCGGAGTGGCTGACGGCCGAGTGCGGACAGGCCCTGTACGGGATGCTCTACGCGACCACGGCACGCTGGATGAACCATCCCGCGGCCGCCGAACCGGCCCGCCACAAACCCTTCCAGTTGCGGGTCGCCCAGCACAGCGGTTTCGCCGTGCCCTCGACTCTTGTCACCACCTATCCGCGCGCGGCGCGCGATTTCGCGGTCCAGTACTCGGACATCGTGGTGAAATCCGCGTCCGGTCCACCGTCCGTCGATCCACCGGTCGCGCTGCCTACCACCCGTATCGGACCGGACACGGATTTCTCCGATGTCGCGGCCGGGGCGACCCTTCTTCAGCGCTACATTCCCAAAGCGGCGGACATCCGGCTGATCTGCGTCGGCAGCCAGTTATTCGCCGCGCGCAAGACCGCCGCCTCCGGCCAGGTGGATGGGCGCTATGGCTGTCATGGACACCACTGGGAACCGGTGGGCGTGCCCGCCAGAATCGTGCGCTCCGTGCATGAGTACATGACGCTCACCGGTCTTGCCTACGGGGCCTTCGACTTCGCCGAGGACGCCGAGGGCGTGTGGTGGTTCCTGGAGTGCAACCAGGGCGGTCAATTCGGCTTTGTCGAGCTCGAGACCGGTCAGCCCATCGCGGCGGCGGTCGCGTCCTGGCTGGCGGCACCCGGCTCCACCTCGCGCTGAGGGCCGGGGCCCCGCCGGACGTCCGGCTCCGCCGACCACATACGGTGATGAGAGGTGACACCGAGGCAGCGCCCGCGGGCGCCGGGGGCGCCCCGGTGGGCCGGGCGCTGCGCCGGACCGGTCCTTCGGTCGTATGGTGAAGTGAGAGTCCGCGCCGCCCATGGGTTCCGGCCCGCGCGGGAGGTTCCGATGACCGTCGCCGAGAGCATCCGCCACCCGACGGACGCGTCCCGCTATGTGCCGATCGCCGAGCACGGTCTGATCGGCGATCTGCGCACCGCCGCGCTCGTGGACACGCGCGGCACCATCGACTGGTACTGCCCGGTCCGGTTTGACGCCCCCAGTGTGTTCGCGTCGATCCTCGACGCCGACCGCGGCGGTTCCTTCCGGCTCACCCCCGAGGTGCCCGTCCGGACGAAGCAGTTCTACTTCCCGGACACCAACATCCTCATCACCCGCTTCTTCGCGGACGACGGGGTCGCCGAGGTCCAGGACTTCATGCCGATCGTGGACGACTCGCGCGAGGCCGACCGGCACCGGCTGATCCGCCGGGTGCTGTGCGTCCGCGGCTCGCTGCCCTTCACCGCACGGCTGGCACCCCGGTTCGACTACGGCCGGCAGTCGCACACGGTGCGCACCGAGAAGGAGCTCACGATCTTCGAGTCCCCGGAGCTGACGCTGGCGCTGACGTCCGGCGTCACCATGGAGGTCGACGGGCCCGACGCGGTGTCCACGTTCAAGCTGGTCGAGGGCGAGGCCGCGGTGTTCGCGCTGGACCGGATCGGCGGTACGGTGCAGCCGCGGCACTGCCCGCAGGCGGAGGCGGAGGAGCTGTTCGACGCCACCGTGCGCTACTGGCGCCGCTGGCTCGCGCAGTCCCGTTACCGCGGGCGGTGGCGGGAGATGGTGCACCGCTCGGCGCTCACCCTCAAGCTGCTCACCTACGCGCCGACCGGCGCCATCGTGGCGGCCCCGACGACCAGCCTCCCCGAGCAGATCGGCGGCGAGCGCAACTGGGACTACCGATACGTCTGGGTCCGCGACGCCGCGTTCTGCATCTACGCACTCCTGAGGCTGGGCTTCACCCAGGAGGCCGAGGCGTTCGTGCGCTTCCTGTCCGAGGGCATCGCCCTGGGAGACGGCCCCGGCGGCCCGTTGCAGATCATGTACGGCATCGACGGCCGCAGCGAGATCCCCGAGCAGACGCTCCCCCATCTGGAGGGGCATCTGGGCTCGTCCCCGGTCCGGGTCGGCAACGCGGCGGTCCACCAGCTCCAGCTGGACATCTACGGGGCGCTGGTGGACTCCCTCTACCTCTACGACAAGTGGGGGCAGCCGCTCTCCAGTGACCACTGGGACGCCGTGTGCACCCTGGTCGGCTGGGTGTGCGACAACTGGGACCGGCCCGATATGAGCGTCTGGGAGACCCGCTCCGGCCCGCAGCGCTTCCTGTACTCGCAGCTGATGTGCTGGGTCGCGATCGAGCGGGCGATGCGCATCGCCCGCCACCGCGGACTGCCCGCGGACATGGCCCGCTGGTCGACGGCGCGCGATGACATCTACCGCCGGATCATGCGGTGCGGCTGGTCGCCGCGGCGGCGCGCCTTCGTGCAGCGCGAGGGCGAGGAGGTGCTCGACGCCTCGCTGCTGATGATGCCGCTGTCGAAGTTCATCTCCCCCACCGACCCCAAGTGGCTGTCCACCCTGGACGCGCTGGGCGAGGAGCTGGTGTCCGATTCGCTGGTGTACCGCTACGACCCCACGGTGAGTCCGGACGGGCTGCGCGGTGAGGAGGGCACCTTCTCGATCTGCTCGTTCTGGTACGTCGAGGCGCTGTCCCGAGCCGGCCGGGTGGACGAGGCGCGGCTGGCCTTCGAGAAGATGCTCACCTACGCCAACCATGTCGGGCTGTACGCCGAGGAGATCGGCCGCACCGGTGAGCAGATCGGCAACTTCCCGCAGGCGTTCACCCATCTCGCGCTCATCAGCGCCGCGTTCAACCTCGACCGGGCCCTGGGCTGACGGGGCGGGCACGCCCCCGGCGGGGTCACCGGCCACCGACCGGGTCCTCGGCCAGGACCCGGGCCATGGTGCGCTCGGCCAGGGCGGTGATGGTGACGAACGGATTGACGCCGATGGAGCCCGGGATGAGCGAGCCGTCGGTCACATAGAGCCCGTCGTAGCCGGTCACCCGGCCGTAGGCGTCGGTGGCCCGGCCCAGCACGCAGCCGCCCAGCGGGTGGTAGCAGAAGTCGTCGGCGAAGGCCCGGGTGTCGCCGAAGAGGTCATAGCGGTAGATGGTGACATTGGCGGAGTTGACGCGGTCGAAGAGGGCCTTGGCCGCGGCCACGGAGGGCGCGCTCTGGGCGCGGGTCCAGTTGAGTACGGCGGTGTCCTTCGCCGCGTCGTAGGTGAAGGTGGCGCGCTCGGGGTTCCGGGTGATGGCGAGGTAGAGGCTGACCCAGGTCTCCAGACCGGCCGGCAGCGGGGCGATCTCGGCGAAGACCGGATTGGTGGCGTTGGACCAGTCGTCGATCGCCATCACCGGGATGGTGGACTGATGGGCGCCGGTCGGGTTCCACACGTGGTTGGCGCGGCCGAGCATGACATTGCCGTTGCCGCCCCAGCCCCGGCCGACCTCCGCGCTCAGCCCGGGGAGGGCGCCGGTCTCCCGGGCGCGCAGCAGGAGTTCGGTGGTGCCGAGGCTGCCCGCGCCGAGGAAGAGCGAGCGGCAGGTGATCTCGTCGGTGGCCACGACGGTGCCGGTGGTGTCGACACGGTCCACGGTGAGGACATAAGAGCCGTCCGGTGCCCGCCGCAGGGCGCGGACGCGGCTCAGCGTCTGGAGGGTGACCCGGCCGGTGCCGAGCGCGGCGGCGATATAGGTCTTGTCGAGGCTGCGCTTGCCGAAGTTGTTGCCGTAGATGACCTCCTGGGCGAGCGCGGACTTGGTCGCGGTTCCGTCGGCCTCGCGCCGCATGTAGTCGAAGTCGTAGACGTTGGGCACGAAGACGGTCTTCAGGCCCGCCTTGGCGGCCTGGGCGCGGGCGACCCGGGCGTAGGTGTACCACTCCGTGGACTCGAACCACGCGGAGGGCACGGTGGTGGCGCCGAGCATGCGGTTGGCCAGCGGGAAGTAGGTGTCGTACATGGGGTCCGCGGCCACCTGCGGCAGCATCTGCTGGAAGTACGAGCGCGGCGGGGTGACCGCGATACCACCGTTGACCAGCGAGCCGCCGCCGACCCCGCGGCCCACGTAGACGGACATGCCGGGGTAGCTGACGCGGTCCAGGACGCCGGGGTAGGGGGTGATGTCCTTGTTGATGACGTCCAGCCACAGGAAGGTGGACAGGGGTGCCTCGGTCCTTCTCTTGAACCACATGGAGCGCTGGTCGGGGGCGGTCATCGAACAGAAGACCCGGCCGTCGGGGCCCGGGGCGTCCCATAACCGCCCCATCTCCAGGACGAGCGTTCTTATGCCCGCCTCGCCGAGCCGGAGCGCGGCCACGGCCCCGCCGTAGCCGGAGCCGATGACGACGGCGGGGAAGTCGTCGGCGCTCTCGGCGGCGGCCGCCGGGGTGAGGCCGATACGGGTGAGTCCGAGGGCCGCCGCGCTCTGGAGGGCGGCCAGACCAAGAATATGACGACGCGTCAGGTTTGCTGTCATGGCGGCATGATGGGCGGAATCGCCGGAACTCGCCATGGCGTGGCGCAAGGTCTTTTCCGGCCCCGACGGCAGGCGAAGTTCTCATTATTTATCGTTTAATCTCACAGCCTCGCCCCTCCCAGGGAAGGACACCACCCGTGAAGATCTCTCGTATCGAGACATTCCTGGCCCCGCCGCGCTGGATGTTCGTCCGGGTGGAGACCGACGAGGGGGTGGTCGGCTGGGGCGAGCCGGTGGTCGAGGGGCGGGCCGAGCCGGTCCGCGCCGCGGTCGAGGTGCTCACCGAGTATCTGATCGGCCAGGACCCGATGCGGATCGAGGACCACTGGCAGGTGATGACCAAGGGTGGCTTCTACCGTGGCGGACCGGTCCTCTCCAGCGCCGTCGCCGGGCTGGACCAGGCGCTGTGGGACATCAAGGGCAAGCACTACGGCGTACCGGTGTACCAGCTGCTCGGCGGTCCGGTGCGGGAGCGGATCCGCGCCTACGCGTGGATCGGCGGCGATGAGCCCGAGGAGATCCGCGACGCGCTCACCGCGCAGATCGAGGCGGGGTTCACCGCCGTCAAGATGAACGGCTGCGGCCGGATGACCCCGGTCGCCACCCGGGCGGAGATACGGGCCGCGGTGCGCCGCGCCGAGACCGCCCGTGAGGTCCTCGGCGACGACCGCGACTTCGGCCTCGACTTCCACGGCCGGGTCTCCCCCGCCAACGCCCGCCGGCTGCTGCCGCTGCTCGCCGAGGCGGCGCCGCTGTTCGTCGAGGAGCCGGTGCTCTCCGAGCACATGGACATCGTCCCTGACCTGGTGAACGCCTCCCCCATCCCCATCGCGCTCGGTGAGCGCCTGTACTCGCGGCGCGAGTTCATCGCCCCGCTGCGGGCCGGGGTGGCCATCCTCCAGCCCGATATCTCGCATGCGGGCGGCATCTCCGAGCTGCGGCGCATCGCCGCCCTCGCCGAGCCCCACGGCGCCCAGCTCGCCCCGCACTGCCCGCTCGGGCCGGTGGCGCTCGCCGCCAGTCTCCAGATCGCCTTCACCACCCCGAACTTCCTCATCCAGGAGCAGAGCATCGGCATCCACTACAACCAGGGCGCCGAACTCCTGGACTACGTGGCCGATCCGGAGCCCTTCCGGTTCACCGCCGGGCAGCTCTCGCGCACCGACCGCCCGGGGCTCGGGATCGAGGTGGACGAGGCCGCGGTGCGCGCCGCCGACCGCCGGGGGCACGCCTGGCGGAATCCGGTGTGGCGCCATGCGGACGGCTCGCTCGCCGAGTGGTGAGCGGTCGCGCGCTCGACCGGCCCCTCCCGTTCCGGGGCCGTGCACAGCACCACCCGGCGCGGTCGCAGGGCCACTCTGGGTATCCCCGGCGACCATGGATAAGAGGACCCGATGCCATGTCGCCCGTCATCCACGAGAACTCGATCACACCGCGGGCGTGCCATATGGCAGGCGGCAGTAGGGTTCGCCGACAAGCGTGTGTGTTGGTAACGGGCAGGTAGAAGGGATCGGGCATGTTCCGCAAGGTGCTGGTCGCCAATCGTGGTGAGATCGCCATTCGCGCCTTCCGCGCCGGCTATGAGCTGGGCGCGAGAACCGTCGCCGTGTTCCCGCACGAGGACCGCAACTCACTGCACCGGCTGAAGGCCGATGAGGCGTACGAGATCGGCGAGCCGGGCCATCCGGTGCGGGCCTACCTCTCCGTCGAGGAGATCGTCAACGCGGCGCGTCAGGCGGGCGCGGACGCGGTGTACCCCGGTTACGGCTTCCTGTCCGAGAACCCCGATCTCGCGCGCGCGTGCGAGGAGGCGGGCATCACGTTCGTGGGGCCCAGCGCGCAGATCCTGGAGCTCACCGGGAACAAGGCGCGCGCGGTGGCCGCCGCCCGTGCGGCCGGGGTGCCGGTGCTGGGCTCCTCCGAGCCGTCGACCGATGTGGACGAGCTGGTCCGGGCCGCGGACGAGCTCGGTTTCCCGGTGTTCGTGAAGGCCGTCGCCGGTGGTGGCGGGCGCGGAATGCGCCGGGTCGAGAGCCGGGAGACGCTGCGCGAGTCCATCGAGGCCGCGGCGCGGGAGGCCGAGTCCGCCTTCGGCGATGCCACGGTCTTCCTGGAGAAGGCGGTGGTGGAGCCCCGCCATATCGAGGTGCAGATCCTCGCCGACGGGCAGGGCGATGTCATCCATCTGTTCGAGCGCGACTGTTCGGTGCAGCGGCGCCACCAGAAGGTGATCGAGCTGGCCCCCGCGCCCAACCTCGATCCGGAGCTGCGGGCCCGGATCTGCGAGGACGCGGTGAAGTTCGCCCGGGAGATCGGCTATCGCAACGCCGGTACGGTGGAGTTCCTGCTCGACCGCGACGGCCGCCATGTGTTCATCGAGATGAACCCGCGGATCCAGGTCGAGCACACGGTGACCGAGGAGATCACCGATGTGGACCTCGTCCAGTCGCAGCTGCGGATCGCCGCCGGTCAGACGCTGTCCGACCTCGGCCTCGCCCAGGACACCGTCTATCTGCGGGGTGCGGCGCTCCAGTGCCGGATCACCACCGAGGACCCGGCCAACGGCTTCCGCCCGGACACCGGGATGATCAGCGCGTACCGCTCCCCGGGCGGCTCGGGCATCCGGCTGGACGGCGGCACCACCCACTCCGGCGCGGAGATCAGTGCCCACTTCGACTCGATGCTCGTCAAGCTGACCTGCCGGGGGCGGGACTTCGCCACCGCGGTCGGCCGCGCCCGGCGCGCGGTGGCCGAGTTCCGCATCCGCGGGGTGTCCACCAACATCCCCTTCCTCCAGGCGGTGCTGGACGATCCGGACTTCCGGGCCGGGCAGGTCACCACGTCGTTCATCGAGCAGCGGCCGCATCTGCTGACGGCGCGTCACTCCGCCGACCGCGGCACCAAGCTGCTCACCTATCTCGCCGACATCACGGTGAACAAGCCCCACGGTGAGCGGCCCCATCTGATCGACGCGACCACCAAGCTCCCCCCGGTGCCGGACACCGAGCCGCCCGCCGGCTCCAAGCAGCGGCTCACCGAGCTGGGCCCGGAGGGCTTCGCGCGCCGGCTGCGCGAGTCGCCCACGATCGGTGTCACCGACACCACCTTCCGGGACGCGCACCAGTCGCTGCTGGCCACCCGGGTCCGCAGCAAGGACCTGCTGGCCGTGGCCCCGGTGGTGGCGCGGACCGTGCCGGAGCTGCTGTCGCTGGAGTGCTGGGGCGGGGCCACCTACGACGTGGCGCTGCGGTTCCTCGCCGAGGACCCCTGGGAGCGGCTGGCCAAGCTGCGCGAGGCGGTGCCCAACATCTGTCTCCAGATGCTGCTGCGCGGCCGCAACACCGTGGGCTACACGCCGTACCCGACCGAGGTGACCACCTCCTTCGTACGGGAGGCCACGGCCACCGGGATCGACATCTTCCGGATCTTCGACGCGCTGAACGACATCGGGCAGATGCGGCCCGCGATCGACGCGGTACGGGAGACCGGCTCGGCCATCGCCGAGGTGGCGCTCTGCTACACCTCCGACCTGTCCGATCCCTCGGAGCGGCTCTACACCCTCGACTACTATCTGCGGCTCGCCGAGCAGATCGTGGACGCGGGCGCGCATGTGCTGGCCATCAAGGACATGGCGGGGCTGCTGCGCGCCCCGGCCGCGGCGAAGCTGGTCTCCGCGCTGCGCCGGGAGTTCGACCTGCCGGTGCACATCCACACCCATGACACCGCGGGCGGTCAGCTGGCCACCTATCTCGCGGCGGTGCAGGCCGGTGCGGACGCGGTGGACGGCGCGGTGGCGTCCATGGCGGGCACCACCTCCCAGCCGTCGCTGTCGGCGATCGTGGCGGCCACCGACCACTCCGACCGGCCGACCGGGCTCGACCTCGAGGCGATCGGCGGCCTGGAGCCGTACTGGGAGGCCGTGCGCAAGATCTACGCACCGTTCGAGGCGGGTCTCGCCTCGCCGACCGGACGGGTGTACCACCATGAGATCCCCGGTGGTCAGCTGTCCAATCTGCGCACCCAGGCCATCGCGCTCGGGCTCGGCGACCGGTTCGAGGACATCGAGGCGATGTACACCGCCGCGGACCGGATCCTGGGCCATCTGGTGAAGGTCACCCCGTCGTCGAAGGTGGTCGGCGATCTCGCGCTGCACCTGGTGGGGGCGGGGGTGTCGCCGGAGGACTTCGAGGCGGAGCCGGGCCGGTACGACATCCCGGACTCGGTCATCGGGTTCCTCCGCGGCGAGCTGGGCAATCCGCCCGGCGGCTGGCCCGAGCCGTTCCGCGGCAAGGCGCTGGAGGGCCGTGCCGCCGCCAAGCCGGTGGCCGCGGAGCTGTCCGCGGAGGACCGGGAGCAGTTGGAGAAGGACCCGCGGGCCACGCTGAACCGGCTGCTGTTCCCCGGCCCGACCAAGGAGTTCGAGGCGCACCGGCAGGCCCATGGCGACACCAGCGTGCTGGACAGCAAGGACTTCTTCTACGGACTGCGCCCACGGCACGAGTACACGGTGGACCTCGAGCCCGGTGTCCGGCTGCTGATCGAGCTGGAGGCCATCGGCGACGCCGACGAGCGCGGTATGCGCACGGTGATGGCCTCGCTGAACGGCCAGTTGCGCCCGGTCCAGGTGCGGGACACCTCGGTGGCCTCCGACGTACCGGCCACCGAGAAGGCCGACCGGAGCAACCCCGGCCATGTGGCGGCGCCCTTCGCGGGTGTGGTGACCCTGGCGGTGGCCGAGGGCGACCAGGTGGAGGCCGGTGCCACCATCGGCACGATCGAGGCGATGAAGATGGAGGCCACCATCGCGGCCCCGAAGAGCGGGACCGTGTCGCGCATCGCCATCAACACGATTCAGCAGGTGGAGGGCGGCGATCTGCTGGTCGCCCTCAACTGAGCCGAACCCACCCGCCACGCGCCGCCGCCACCGGCCCCCCGGCCCTCGGGTCAGGGGCGACCGGTGGCGGCGGTTTCGTACGCCCGCGGATTCGTACGCCCGCAGGTTCGTACGCCCGCGGAAAGGCGTCCACCGCGGACCCGGGCGGCGGATGGCCGTACGGACCGGTAGCTGCACGACCCGGTGCACACCACGGGCGATGTGGGGTCACGCGCCCGACGCGATCTCGGACCTCGGGGGTCCGTCCGGGAGCTCTGCCACCGGCCGGTCCTCGGGCCGCCGCGGCGCCGGTCGGCCGGGCAGCCTGGTGGCCAGTAGCGCACCGGCCGCGGCCACGGCCGCGAGGACCGTCAGCGCCGGTCCCATCGCCGAGAGGAAGACATCGGCCGCCCAGCGCGGCCCGTCACCGGGCGGCCGCCCGGCGGCGTCACCCCGCCCGGCCACGCTCATCAGCGTGGTCGCGGCGGCGACCCCCAGCGCGGGCCCGATGTTCATGGCGGTCTGCTGGAGCCCGCCCGCCACCCCGGCGGTGTCCACGGACGCGTCCCGCACGACGACGGTGGTCGCGGTGACCATCACGGTGGCGAAACCCGCGCCCAGCAGGAGGAAGCAGCCCCCGATCGCCTCGGCGCCCGAGCCCCGGCCGAGACGGGACATCAGCAGCACACCGGCCGCCACCAGAACCATCCCCGCCACCGCCGTACGGCGGGGACCCTGACGAGACGTCAGCATCGCCGCCACCGGCGCGCCCAGCACCATCATCACCGCGAGCGGCAGCGCCCGCACCCCGCCGGCCAGCGGATCCAGCGCGAGCACGCCCTGGAGGTAGTACGTGCCGAGGAACAGCGCCCCGAACAGTGCGGCCGACGCGGCCACCAGCACACCGAGCGCCGGGCCCGCGGCGCCCGACCGCAGCACGCCCGGCGGCACCAGCGGATCCCGCGTCCGGCGCTCATGCCGTACGAAGACGCCTCCGGCCACCACGGCGCACCCGGCCCCGAGCGCGGTCGTCACCGTCCAGCCGGTTTCGGGGATGCCGACGAGCGTGTGCACCAGCCCGGCCAGCGCCACCGCGAGCAGAGCGGCACCGGGCAGATCGAGCCGCGGCCCGGCGCCCTCGCGGGACACGGCCCGGCCCCGGACGGCGAGGGCCGCCACACCCATGGCGAGGGCGGGCACGACATTGACGAAGAACACCGCCCGCCACCCCAGCTGGCTGGTCAGCGCCCCGCCGGCCAGGGGACCGGCCACGGCCGCCAGCCCGATGGCGCCGGTCCGCACCGCGACGGGCCTGCCGAGCCGGTCGGGCGGGTACGCGGCCCGCAGCATCCCGAGGGTGGCGGGTTGCAGCAGCGCCCCGAAAACCCCCTGGACGACCCGCAGCCCGATCACCCAGCCGATGCCGCCCGCGAGCCCGATGCCCGCCGAGGCGGCGCCGAAGCCCAGCATCCCGATGGCGAAGACGCGCCGATGGCCATAGCGGTCGCCGAGGCGGCCCGCGAACACCAGCAGACTCGCCACGGCGATCAGATATCCGGTACTGGTCCACTGGACCTGCGCGAACGTGGCATGGAGATCCCGTTGCAGCCGGGGCTGGGCGACGGTCAGCACGGTGCCGTCCAGGGCGACGATCACGGCTCCGGTGACGCTCGCGGCGAGGGTGAGGCGCCGGGCGCGCGGGGAGCTCATCGGACCTCCGGGCCGAGGTGGGCGTCGAGCGCGGCCCGCAGCAGCGGCTCGGGATCGTCGCCTCCCACCGCGAGCTGAAGGCTGCCCCAGCCCCACAGTTGGGCGATGCCGTGCAGATTCGCCCACAGCGCGCCCGCGACGATCCGTGGCTCCGCGCCGGAGTCCGGCCGTGCCTCGGCCACCAGGTCGACGAGGGTGGCGAAGAGCGGCAGGCTCGTCTCCCGCAGACCCAAGTGGCCGCTCTCCAGCAGATCGTGACGGAACATCAGCTCGAACATGCCGCGGTTGGTCAGCGCGAAGTCGAGCCAGCTCCGCGCCAGCGCCGTCAACTGCTCACGTGGCTCGCCCTCATGGGCGGCGACGGCCTCACCGGCCTGGGCGGCCAGGCTCTCGAAGCCGCGGCGCGCGATGGCGGACAGCAGGGACAGATGCGTCGGGAAGTACCGCCGCGGCGCCCCGTGCGACACCCCGGCCCGACGGGCGATCTCCCGCAGCGAGAGGGCCCCGGCCCCCTCCTCGTCCACCAGCTCCACCCCGACGTCCACCAACCGGGACCGGAGACCTGTGTCCTGCCCACCCTCAGCCATAGACACTGTCTACCAGACACCCGTAGACACTGTCTACGGGTTCACAAGAACGAACAAACGCTCAAAATGAGGGACGGAGATGCCACCCTATGCCCCAGTAAGTGACCGATTCTGTTCAGCTACCTGAACCAATTCTCAGGTAAAGAACCGTCCTCGCGCCTTGACGGTCGATTTGGTCCGGTCCAATCTGCGTGGTGCGCCATGAGCACGCCACTCCTTTACCGGATCAGGAAGGAAGTCAACGACCATGGCAGAACTCCCCCCTCCCCACCCGTTGAGCCGCCGCCGGGTCCTCGGTTCGATGGCCGCGGCAGCCGTCGGAACACCGATCGCCCTCGGGCAGCTGGCCTCGGGCGCCACCCCGGCCTCCGCCGCCTCGCGCGCCGCGGCCGCGCAGTTGCTCTGGCATCCTGACCCGTCCAGCGACGGGCTCAAGGCGTTCGAGGGCATCGAGGCGGACCGCGGCGGAGCCCACCCCGACCGGAAGTACGTGATCGTCGAGGGCGGTGACCACTACCGCTTCAACATCTGGAAGGACGACCGGGACACCACCGGGGGCGGCGACCGCCAGCGCACCGAGTCCAAGGGCATGGTGCAGGGCGGCTCCACCGTGAAGATGCGTGATGGTGAGACCTGGAGCCTCAGCTACGAGATGTTCATGCCCACCTCGCTGCACGGCACCAGCAAGTTCACCCACATCTTCCAGACCAAGACCCCGGTGGACAACGGCGGTCCGTACATCACCCTGGACCTGGGCCGCAGCGGCAGCACGGAGACGCTGCGGGCCCGTGCGTACGCCAACTCCGGCTCACCGGACATCGCCTCGACCAGCCTCGCGCCGCTGCGCAACAAGTGGATCACCATCGAGTGGACGTTCACCATCGGCTCGAACGGCAAGGCGGCCTGCGTGGTGCGCAACGGCACCGGGTCCGGTGCCCCGGTGGCGGTCCAGGGCAGCATGTCCAATGTGAAGATGCCCGACCAGGACGACTACCAGCGGCCCAAGTGGGGCATCTACCGCTCGGTCGAGAGCGCCTCGTCGGACATCCTCGACACCTATCTGCTGTTCCGGAACTTCCGGGCGTCCAAGGCGTAGCCGACGGGCCATCTCGCGGCGCGGCGCACCCGCGGCGGTGACGCGGGGCCGGTGGCGCCCCGGCCCCGCGTCACCGATCGCCGGACACCTCGGGCGCCCCGGACACCGGCAGATGACGGGCCACGGAGGCGTTGAGCCGCTCCAGGTAGTCCGTCAGCCGGGCGAGGTCCTCGTCCGGCCAGTCGGCGATGGCCTCGCCCAGCAGCCGGGTCCGCCGGGCGGCCGCCACGGCGACATGGCGGCGCCCGGTGTCGGTCAGCGCCACCCGCCGTATCCGCCGGTCCACGGTGTCCCGCACCCGGGTCACCAGCCCCGCCGCCGCCAGCCGGTCCACGACGCGCACGGCGCGAGCCCGGTCGGACAGCAGCAGGGCGGCGATGTCGGACACGGTGGGCGGCGGCGGGGTGCTGGCCTCGACGAAGCGCAGCACCCGGTAGCCGGTCGGGGTGACACCCGCGGGCAGCCCGCCCAGGAAGCGCTCCCGCACCAGCGGTCCGTACAGCCCGTGGCGGGCGTGGCGCAGCTCCTGTAGCACCGCGTCCAGCCCGCGCAGCTCCTCGTCCCGATCGCTCACGGACACCAGCGTGCGGCGCCGCCACCGCCCCTGGCAACGCACATCCGCCACCGTGCACCGAGATGGTTGTCGGGGTTCGCCGTCCGGTCGCCCGCCGGTAGCCCGCCGTGCCGTGGTGTTCACGGCGCCACGGTGTCCGGCGACAACGGGTGCGTGGGAGCTTCGCCCCATGACGACGACACCGAAGAACACTGCCACCACATCGGCAGCGTCGGCCACCAGACCGGCGACGGCGGCCACCACATCGACCACGTCCCGGGTGAGCCGCCGGGGGCTGCTGGGCGTGGCGGGCGCCGCGGCGGCCGGTGCGGGCACATATCTGTCCCAGCAGGAGGCGGTGGCGGCCTCGCCGGTGCTGTGGACCCGGCCGGAGGGGTCCGGAATGCCGCCGGTGAGCGGGCTGCACCTACAGTTCGGGGCCGACGCCGCCCGGGAGGTCGTGGTGTCCTGGCAGACACCGGTGCCGGTGAAACGGCCGCGGGTCATGCTCGGCACCCCGGCCCATGGCATGGGCACCGAGGTCACCGCGCGGACCACCTTCTACCGGGACGCCAAGTCCCAGCAGAGCATGTATGTCCACCACGCCCGGCTGAGCCGGCTGCGCCCCGGCGCCGACTACGTCTACGCCGCCGTCCACGACGGGGCGACGCCGGAGGCGGGGTCGTTCCGCACCGGGCCGGGCGGCCGGGCGCCGTTCACCTTCACCAGCTTCGGCGACCAGGGCACGCCCACGGTGGGCAAGCTGAACGGGCCCAAGCCGCCGAAGATCACCGAGAAGCTCACCTATCTCAACGACAACCTCGGCTCGCCGTACGCCAACGACGTGACCACCGCCGTCGAGCGGGTCGCGCCCCTGTTCCACCTCATCAACGGCGATCTGTGCTACGCCAATCTGTCCGAGGACCGGCTGCGCACCTGGGCCGACTGGTTCGACATGACCAGCCGGTCCTCGCGGTTCCGGCCGTGGATGCCCGCGGCCGGCAACCACGAGAACGAGCTGGGCAACGGGCCGATCGGATTCGCCGCCTACCAGGCGTACTTCTCACTGCCCGGCAACGGCGGCGACGACGAGACCCAGGGGCTGTGGTACGCCTTCACCGTCGGCTCGGTGCGCGTCGTGAGCCTGGCCAATGACGACGTGGCCCTCCAGGACGCCGGGAACACCTATGTGCGGGGCTACTCCGGCGGTGCCCAGCGCCGCTGGCTGGAGGCCGAGCTCACCCGGGCCCGGGCCGACCGGGACATCGACTGGATCGTGGTCGTCATGCACCAGGTGGTCGTCTCCACGGCCGACCACCCGGGCAACGGCGCCGACCTCGGCATCCGCCAGGAGTGGCTGCCGCTCTTCGACCGTTACGGCGTCGACCTGGTCGTCTGCGGCCATGAACACCACTACGAGCGCTCCCACCCGATCCGCGGCCGGGAGCCCAACGACACGATGACGCCGACCCCCGCCGCCACCCGTACCGATCTGGTGGACACCGGCGAGGGAACGGTGCACATGGTCATCGGTGGCGGTGGCACCTCGATCCCGTCGATGGACGTCCTGTTCGACACCCCGCGGTGCAATGTCATCACCGGGGTCGGCGCCGCCGGTGCGAACGGCCGGAAGACCCCGGTCTATGTGGCGGAGGCGGCCCCGTGGTCGGCGGTGCGCGACCGGGTGAACCCGTACGGCTTCGCCGCGTTCACCGTGGACCCCGGCACCAGGCCGGGCGGCCCCACCACCATGTCGGTGACCTACTACGCGGTCACCGGGCTCTACGGCCGTATCGAGCCCGTGGACACCTTCACGCTCCGGCGGACCCGTAGCGACGGTGAACCGCGCCGATGACGGTGAGCTGCGCCGATAAGGGCATGAGGTGATCCATTTCGGGAACGCGGGAGGGCATGCAGACGCTGAACCGATGGGAACGGGCGATTGAGCGCTGGGAGGCATCGCTGCTCGCCAAGGTGGTCCGCAGCGAGCCCGTCGAACTCCTCGGCGCGCTGAAACGTGAATGCGACAGCCACACCGTGGTGTGCGGACCGACCAGGGTGGTCGTGCCCAACGTCTATGACGTCGAGCTCGCCCACGCGGTCCACGAGGAGCTCACCCGGCGTGGCTGTCATGTGGGGCAGGAGCTGACGGATCAGCTGATGCGCCACGCGGAGGACAAGGGCTATGAGTGGGCCGGCCCGCTCACCGTGCACGTGTCCCGGTCCGACCGGGTGCCCAACGGCAGGTACCGGGTGGCGGGCCGGCCCATGACCCACATCCGCGCCGACACGTTCGCCGACGCGACGGCCTAACGCGTCAGTGGGGCAGCCGCCCCGGGTCGGTGGCCCAGCCGGTGTCGGGCCGGTCGGCCAGGTCGAAGGAGAGCGAACCGCCCTGGCGCAGCACGGAGCCGTCCAGCCATGAGGTGTCGTGCGGCCGGCCGTTCACCCGCACCGCGTGCACATAGGGGCGGGTGTCGGACGCGTTCGGGGCGTCGATGGTCAGGGCGCGCCGCTGCCCCGCCGGGGCGATCTCCGCGTGCGGGAAGAGCGGACCGGTGAGCAGCGCCTCGGCGCGCCCCGGGGCCTGCGGATAGAGGCCGAGCGCCGCGAACACGTACCACGCGGACATCGTGCCCAGGTCGTCGTTGCCGGGCAGCCCCTTCGGCCCGGTGCCGTAGACGGTGGTGACGATCTGGCGCACCGTCTCCTGGGTCTTCCAGGGCTGCCCGAGGGCGTTGTAGAGCCAGGGGGCGTGGATGCCGGGTTCGTTGGTGGGGTCGTAGCGGAGCGGGTCGCCGCCGCGGACCGACCAGGAGCCGTCGGGCTTGTGGAAGAAGCCGTCCAGCCGGGCCGCCGCCTTGTCGCGGCCACCCATGGCCTCGGCGAGCCCCTGGACGTCCTGCGGCACCATCCAGGTGTAGGTGGCCGCGCTGCCCTGGGCGAAGCCCCGGTCGGACGCCGGGTCGAAGGGGGTCACCCAGGAGCCGTCCCGGTTCCTGGCCTGGATGTAGCCCGCCGCGCCGGTGGCCTGGGGGTTGAACACATTGCGCCAGTAGCCGCCGCGCGCGCCGAGCTCGTCGGCCTCCTTCGCGCGGCCGAGCAGCCGGGCCCAGCGGGCGAGCGCGTCATCGGCGACGGAGTCCTCCAGGGTCTCCGCGGCGCCGCCCCAGCAGTGGCAGGCGTCCTGTGCGGCGTACCGGGATTCCAGGTACTGGGCGAGGTTCGGGCGCTGGCCCTCGCACTGCCCCGGGCAGCCCTTGTCGGAGAGCCCGTCGGGGTGGGGGACGGTGGCCTGGCGGTAGAGGGAGTCGAAGGCGCCCTTGGCGTCGAAGTTCCGCACCCCCATGGCGTAGAAGGTGGCGAGCGTGGCGGCGGAGGGGTCGCCGGTCATCACATGGGTGGCGCCGCTGATGTGCACCCAGCGGTCCCACACCCCGCCGTTCTGCCGGGCGAAGTTGAGCAGCGACTGGGCGAAGTCCCCGGCGACCCTGGGCTGGAGCAGGGCGAGCAGCTGCACCTGGGCGCGGTACTGGTCCCAGCCGGAGAAGTTGCTGTACTGCGCCGTCTGCCCGCGCTCGACGCGGTGCGGTGTGCCGTCCATGCCCGGGTAGCGGCCGTCGGTGTCGCTGATCAGGTCGGGCTGCTGGAGCGAGTGGTAGAGGGCGGTGTAGAACGCGGTGCGGCGCGGCTCACTGCCGCCGCTGATCCGGATGGCGCGCAGCCGGCGGTCCCAGGCGGCCCGTCCCGCGGCGGCCACGTCGGCGACGCTCGCCCGGGGCGCTATCTCGGCGCGCAGATTGGCCTCGGCGCCCGCGAGGGAGACGTACGAGATGCCGAGCCGCATCCGGACATCGTTGTCCCGCGCGGTGTCGAAGCCGACGTATCCGCCGGAGCCGCGCCCGGCCCGGTCGGCGCCGGTGAGATAGCCCTCGCCGCCGTCGGCGGTGGTGGCGCCGGGTGCGAGCCGGTCGTTCTCCCAGGTGCCCACGGTGGAGAAGGCGCGGTCGAACGAGGCGCTGAAGTAGAGACGGTAGTAGGTCTTGCGGTTGTTCGCCCCGCCGTTGGCGCGCCGTCCGCAGAACGCGCCGGTGAGCACCCAGCCGGTGACCTTGTGCCGCTCCCGGTCGATCTCGATGTGGGCGTTCTCGCTGCCGTTGAGCGAGTTGGAGGTGCGGAACAGCAGCCGGGCCGGGGCGTCCTGGGGGAAGGAGAAGTCGCCGACACCGGCCCGCTCGCTGACCGCGAGATCGGCGGACGCGCCCGAGTCGAGCCCCACCCGGTAGTGGCCGGGCTCGGCCTTCTCCTTCTCGTGCGAGAAGGTGGCGGCGTACTTCTGGTCCTTGGTGTCGGCGGTGGGAGAGCTGTCCACCTCGCCCACGAACGGCATGATCGGCACATCGCCCGCGGCTCCGGGGTGGCAGCCCGCGCCGTTGACATGGGTGAGGCTGAAGCCCCGGACCCGGGTGGTGTCGTACGAATAGCCATTGGCCGCCGCGGTGTTGGTCTGGTCGCCGGTGGTGCTGGTCGGGGACCAGGCGATCATGCCGAACGGCAGGTTGGCGCCCGGGTAGGTGTTGCCACCGCCCGCGGAGCCGATCAGCGGGTCCACATAGGTGACGGGGTGACGTACCTCGTCGGCCCGTGCCGCCGCGCTCGCCGCGGGGGCCTCGACAAGCGGGGCGAGCAGCGCGCCGACCGCCACCGCCACTCCCCCGCCGACCAGCGCCGATCGGCTCTTACGTCTCTTTCGCTGCGTGCTGTGCGTCTCCATCGGGGATCACGCCCTTCCATGTGTCGGAGCGAACCTAGGGGCGTACGGTGACGGTGGGGTGAACCGGAGGCCGGCGACACACGGCTGACGGCGGGACCGGTCCCCGGGATCCCGCTCTACGGTTCCCGCCATGCGGATCACTTGGAGACTCGTCCTCGGCTTTCTCGCCGTCTCGGTCCTCGCCCTCCTGGCCGCCCTGGCGCGTCCGTCATGGCCTCAGGAGCGCGGCGCCGCCGGGCCGACGGCGTCGCTCACCACCGGGAACGGGAGCGAGCGCTGCACCCTGCGCGCCGCCACCCCGCGGGAGGCGGCGCGCCGGGCGAAGCCGGGGGACACCGTCTGCTTCGACGGCGATCTGTCCCGGCGGCGGCTGGTCATCTCCAAGGGCGGGAGCCGGGAGCACCCGATCACCTACGCCGGGGGCGGGGACGCCGTGGACGGCATCACCATCGAGGCCGACGATGTGATCGTGGACGGGTTCCGGTCCGTCCGGCCGGAGGCGCCCGGGATCGAGCTGACCGGCCACCGCGTCGCCGTGCGGAACAACACCGTGGTCGGCCCGAGGGGCGGGGACGGCGACGGCATCCGGTTCTTCGGCGACGATCTGACCATCGCGCACAACACGGTCCGGGACACCGACAACAGCCATGGCCGGCACGCCGACTGCATGCAGACCTTCGCCAGCGACACCCCGCCCAGCCACCGTGTCCGCATCGAGAACAACCGCTGCGAGGACATCGACAACATGTGCCTGATGGCCGAGGGCCCCAACGACGGCGAGGGCGACGGCCACGGCACCACCGGCGACTTCACCATCAGGGGCAACCACTGCGAGACGCTGCGCGCCTCCCAGGCCCTGATGTTCGAGGACGTACGGAACGCCACCATCACCGGCAATGAGTTCGCCGCCCCCACCCACCACGCCATCGGCCTCGCCGACCACTCGACCGGCGCCCGGGTCGACGGCAACACCCTCCATCCCGGTATCCGCTACGAGGTGGGCATCGACGCCTCGTCCCGCCCGGGTTACCGGGGCCCGGAGCCGGGCGGTCTGCCGTAGGAGCCTCTGGGAGGAGGAGCCGGGGGGGAGCGGGGGCGCGGGGTTCTCCCGCTCCCCCCGGGATACGTTCGGTCAAGCGGCGCCCGCGGCGCCGCGTGCCGCGGCCAGATCCGCCACCAGGCGCTTCTCGACCGGGACACCGGGGTCGGAGTACTGCCCGGACAGACACACCGGGCCCGTGAAGCCGAGTTCCGCCAATTGGCCGAGCGCCGCCGACCAGTCCGCCAGCCCTTCGGGCCCTGGCACGAACCAGGGCTTCCAGTGCCCGCCGACGGCCTCACCGGCCGGTTCGGTGCGCACATGGACGGCGTTCTTGAGGTTGACGATGCCGAGCCGCTCGGCGACCAGGGGCAGGGTGACCCGCGGATCGTCGCCCGCCAGCGCGTCATGGGCGGCGTCCCAGACGACCCGGAAGTGCTGGACCGGCAGACCGTCGAGGAGGTCCATCACCCCGAGCGCGGAGGACACATAGCGCCCGTGGTGCGGCTGCACCCCGATCTGGACGCCATATCCCTCGGCGAGGGGCGCCGCGTCCTCCAGCCGTCGCCGCGCCCGCCGGACCGAGGCGGCGTAGCCGTCCGGGCCCAGCTCGGCCATGACTCGGATCATCGGCACGCCCGCCTCCCGGCAGGCCGCGAAGACGGGTTCGCGGAGATCGCTCGCGACGCTGATCACCTCGACGCCCTCGGCCCGCAGCCGCGCGGTGAACTCCGGCAGCAGCCGTCCGGCTTCGCCGGGGGTGACGTACGCGGTGTCCCGGACCGGGACCTCGGCGCCGGTGAAGCCGAGGCCGGACACCAGCCGGCCCAGGGCGTCACCGGGCAGCGTGGACCACGGTTTGGTGAACACGGACCAGAGAAATGTCATGGTGTCAGCGGCCTCCGAGCCCGCTCATGGTGATGCCTTTGACGAACCAGCGCTGGGTGAGGAAGAAGAGCACGATGAGTGGCACGGTGGTGATGGCGGCCGCCATCAGCAGCAGATTCCACTGGGTGCCGTTGGTGGACTGGAACACCTGGAGGCCGACCGCCGCGGTCCGGGTGGAGTCGCTGTTGGAGATCACCAGCGGCCAGAGCAGGTTGTTCCACTGGCTGATGAACTTGAACACCGCCAGGGTGGCGATGGCCGGGACGGCGAGCGGGACGATCACCCGGATGAACGTCTGCCAGCGGTTCGCCCCGTCGAGCCGGGCGGCCTCCTCGTAGTCGCGTGGCACTCCCAGGAAGAACTGGCGGAGCAGGAACACCCCGAGCGCGGTGAAGGCGTGCGGCAGGATCATCCCCGGCCAGGTGTCCACCCCGTGCAACTTCGCCACCAGGATGAACTGCGGGATCAGGGTGACCTGCGAGGGGATCATCAAGGTGGTCAGATAGACGCCGAACAGCACGCTCCGGCCCCGGAAGCGCAGCCGGGCGAAGGCGTACGCGGCCAGCGCCGCGGTGACCGTCTCCAGCAGCGCCGTACCCCCGGCGAAGAAGACGGTGTTCAGCAGGTAGCGGCCCAGCGGGACGAGGTCGAAGGCGCGGCCGATGTTCTCCGGATGCCAGCTGCCGGGCCAGAACGACGGCCGTGCCGCCATCGACTCGGCGTCGGACTGGAAGGCCACCAGCACCATCATCACGATGGGGGTGAGGGTGACCGCGGTGACCAGGAAACAGGTGAACACCAGCAGCCGGCGGGCCGCCACGGGCGAGCGGCGGAGGGCCGCGAGCGCGGGCACGTCAGAGGTCATAGTGCACCAGCCTCCGCTGGAGCAGGAACTGTGCCGCGGTGATGACGACGATGAAGGCGAACAGCACCATCGATTGCGCGGCCGCGTAGCCCTGCTCGTAGTTCTGGAATCCGGTCCGGTAGATGTACATCACGAGCGTGGTGGTGCTGGATCCCGGCCCGCCGTCCGTCATCACCAGCGCCTGGTCGAAGACCTGGAAGGAGCCGATGATCGAGGTGACGACGGTGAAGAACACCGAGGGCGACAGCAGGGGCAGCGTCACGGCGCGGAAGGTCCGCCAGGGCGAGGCGCCGTCCACCCGGGCCGCCTCGTAGAGCTGCTGTGGAATGGCCTGCAACCCGGCGAGGAAGATCACCATGCCGAAGCCGAAGCTCTTCCAGACGCTCATCAGGATGAGGGCGGGCATGGCCCAGTCGTCCGAGATCAGCCAGGCCGGGCCGTCGATCCCGAAGGCGCCGAGCACCGCATTGATCAGCCCGTCGTGCGGGATGTAGAGCCAGACCCAGACGAAGGCCACCGCCACGGTGATCGTCGCGTAGGGCAGCAGGAGCAGCGACCGGAACACCGCCATGCGCCGCAGCCCCTGGTTGAGCAGCAGCGCCAGGCCCAGGCTGACCAGCAGCGTCAGCGGCACACTGACGAAGGTGAAGTACGCGGTGTTGCCGAGCGCCGACCAGAAGGTGGTGTCCGGGCCGAGCCGGGCGAAGTTGTCCAGCCCGATGAAGTGGGGCGGGCTGAACAGGTTCCAGTCCAGCAGCGAGATCACCCCGGCCGCGACCACCGGACCGGCGGTGAAGACCAGGAATCCGGCCAGGCTCGGCAGCAGGAACAGCCAGGCGGCCAGCGTCTCCGAGCCGTGCCGCCAGAACCGGGGGCGGCGCAGCGGGCCACGCGGGGGGCGCCGTGGGGCCGCGGTCGCCGCGGCGGGGGTTTCGACAGCCATCGTGATCCTCCTCAGGTGGCCTGGCGGACGGCGTCCCGGTGCTGGCGCATCAGGGCGTTCAGCCGTGGCATCACACCGTCGATCGCGTCGCGCACGCTCACCTGGCCGAGGAAGGCCCGGGGCAGGTCCTGGCCCAGCAGCAGCCGGACGCGGTTCCAGTTGGTGGTGACGTTGAAGGGATGGCCGCCGGCCACCTCGCCCTTCAGGATCCGCTGGACGATGCCGAGGTTGGCGGGCGGCGGTTCGAAGGCGCTCGCGGCGGAGAGCCGTGCGGGGTTGTTGCGCCCGGCCCGTGCGTAGATGTTCAGCGCGCCCGTGCTGGTGAGGGTCTTCAGCAGCCGCCACGCCAGGTCGAGGTCGTCGTCCTTGACCCCTGAGGGAATGGCGAAGCTGGAGCCCGACACCCGCGGGGTGGATCCGGCCGGTCCCGCGGGGAAGGGCACGATGTCCCAGGTGAAGGGGGCCTTGCGGACATTGAGCACCTGCCACGGGCCGTTCTGCATGAATGCCACATTGCCCTGGAGGAAGTTGGCCAGGGAGGCGCCGGAGGCGTTCTGGGCGACCAGGTTGTCGATCGGCGGGGTGACCCGGTCCTTGACGAACAGGTCGACCACGTAGTGGATCGCCTGAAGGGCCTCGGGGGCGTCCAGCGGGCTGGTGTCACGGTCCCCGTCGAGGACATCGCCACCGGCGCAGTAGATCCAGGACACCAGGTCGTCGATGGTCGGGGCGCAGGTGAAGCCGTACTGGTCCTTCGGCTTGCTCAGCTCGATGGCAAGTTCCCGGAAGGTGTCCCAGCTCATGGGCTCGGTCGGGGACGGCGGATCGACGCCGTTCCGCTCCAGCAGCGTCCTGTTGTAGTAGAGCACGGTCGGTGCCACGTCGAAGCCGATGGCGTAGGTGTGGCCGGCGAACGTGGAGATGGACCGGATGGCGGGGTAGAAGTCGTCGAGGTCGAAGTCGGGGTCCGCGGCGATGAGATCGTCCAGCGGCCGGTGTGCGCCGCGTGAGGCGTAGGTGGGGATCAGCCAGCCGTTGAGGGCGGTGACCATACCGGCCGTTCCGCTGACGAGCTGGAGGTCGAGCTTGGTGGGATAGCCGTCGGAGGGGGTGAGGGTCGAGGCCGATCTGATGTGCATGCGCCGCTCGACATAGCGTCCGAAGTCGGCCCAGACCCGGTTCTCCTCCGGGCTGCTGGACCACATGGACCAGGTGGCCGTGCCAGGTGGCGGGCCGGAGGAGCAGCCGCTGAGGGCTCCCGTGGTGGCGAGCCCGCCGAGGGCCGCCCCCTTGAGCAGGGCACGCCGGGAAAAGCTGGAAGACATCGTCGTCTCCTCGCTGCTGGGGCTGGGTGCGCAGACGTTCAGGACCAGGCCAGGTCCATGGATTCGGCGCGGATGCGTTCCTCGTCGACCTCGACGCCGAGGCCGGGGCCGGAGGGGACGGTGGCGGTGGCCGCGACGATGTCCAGGTTCTCCACGTAGAGGTCGGCCAGCAGCTCCGGTCCGTTCAGCTCGGCGGGCAGGGCCAGTTCCAGCTGGCTGAACAGGTGCAGCGCGGCCGCGAAGCCGATACCGCAGTCGGTCAGCCCGCTGGCCAGCACCTCGAGGCCGCCCGCCAGCGCGACCTGGGCGGTCTTCAGGGCGTTGCGCAGCCCGCCGGATTTGCAGATCTTCACTACCACCAGATCGGCGGCGTCGAGGCGGAGTGTGCGGGCCAGGTCCTGGGCGGTGAAGCTGCCCTCGTCGATGGCCACCGGCAGGCCGATCAGGTCCCGGACCCGGCGCAGGGCGAGGGTGTCGGTGCCCGGCACGGGCTGCTCCACGCACGTCAGGTGCGGCACCTCGCGCACCGCGTCCATCAGGCGGACGAGGGCGGTCGGCCGGTAGGACTGATTGGCGTCCAGCCAGAGCGGTTTGCCCGCGGCGACCTCCGCGACGGCGGTGATGGCCGCGGTGTCCGCCACGGGATCGCCGCCGATCTTCACCTTGTAGGCGGTGTAGTCCGAGGACTGGCGGGCGTGCTCGCGGACGGCGGCGGGGTCGCCCACCCCGATGGCCGAGCACAGTGGCACCGTGTCCCGGAGCTTGCCGCCCAGCAGGGCGTGGACCGGCAGCCCGGCCAGTTTGCCGGCCGCGTCGTGCAGGGCGATGTCCACCGCGGCGCGGGCGAACGGAAACCCGTTGGACACCGCGGGGCTCAGCCGGCGGCTCACCCGGGTGTGGAACAACTCCACGTCGAACGGGGTGAGTTCGAGCAGGATGGGGGCCAGATGGCGCTTGATGACGACGGCGATCGTCTCGGCGGTCTCATAGCTCCAGCTGGGCAGGGCCCGCTGTTCGCCCCAGCCGACCACCCCGTCCTCGGTGGTCAGCTTGACGAAGATCACCGACCCCGCCTGGTCGGGGGTGCCGACGGCGCCGCTGCCCAGCACGAACCGCCGGGCGAACGGCACGGCCACGGGGAAGACCTCGACCGCCGTGATACGCGACATGGTGAAGTGACTCCTGACATAAGGTCGATGACGGACACGGCCGGATGCGGAGCGCGGGGGCCGGTCAGGCGGCGATGGGCCAGGAGGCGGGGTCCACGAAGCTCGGACCGCGGACGCCCTTGTCCAGCCAGTCGGCCACATCCGCCAGCACATATCCGGCCAGCGCCAGATGCCCGTCCACGGTGTCCCCGGCGATATGCGGGGTGAGCAGCAGATTGGGGCAGCTCAGCACGGACTCGTCGAACCGCGGCGGCTCGGGGTCGAAGACGTCCAGCGCGGCGAACAGCCGCCCCGCCAGGACGTGTTCCAGCAGCGCGGCCTGGTCGACGGCCGGTCCCCGGGCGGAGTTGACGACCACGGCGTGATCGGGGATCCGCTCGATGAGCCGGGCGCTCACCAGGCCACGGGTGGAGGGGAGGTCGGGCACATGGACGGAGACGAACGGACAGCCGAGCGCCTCCTCCAGCGTGGCGGTCCGCACCCCCAGCGCGGCGGCCGCCTCCTGGTCCAGATACGGGTCGTACACCACCACATCGCAGCGGAACGGCCTGAGCAGAGTGATCAGGGCGCGGGCCGTGGAGCTCGCGCCGAGAACGCCCACCCGGCGGCCGGTGAGTTCACCGCCCCGGAAGCCGCTCTGCTTCCAGCCTCCGGCGCGGACCGCGGTGTCGAACAGCGGCAGCCTGCGGGCCAGGGTGAGCATCGCCGCCAGGCAGTACTCCCCCACGGACCAGGCGATCCGCCCGGCGGCCGAGAAGACCGCGACGCCCTGGTCGAGCACTTCGCGGTCGATGAGCTTCTTGACCGTCCCGGCGGCGTGCGCCACCACCCGGGGGCCATCGCCACCGGCCCAGATCGCCCGGTCAAGACGGGGTGTGCCCCAGCTGGTCAGCAGCACATCGCTGCCGGCGGCGAGCCGGGCCACCGCGTCCGCGGTCAGCGGCTCATCGGCCCAGCTCACTTCGTAACGTTTCGCCATCAGCCGCCGGGCCTCGGGGCTGATCACATCGGCGGCACGCTGGGGGGTCATGGCGACGGCGAGTCTGGACAACCTGGCTCCTCGGACGGGATCGGCGCGGATCTGCCCTGTGGCGGTCGTCATGACCGTAGGGGTGCGCCGCCATGCCCGTCCAAGCCCACTTTCGCATCGCCCCATACCGTGAGGGCATGAACCTCTCCCTTCAGCAACTCCGCGGCTTCGTGGCGGTGGCGGAGGAGCGGCACTTCGGCCGCGCCGCCGCCCGCCTCAATATGACCCAGCCCCCGCTGACCCGTCAGATCCAGGCGCTGGAACGCTCCCTGGACGTCGTCCTGTTCGAGCGCACCGGACGAGGCGCCCGGATCACCGCGGCGGGCCGGGTCTTCCTCGACCACTGCCACCGGGTGCTGGCGCTGCTGGACGCCGCGCCGACCGCCACCCGCCGCGCCGCCGAGGGCCGCACCGGCACCCTGCGGCTGGCCTTCACCGCGATCGGCGCGTACGCCATCCTGGCCGATGTGCTGGACCTGGTGAAACGGCATCTCCCCGATGTCACCGTCGAGTTGACCGAACTGGTCAGCCCCGATCAGTTCGCCGCCCTCTCCGAGCTGCGCATCGACCTGGGTCTGGTGCGGCCGCCCATCCCCGAGGGGTACGCCTCGCTCCTGGTCCACTCCGAAGACCTCGTCCTCGCGGTCCCCTCCGGCCATCCGCTGGCCCATGACGACGGCACCCCCGTCGCCCTGACCGACGTGGCCGACGACTACATCGGGTACAGCCCCGAGGGCTCGCGCTATCTGCACGACATCTGCGCCGCGATGATCGGCGTGGACCGCTACGCCGTCAGCCAGTTGACCTCCCAGGTCCCCACCATGCTCGCCCTGGTCCGCGCGGGCCTGGGCTGCGCCCTGATCCCCCGCTCGATCATGACCATGGGCGTCCACGGTGTCCGCTACCGCGAACTGGCCCCGGCCGACGCCCACTCCGTCACCCTCCACGCCTGCTGGAGCCCGGACAGCCCCAACCCGGCCCTCCAGCGGCTGGTGGACGTCCTCAACCAGGAGCGCCCGGGAGGCGGCTGTGAGATAGGCCATAGCGGACAGTAAGTAACGGTCCAAAGATAGATAAACAGCCGCCGGGCCATTGAGCAGAGGCCCTTCGTGATCCGTATTCGCCGGTGCAAGCACGGGCGGACACACTGCTCCGCACAACGACCGGCGTCCCCGCCAGGAGGCTCTATGCGATCCCGGTACTTCATCACAGGTACCTCCCTCCTCATAGGTTCCGTGGTGGTCACCCTCGGCGTGATCATGTCGCCCGTCCTGACGGGTGTGCAGCAGACGAACCAGGCGAACCTGGCGAAGACGAGCTCGACCCAGTACGGACCGCTCACCGGCGCCGACCGGGACTTCGTGGTCAAGGTCCGGCTCGCCGGGCTGTGGGAGTACCCCGTCGGTCAGCTGGCCCTCAAGAAGGGCACCACGGCGGCGGTGAAGACGGCCGGTGAACATCTGATCGTGGGGCACGCCCAACTGGACGACGCCGCGCGCGACATCGCCCCCAAACTCGGCATCACCCTGCCCAACAAGCCCACGCCACAGCAGCAGGGGTTCCTGGACACCCTGACGGCCGCCACGGGCAAGAACTTCGACAGCCAGATGGCCCAGATCCTGCGCATCACCCACGGCCAGATCTTCAGCTCCATCGCCAAGATCCGGGCGACCAGCAAGAACACCCTGGTGCGTCAGCTCGCCACCCAGGCCAACAACACGGTGCTGGACCACATCACGCAGATGGAGAACACCGGGATGGTCGACTACGAGCGGCTTCCCGCCCAGATCACCTCGACCCCGACCCAGGGCCCGAACTTCACCAAGCCGGTGATGCCCAAGCCCGGTGAGCCCATGGTCGTCCTGAAGAAGCCGGCCTCGCTCGAGGGCAAGGGTGAACCGCCCACGGCCTCCCCGCCCGCCCCGGTCGACGACGCGCCGGGCTCCTCGGCCTCCCCGACCAGTCCGGGCGCCACCTCCTCCCCCGCCGCGCCCGCCGCTCCGTAACACACCGTCAGGAGAGCGCGTACAAGCCGGGTGAAACGCGGGCGGTTTCCGCCACATCGGTACCGTCAAATCACGCCACTCTGTGCGCCGCGAGGGTGCGAAACGGCTCCGGGAGAGCCTTATGACCACCCCCGGAGAGCCTCATGACCACCCCCGGCGGGCACCGTGCCGCGCCCCGGCTCCACGCGTATGCGTACTCGACCATCGCACGACCGTCTACTGACCCATCCACCATGCCTGCAATAGGACGGTGGAATATGCGCCCACCCCTCTGTGGCCCGGTGGGCCCCGCACCCGCTAGGAATCGTTCAGAGGGCCGATGACCGGGCCCGGCACGGCCCCGGGCGGGGGCTGCCGGGACCTCCGGGGCCCATGGGGCGGCGGACCCTACTACGCGCCGCCCACCATTTCCGAGCATTACTGGATTTGACCCCCAATAGCTGAACCCTGCGTAACCTCACCGTCACTGGCGAAGCGCCACCGGTGGGCGCCCGCCATGGGTGACGCAGGGAGGGGAGGCCGCATGCCCGGAATCGACGAGTGCTTACTGGAAGCGATGACCGTGAACGGCGCGCGCGGAGCCGCCGTGATCGAGTGGACCAGCGGACTCGCGCTCGGCATGGTCGGCGAGGTGCGCGACGAGGACCCCGAGGCCACCGCGGCGGAGACGGCGGAGCTGGCCCGGATGGCCGCCGAGCAGCGGGCGTTCGCCGCGCTGGGCCCCGGGAGCGGCAAGAGCGGCGCCGACCCGGACGAGGGGGACGGGGAGCCCGCCGTCGAGGACGTCATCGTCACCACCCGCACCTGCTACCACCTGCTGCGCTTCGTCGACACGGCCTTTGACAGCGGCGTCTTCTTCTATCTGTGGCTCGACCGCCGGGAGGGCAATCTGGCGCTCGCCCGGATCCGGCTGCGCGACATGTGCGGGCGGCTGGCGCTGATATGAGCCTGCCTCACCGGACCGTGGCCCGAGCCGGGCACGCCCCCAGCCTCACCGGGCTCGCCGACGAGCGGGCCAGCGGCGCCCTGCTGTGCGACGCGGGCACGGTCTATCTCCGGGACGGCCAGGTGGTGCACGCCGAGAGCCCGGTGGCCCCCGGGATCGAGGTGCTGCTCACCACCGGTGGGCGGCTGACCCCCGACAGCTGGCGGGAGGCGGTGGGGCGGACCGGCCGGGCCGGTGGGGTCGGGCGGTTCCTCGTCGACAGCGGCCGGCTGTCGGACGCGGAGCTGGAGATCTGCCATCTGGGCGCGCTGTTCGACGCGGCGTACTTCGCGCTGGGGCACGGCAGCGGGCCGCGCGGCTTCCAGCGGGGCGCGGCCCACTGGCTCGGGCCGGTGCGCCCGGTCGGCGCGGTGGCCGTCGAGCGCGAGACCCGGCGCCGCGGCAAGCTGCTGGACGCCTTGTGGCCGTATCCGCAAGTGGACACGGCGCCGGTGGTGCTGCGCCGCCCCGATGGCCGCGCCCCGGCCGTCACCCCCCGTCAGCGCGCGGTGCTGGCGCTGGCCGACGGGGTCCGCACCCCGGCCCGTATCGCCCGCGAGCTGGGCCGTCCCGCCTTCCACACGCTGATCGACATACGGCGGCTGGCGGCCGCGGGCCATGTCGCCACCCCACGCGCCACACGTCCGGAACATCCGGGCCGCCCTGGCCCGCCCGCCGGTTCCGCCGCTTCCGCCGCTTCCGCGCCGCCCGCCCCGGACCGCGGTCCCGGCGCGGTGGCCTTCACCGATCCCGATATCGACCTGCTGCGCCGGCTCCGCGATGCCTTGGAGGCAAGCCTGTGATTCCCCCGACCGACCCGCCCGCCCCGTGCGCGGCGTCATGAGGCTCACCCTGCGGCAGCGCACGGAGCGTAAGTGGCTACTGGCCGCCGAGCCCGAAGTGCTGGAGGAGCTGCGCCGGCTGCGGGCCCGGGTGACCCATGTGACCGGCGCCCTCGCCGCCACCAGCGACGGTGTGGTGCTGGCGCATGACACGGCCACCGTCGAGCCCGAGGGTGTGGCGGCGCTGACCGCCGCGGCCCTCGGGGTGGCGCAGTCGCTGGCGGGTGCCACCGGGCGGGGCGCCTTCCGTGAGCTGCTGGTCCGCGGCGAGAACGGCTATGTGGCCACCTACTCCGCGGGTTCCACGGCCGTGCTGACCGTACTGGCCGGTGACCGTACCAACGTCGGCCGCCTCCATATGGAGGCCCGGCGCTCGGGCGCCCGTCTCGCCGATCTGGTGGGCGTCGCCCTCAGCAGGGCCGAGCAGCCCTGATCCCACAACCTCCCCCGCCCGGCGCGCACACCGCGCGCCGAGAACCGACCGGACATCACTGACACCGAAAGGAACAGCCACGATCATGGCGAACACCCAGACCGCGCTCAAAGAGGCGATGACGTCCATAGAGGGCACCCTCGGCGCCGCGCTGGTCGACTACTCCAGCGGGATGGCCCTCGGCACCGTGGGCGGAGGAAAGGATCTCGACCTGACGGTGGCCGCGGCGGGCAACACCGATGTGGTGCGCGCCAAGGTGCGGACCATGGAGCAGCTCGGCCTCCAGGACAGCATCGAGGACATCCTCATCACCCTCGGCAGCCAGTACCACCTGATCCGGCTGCTGAGGAGCCGGGAAAGCCAGGGCCTCTTCCTCTACCTGGCGCTGGACAAGAACCGGGCCAATCTGGCGATGGCACGCCACCAGCTGCGCAAGATCGAGGCCGACCTGGAGGTCTGAGCCGTACGGCCCCGAACCATGCGCCGCGCATCCGGTGGGCCGGTCCGGCCCACCGGACGGCGGCACGCTAACGGACCAGGCAGGGCCGCTTGTTGTCGAAGGTCCAGCCCGGAATGAGATAGCGCATGCCGACCGCGTCGTCCCGCGCCCCCAGCGCCTTCTCCTGGTAGAGGGCGTGGGCGGCGAGGAGCCGGTCGCGGTCGAGCCGGATGCCCAGCCCGGGGGCGTCCGGGATGGCGATCTCACCGCCGGCGATCCGCGGCGGCTCGACGGTGAGCCGCTCCAGCCCCTCCTGCCAGATCCAGTGGGTGTCCAGGGCGTTGTACGCGCCCGGGGCGGCGGCTCCGCAGTGGGCCACCATCGCCAGGGAGATGTCGAAGTGGTTGTTGGAGTGGCAGCCCCAGGTCAGTCCCATCTCATGGCAGAGCTGGGCCACCCGTACCGACCCCTGCATGGTCCAGAAGTGGGGGTCGGCCAGCGGGATGGAGACGGACTGCAACGCCAGTGCGTGGGTCATCTGCCGCCAGTCCGTGGCGATCATGTTGGTGGCCGTGGGCAGTCCGGTGGCGCGCCGGAACTCGGCCAGGATCTCCCGGCCGGAGTAGCCCTCCTCGGCGCCGCACGGGTCCTCGGCGTAGGCGAGCGTACCGAGCAGCGGCCGGCACAGTTCGATGGCCTCGCGCAGCGACCAGGCACCGTTGGGGTCGAGGGTGATACGGGCCTCGGGGAACCGCTCCTTGAGCGCCCGCACCGCCTTGACCTCCTCGTTTCCCTCCAGGACCCCGCCCTTGAGCTTGAAGTCCGCGAAGCCGTAGAGGTCGTAGGTGGCCTCGGCCTGACGGACGATCGCCTCGGGGGTGAGCGCCTCCTCGTGGCGGATGCGGTACCACTCGGCGTCGGCGTCGGGCTCGCGGACGTACTCCAGGTCGGTCCGGTCCGGGTCGCCGACGTAGAACAGATAGCCCAGGACCCGTACCGAATCGCGCTGCTGCCCGTCCCCCAGGAGCGCCGCGACCGGCACCTCCAGATGCTGCCCGAGGAGGTCCAGCAGGGCCGATTCGACGGCGGTGACGGCGTGCACGGTGGTGCGCAGATCGAAGGTCTGGGTGCCCCGGCCCCCGGCGTCGCGGTCGCCGAACCGCCGCCCGATCTCGCTCAGCACCCGCTTGTAGTCGCCCACCCGCGCCCCGACGACGAGGGATTCGGCGTCCCGCAGGGTCTGGGTGATCTTCGCACCGCCGGGCACCTCGCCCAGTCCGGTACGGCCCTCGGAGTCCTCGAGGACCACCACGTTGCGGGTGAAGTAGGGGCCGTGGGCGCCGGAGAGGTTCAGCTCCATGCTGTCCCGTCCGGCGACCGGATAGACGGAGAACGAGGTGACGGTCGGCTGGCTCATCGTGGCGTCCTTGGGTCGGGGGCGGTCGAACCGTGAGGGTCGGACTTCGAGTGTCGGACCTCGAGTGTCAGACATTGAGTGCTTCGAGGGCGGCCTCGACGGCCAGCACGCCGCCGAGGCCGAGGACCGCGAGCACGGTGGTGTAGGTGGTACGCGCCTTGATGGCGTCGATGACGGAGAGGTTGAAGTACTCCTTGAACATCCAGAAGCCGGGGTCGTTCACATGGCTGAAGGCGATCGATCCGCAGGAGACGGCGAGGACCATCAGCTCGGGGTGGACTCCGCTGTTCTCCAGGAGCGGCTGCACCACACCGGCGGCGGTGACCACGGCGACCGTGGCGGATCCGAGCGCGATCCGCAGGACGACGGCGATGAGCCAGGCGAGGATGATCGGCGAGATGGACCAGCCGTCGGTGAGGTCCTTGATGTAGTCGGATATCCCGCCCTCGACCAGGACGTTCTTGAACGCGCCACCGGCCCCGATGACCAGCAGGATCATCGCCATCGCCTGGGCGGCGGAGTTGCAGGAGGCGCTGACCTCGGAAAGGCTCCGGCCGATCCGCGGACCGAACGCCCACACCGCCAGCAGCAGGGTCAGCAGCAGGGCGATCGGCGCCGATCCGATGAAGGTGATGAAGTGCAGGACCGGGCTGTCGCCGGAGACGGCCATGTCGGTCACCGCGGCGCCCGCGATCAGCACCACCGGGACCAGGGCCACCGAAAGCGACCAGCCGAGGCCCGGCATCTCGTCCTCGGTGAAGGTGCGCTCGCTGACCAGGCCCTTGGGGATCTCGGGGTCCATCCGGCGGACGAACGGAAGGCGCGGCCACACCAGGGCGATCAGCGCACCGGCCGGAACGGCGATGAACAGCCCGTAGAAGAGGGTCAGGCCGACCGAGGCGTGGAAGGTCGAGGCCACCGCGGTGGGCCCGGGGTGGGGCGGCAGGAAGCTGTGCATGGTGGACAGGGCGATGGACATCGGAAGTCCGACCCACAGCAGGTTCTTGCGGGTGACCCGGACGATGGTGAACGCCACCGGCACGATGATGACGAAGGCCACCTCGTAGAACATGGTCACGCCGATGAGCATGGCGGTGACCACCATCGCCACCTGGACCCAGCGCAGCCCGAAGGTGTCGATGAGGGTGTTGGCTATGCGCTGGGCCGCGCCGCAGTCGCCCATGACCCGGCCGACCATGGCGCCCAGACCGACGACGAGCATGGTGTCGCCGATCTGACCCCCGACGCCCTCTCCGAGGACATCGGGGATCTTCTCCATCTCGACCCCCTGCACCAGCGCGACGCCGACGGCCACGAGGAGCAGCGCGATGAAGCCGTTGAGCTTCAGCTTGGTCATGAGGAACAGCAGGATCGCCACGCTGATTCCGACGACGACTAGAGGCATGTCTTCAGTTCCCCTTTGAACTGCGGCCGGTCGAGCCGGAGACTCGAACGGCCGCCAGACGGGCCAAGGAGTCCACGTACATGCACTCCGTCTATATATGCAGATGGAGGCTAGAGGGGTGAACACCGCCGGTCAATGGGTATGGCCATGGAGCCATGACCGGCGTCGGGCCGAAACGGGCCTTATCGGGCGCCGAACTCCGCCTCGGCGCCCGTCCAGGCGCGGGCCTGCTCGCTGAGGGTGATGCCGAGACCGGGCCGTGCGGACACCCGCATCCGGCCGTCGCGGATCTCCAGCCGCTCGTTGAACAGCGGCTCCAGCCAGTCGAAGTGCTCCACCCACGGCTCCTGCGGATAGGCGGCGGCGAGATGGAGGTGGATCTCCATCGCGAAGTGCGGGGCGAGCTGGAGATGGTGCTGCTCGGCGAGGGTGGCCAGCTTGAGGAACTGGGTGATGCCGCCGATGCGCGGTGCGTCGGGCTGAATGATGTCCGCCGCGTTGTGGCGTATCAGCTCCCAGTGTTCTGCCACGCTGGCCAGCATCTCCCCGGTGGCCACGGAGGTGTCCAGCGAGGCGGCGAGGGCCGCATGGCCGGCCGCGTCATAGGCGTCCAGCGGCTCCTCGATCCAGACCAGGCCGAACTCCTCGAAGGCGCGCCCCATGCGCTGTGCGGTGGGCCGGTCCCACTGCTGGTTGGCGTCCACCATGAGCGGTACGTCGTCGCCCAGGTGCTCCCGTACGGCGGTCAGCCGGCGCAGGTCCTCCTTGCCGTCCGGCTGGCCCACCTTGATCTTGATACCGCCAATTCCACTGGCCAGGGAGGCCGTCGCGTTCTCCAGCAGCTGCTCGGTCGGCGTGTGCAGAAAGCCACCGGAGGTGTTGTAGCAGCGGACGGTGTCGCGGTGGGCGCCCAGCAGCTTGGCCAGCGGCAGCCCGGCCCGCTTGGCCTTGAGGTCCCACAGGGCGATGTCGAAGGCCGCGATCGCCTGGGTGGACAGCCCGCTGCGGCCCACGGAGGCGCCGGCCCACACCAGTTTCGTCCAGATCTTGGCGATGTCGCTGGGGTCCTCGCCGAGGAGGGTGGGCGCGATCTCCTGGGCGTGGGCGAACTGGCCGGGCCCTCCCGCGCGCTTGGAGTAGCTGAAGCCGATGCCCTCGTGCCCCTCCTCGGTGGCGAGTTCGACGAAGAGGAAGGCCACTTCCGTCATCGCCTTCTGGCGCCCGGTGAGCACCTTGGCGTCGCTGATGGGAGTGGCCAGCGGAAGGACGACCGAGGACACTCGGATCCAGGAGACCCGGTCGAGGGTTGCCTCACCTGCCTGCTGCGCGGCGTGCGTTGCCGTATGCGATGTGGTCACCACGTGTTGTCCCTGTGTGTGGGGCCCGTATGCGGGGCGAGTGGATGTCATCGGAACCGCCCCCGGGCGGCCGACGAGCTCCTTTGCAAGCTAAGGTCGCCGGACGATCTACGTCTAACTTAAAATTGGCATGCGTTGATACCGGGAGA
The DNA here is from genome assembly GCF_052665095.1 of Streptomyces sp. NEAU-174. NCBI lineage: Bacteria > Bacillati > Actinomycetota > Actinomycetes > Kitasatosporales > Streptomycetaceae > Streptomyces > Streptomyces sp. NEAU-174. The sequence continues at coordinate 91,367 of NZ_JBQTCE010000011.1, read as the reverse complement.
GCATCGTTGTTCACGCTCATGCAACTCACCAGCTTTGTGACGGTCGCCGAGGAGCTGCATTTCACCCGGGCCGCGGAGCGGCTGAAGATGACCCAGCCGCCGCTGAGCCGCCAGATCCAGCTGCTGGAGACCGAGTTGCGGGTCCAGTTGCTGGAGCGCACCAACCGCTCGGTGCGGCTCACCCCCGCGGGACGCGCCTTCCTCACCGAGGCCCGTCGCATCCTGCGCCAGTCCGAGCACGCCGTGCTCGCCGCCCAGCAGGTGGCCACGGGCGAGGCGGGGAGCATCGCCATCGGCTTCACGGCGGCCAGCGCCCACTCCGTGCTCGGCACACTGCTGGAGATCGCCCGTGCGGCCATGCCGGGCGCGGAGATCACCCTGCGCGAGATGGTCACCCGTGACCAACTGGAGGCCGTCACCGAGCAGAGCCTGGACCTGGGCCTGGTGCGGCCCTCGGTGACCGGCCCCGATCTGCGCTCCCGGCCCGCGGCCCGGGAGCGGCTGCTGGCCGCCCTGCCGACCGGACACCCGCTGGCGACGGGCGCGGGGCCGCTGAAGGTGGCCGACTTCGACGGGCAGGAGCTGCTGATGTACTCGCCCATCGAGGCGCGCTACTTCAACGAACTCCTCATCAGCATCTTCCGCGCCGCCCACGCCACCCCGGTCTTCGCCCAGTACCTGAGCCAGGTCCACACCATCCTGGCGCTGGTGAACGGCGGCTGGGGAGTGGCCCTGGTCCCGGAGACCGCCGCCCGGCCGCGCTACCCGAACATCGTCTTCAAATCGGTGGAGCTGACCACTCCGGAGCCGGTGGAACTCAACCTCGTGTGGCGCAAGAACAACGACAACCCGGCCCTGAACGCACTGCTCCGCCACGCGGCCGCCCTTCTCCCCGACCGAGGAGCCCGACCGGCGTGACCCCCAGAACCTCCGAAGGCCGGTCTCCGGACAGGGTGCCGTAAGGCTCGCGTCGCCCGGCCCACCGGGCGGAGCTACGCTCGAAAGGGAGGGACTCGGTTCGCCTTCGTCGCTTTCGAAGGGAGCGTTTCCGTGTCCGTCACATCTCGCGCGTCGGCTCCGGCGCCGCTGCCCAGAGATCGCGAATGCCCCTTCGATCCGCCCGGTGCCTACGCGGAGCTGCGGGAGGACGGCGGGGCCAGTCGGCTGGCCTTTCCGGACGGCAAGGTGGGCTGGCTGCTCACCCGGCACGAGGACGTGACGCGGCTGCTGGCGGACGACCGCTTCAGCTCGGACCGCCGCCGCACCTCCTCACCGGTGCACGCGTTCCCGGTCCGCCCGGACGACCGCCGGATGCTGGGCTCGTTCATCGGTATGGACCCGCCCGAGCACACCCGCTACCGGCGGCTGCTGAGCAAGTGGTTCACCGCCCGGGGGCTGCGGGGGCTGCGACCGCGGATCGAGGAGATCGTCGAGGACCACCTGGCCGCGATGGAGCGCGCCGGTCCCCCGGCCGACCTGGTGACCGCCTTCGCCCAGCCGATCCCGTCGCTGGTGATCTGCGAACTGCTGGGGGTGGAGTACGAGGACCGGGCCGACTTCCAGCGGTGGGCCACCGTTCTGCTCCGGCTCGCCCGGAGCGAGGAGGAGGTCTACGCGGCCCGGGACGCGCTGTGGGAGTACATGCGGGGGCTGATCGACGCCAAGCGGCGGCGGCCGGACGAGGCGCTGCTCTCGCGCCTCGTGGGCGGTGAGCACGGCGCGCCCGGCAGCGCCACGGCGGCCGGGCTGACCGACGAGGAGCTGACCGGTGTGGGGCTGCTGCTGCTCGTCGCGGGCCATGAGACGACGGCGAACATGCTGGCCCTGGGCACCTACGCGCTGCTGCGCCACCCCGAGCAGTCACGCGGGGTGCGCGAGCGGCCCGAGCTGATCGACCACGCGGTCGAGGAGCTGCTGCGGTATCTGACCATCGTCCAGTTCGGGATCGTACGGGTGGCCCGGGAGGACCTCGAGATCGCCGGGGCGCGGGTACGGGCCGGGGAGACCGTGGTCGGGGCGCTGGCCTCGGCCAACCGGGACGCCGCGCGCTTCGCCGCCCCGGACACCCTGGACATCGCCCGCGAGCCGGGCGATCAGCTCGCCTTCGGCCACGGCGTTCACCAGTGCCTGGGCCAGCATCTGGCGCGGATGGAGATGCGGACGGCCTACCCCGCACTGCTGCGGCGCTTCCCCACGCTCCGTCTGGCGGTGCCGCCCGACGAGGTGCCGCTCCGCCACGACATGCTGATCTACGGAGTCCACCGGCTCCCGGTCACCTGGGACCGGGCCGTCGGTTAGGCGGCCGGCAGGTCGGCCCACCAGGTGATGCCCTCATGGCAGGTGCGGCTGCCGTGGCGCGAGGACAGCGCGGTGACGATGCCGAGTCCGCGGCCGTGCTCATCGGGCTCGATGTCCTCGTCCGCCCGCTGATCGGCGGGGATCGGGCCCCCGTCGGTGACCTCGATGCGCAGACCGGCCCCGCCCTCGCACTCGGTCCAGCTCAGCCGCAGCACGGCCGGGGGCAGGGCGTGCAGGATCGCGTTGGTGACCAGCTCCGAGATCACCATGAGCGCCTCGTCGAGCCGGTCGGCGGGCAGCTCCCATTCGGACAGCAGCGCGTGCGCCCGCCGCCGTACGGTGGCGACGGCCTCGCAGATGTGCGGGACGGGCAGCACATGGTCGTCGGCCTCGTCCGCCGAGAGCCGGTCCTGTGCCTCATCGCGCGTCGCCGCGGGCGATCGGTCCGGGATGTCGCCGAGGGCGGCCCGCGACGCCAGCAGGGAGTCCGGGTCCGGCGCCTGGGAGCCGATGAGACGGACGTCGGTGAGATCGACGGTCCCCGCGGCCTGCCCGGTCACGCTGTGCCTGGTGATACCGGGCCCGGCGACGCCGGGCGTGGGCAGGCTCAGTTGTTCCGCCACGTCTCCTCCTCTCCAAGACGGGTTGTGTCTCTCTGCCGGGCACCCTTCGGGTCACCTTTCGGCATACTGGTCTTCTTGTCCCGATACGGACGCTATGGGTACCAACGGCCGGGGTCAACGAATACGGGTCGGCATTGCCGAACGTTTGGCGTCCTCGCCGACAGGCTGTGCCACTGGCCGAAGAGCTACGATCGCGACATGGCCGGCCCGGTGCAGTCCATCGAGCGTGCGGCGGCGATTCTGCGGCTGCTCGCCCAGGGGTCCGGTCGGCTCAGTCTGGGCGAGGTGGCGGCCTCGCTCGGCCTCGCGAAAGGCACCGCGCACGGCATCCTGCGCACCTTGCAGAGCGTCGACTTCGTCGAACAGGACAAGGCGACGGGGAAGTACCAGCTCGGCGCGGCGCTGCTGCACCTGGGGACCAGCTATCTCGACATCAACGAGCTGCGGTCCCGCTCCATCAACTGGACCGACGCCCTGGCCGCGCGCAGCGGTGAGGCGGTCCGCCTCGGAGTGCCCCTGGAGGGCAAGGTCCTCATCGTCCACCACGTCTTCCGGCCCGATGACACCTTCCAGACCCTGGACGTGGGCTCGCTGCTGCCCCTGCACGCCAGCGCGCTGGGCAAGATCCTGCTGGCGTACGGGGCGACTCCCCTGGAGCCGCTCATGGAAACCGAACTGGAGAGCTACACCCGGCACACGCTCGACTCCCGCCAGCAGCTGAGCCGGGCGCTGGCCGAGATCCGCGACACCGGGTGGGCGTTCGCGGCACAGGAAATGATGATGGGCGAGGCGGACATCGCGGCGCCGATCCGCGGACAGGGCGGCCTGGTGGTGGGCGCCGTCGGCGTCTCCGGCGCCGTGGACCGCCTCTGCGACAGCAAGGGACGGCCGCATGGCTCGCTGGTCGGGCTGACGCGCGACGCCGCCCGGGCGATCTCCCGCGATCTCGGCGCGACCCGCTGGTGATGCCCCATGCCCTGCTCCAACCCGCCCGAAGGCAGGCCAGGCCATGGTTGAACGCTATGTGATGTCCATCGACCAGGGCACCACGTCCACCCGGTGCATCCTCTTCGACCACCAGGGACGGCTGGTCTCGGTCGGCCAGCGAGAACATGAGCAGTACTTCGCCAGGCCCGGCTGGGCCGAGCACGACCCCACCGAGATCTGGTCCCATCTGCGCCGGGTCGTCGTCCCCCGGGCCCTGGAGGGCGCGGGGATCCGGCCCGAGCAGATCGCGGCGATCGGCATCGCCAATCAGCGCGAGACCACGGTGGTCTGGGACCGCCGCACCGGCGTTCCGGTGGGCCACGCCATCACCTGGCAGGACACCCGTACCAGCGGCTATGTCGAGGAGCTGCGGCGCACCACCGGTGACGACTTCTTCCTGGAACGCTGCGGTCTTTCGCCCACGACCTACTTCTCCGCGCCCCGGCTGCGCTGGCTGTTCGACCATGTCGACGGCTTGCACGAGCGCGCGGAGCGCGGCGAGGTGCTGTTCGGCACGATGGAGAGCTGGCTGATCTGGAACCTCACCGGAGGGCCCGACGGCGGACTGCACCTGACCGACGCCACCAACGCCAGCCGCACCATGCTGATGAACATCCGCGGCCTGGCCTGGGACGATGAACTGCTGGCCTATTTCGATGTGCCCCGGGCGATGCTGCCGGAGATCCGCTCCTCCGCCGAGTGCTACGGCATGGCCCGCGCCCTGCTGCCGGACGTCCCGATCTGCGCGGCCCTCGGCGATCAGCAGGCGGCGCTGTTCGGGCAGACCTGCTTCGCCCCCGGCGAGGCGAAGTGCACCTACGGCACCGGCAGCTTCCTCCTGGTCAACACCGGCACCGAGCTCGTACGGTCCCGGCACGGACTGCTGACCACGGTGGGCTACAAGGTCGGCGGTGAGCCGCCGGTCTACGCCCTGGAGGGCCCGATCGCCGTCACCGGCTCGCTGGTGCAGTGGTTCCGCGACCGTCTGGGGCTGATCCACAGCGCACCGGAGATCGAGACCCTCGCCCGCGGCGTCGAGGACAACGGCGGCTGCTACATCGTCCCCGCCTTCTCCGGTCTCTTCGCCCCGCACTGGCGCAGCGACGCGCGCGGGGTGATCGTCGGGCTCACCTCGTACATCACCAAGGGACATCTGGCCCGGGCCGTCCTGGAGGCCACCGGATGGCAGACCCGGGAGGTGGTCGACGCCGTCAACGCCGACTCGCCCCGGCCGCTGCGCCAGCTGAAGGTGGACGGCGGGATGACCTCGAACAATCTGCTGATGCAGTTCCTGGCCGATGTCCTGGACATGCCCGTGGTGCGCCCCATGGTCTCCGAGACCGTCTCCCTCGGCGCCGCCTACGCCGCCGGGCTCGCCTCCGGCTACTGGCCGGATCTGGAGGGGCTGCGCCGCAACTGGCACCGCGCGGCCCAGTGGATGCCCACGATGGACCCGGCGCGGCGGGATGCGGAGTACGAGAGCTGGCGGCGGGCGGTCGAGAGGTCGCTGGGCTGGGCCAGGTCATAGCCCGGGGCATATTCCTCCACGGTCTGCGCGGGAATCGAGGCGGAACGGGACGTGTGAGTTCCCTGAGGCGGGGTATTCGAGCCAGCCGCGGCTGTTCACTCGAGCCGCTCTGGGACCCAGAAACCCATGAAGACCCAAAACCCGATCCATGGACGGAATCATGACCAGCCCTTCCGATGAAAACGTCTCCGCCACCCAGCAGGCCCTAGGCGAACTGGCGGCCGACCGGGCGGACGAGTCGGCGCTGAACACCCTTGCCAACAGTGAGGTCCTCCTCCCCTCCGCCGAGACCGGAGAGGAGACGGACCCGCAGGCCGTGACCCTGCCCGTGTTCCAGCAGGAGGACGGCGCGCAGCTGGTACCGGTCTTCACCACTCCGGCCCGGATGCACCAGGCCCTGCCCCAGATCGAGCGGTACCACCTGGTGCCGCTGGGCGCGCTGGCCCAGGGATGGCCCTCCGAGGAGCTCTCGCTGACCATCGACGCGGGCGCCCCGGAGGCGGTCACCCTCTCGGCCACCGGCGTGCGGAGCCTGCTCAGCGGCTCCGGCCCGGCCGCCTGACCCTCCCGCGGCGGCCCGTGTCCCCGCTTCGTACGGGCACGGGCCGCGGCGATGCCCGATCTCGGCGGGCCGTTCGCTGATTGGCCACGTAATCGGCCACCGTGATTGGCCACCGCAATTGGCCACCGTCCCCGCTCATCGTCTACCGTCCCGTGGACAACTGATCACGGAACGAGACCGGCGGGACGGACCACGTGAGCGCGATCAACATCGGACAGGCCGTCGTTCTCGGCGTCGTGGAGGGGGTCACGGAATTCCTCCCGGTCTCGTCCACCGGCCATCTCAAGATCACTGAGGGGCTGATGGACATCCCGGTGGACGACAAGTCCGTCGTGGCCTTCACCGCGGTGATCCAGGTCGGCGCCATCGCCGCCGTGCTGCTGTACTTCTTCAGCGACATCCGCCGGTTCGCCACCGCGTGGGCGCGGGGGCTGGTCAACCGCGAGGAGCGGTATCACCACGACTACAAGTTCGCCTGGTGGGTCATCTACGCCACGATCCCCATCGTGGTCGTGGGCCTGGCGGCCAAACCGCTGATCGAGGGCCCGCTCGCCTCCCTGTGGGTGGTGGCCGCCTCGCTGATCGTGGGCAGCGGGCTGATGTGGCTGGCCGACCGGATGGGCCGCCACAAGCGCGGGGAGGACGACACCAGCTTCAAGGACGCGATGCTGGTCGGCTCCTCGCAGATCCTCGCGCTGCTCTTCCCCGGCTTCTCCCGCGCGGGCGCCACGATGGCCACCGGCCTCATGCTCGACCTGGACCGGGTGGCCGCCACCCGGCTCTCGTTCTTCCTGGGCATTCCGTCGCTGACCGGCGCGGGGCTCTACGAGCTCAAGGACGCCATGGGCGGTGGCGTGGGCACGATGCCGCTCGCGGTGGGCACGGTGGTGTCCTTCGCGGTGGCCTACGCCTCCATCGCCTGGTTGCTGAAGTTCGTCGCCAAGCATTCGTTCAACGCCTTCGTGATCTACCGGATCGTGATCGGCGTGGCGCTGTTCGGGCTGCTCGGCGCGGGTGCCCTCAACGCCTGACGCCGTCGCCCCAGCGGCTCGCCGGATAGTCGACATAGCCGCCCGCCCCGCCGGTGTAGTACGTGCCCGGGTCGCCCGCCGCCAGCTCGCGGTCCAGCGCGAACCGGGCCCGCGGTGCGCGGGCGGTGGCGGAGGAGACCGCCGGGTTCGCGCCGAGGGCGCGGTTCGCGGAGCCCGCGCTGGTGAACGGGTCCGTGGGGGTCGTCGTGGCCCCGCGCGGCCGGCTGCTCCTCGCCCTGACCGTCACCGTCGAGGACGGGAGGATCGCCGCGTACGAGGTGATCGCCGACCCGGCGCGGCTGAGCCGTCTGGAACTGGGCCTCCTCGACGACGTACGGCCGCACGTAGCCTCGGCCCATGGGTGATTCACTGCCGTATCTGATCGTCGCCGGTGTGCTCGCCGCGCTCATGGGCTTCGTCGGCTGGGTGGCGTCCCTCGCCCGGCGCCGTGGCGCCACCGGGGCGGCCCTGCGGGCGGCTCTGGCCTCCCACGACGAGGCGTTCCGGGTGACCGCGTACGACTCCCACCACGAGATCGTGGCGCAGGCGGAGCGCAAGGCGCCAATCCTGTCCCCCGACGGCCAGTGGACGCCGAGCCACACTTTGGCGGGCGCGGCGGGCCACCGGTCCTCCGGGTCGCGAGCGCCCCGGCCCCGGCGGGGTCTGCTGCGCCGGTGGAGCCGCCGGGCGCGAAGGCACTGAGGGCCCGGTGGGGCGGCGGGGCGTCCGGCGGGGCCGCATAGCGAGGCTTTCCCCTCCCCGCCCCTGCCACGCAGCGGAGCCGCATACCGATGCCACGGGAAGGGGCGGAGCCCCGGTTTCGGGGCCTGAAGCAGAGCCCCGGTCCGGAGCCTGACGCGAAGGCCCGGTCCGGAGCCTGGGGCAAAGCCCCGGTCCAGGGCCTGAGGCCGAGCCCCCGTCCGGGGCCTGAGGCCTAAGCGCTCCGCGGGAAGTGCCCTGACCTGTCGTCGATCGTCCGCGGCGCCGTCGTGGCTGGTCGCGCAGTTCCCCGCGCCCCTTCGGGGCGCACCCGAACCGCACCGGACTTCAATGAGGCGGCTTAGCCCCGAGTCCGGGCCTGGGGCAGAGCCCCGACTCCCGAGCCTGGGGCGGAGCCCGGAGTCCGGAGCCTGGGGCGGAGCCCCGAGTTCGGGGGCTGGGGCAGATCCCCAGTGCGGGGGCTGGGGCGGAGCCCCAGTTTCGGGAAGGGGCGGGGAGGGGAACAGCCCGCCGCAGGCGTCACCGGCCGATGGGCGCCCCTACGACGTCGCAGTCGTGGGGTAGTCGGCGCCGAGGGTCACCTCGCGCCAGGTGTCGAAGGTGGCCCTCAGGGAGTCCAGCCGTGCCTGGGCGATGTCGTACGCGGCCTTGCCGAGCAGCAGCCGCAACGGGGGTTCCGCCGCCTGCACCGCGCCGATGATGGCCTCGCTCGCGCGGACCGGGTCGCCGGGCTGGTGGCCGTACGTGGCGAGGGTGCCGGCGCGCCGTGCGCCGGCGGTCCCGGCGTAGTCGTCGATGGTGATGGCGGACTGGCGCATGGAGGGGCCGGACCAGTTGGTGCGGAAGGCGGCGGGCTCGACGATCGTCACCTTGATGCCCAGCGGGGCCACCTCGGCGGCGAGCGACTCGGACAGGCCCTCCACGGCGAACTTGGTGGCGTGGTAGTAGCCGGTGGCGCCGAAGGCGGCCAGGCCGCCGAGGGAGGAGATGTTCACGATGTGGCCGGCCCGGCGGGCGCGCATGCCCGGCAGCACCGCCCGGGTGACATCCACCAGGCCGAAGACATTGGTGTCGAACAGGGCCCTGACCTCCTCGTCCTCGCCCTCCTCGAGCGCGGCGAGATAGCCGTAACCGGCGTTGTTGACGAGTACGTCGATACGGCCGAAGGCGGTTTCCGCCTCCTTCACCACCTCCGCCACCCGGTCCTTGTCGGTGACGTCGAGCGCCAGGGCCAGCGCGCGGTCCCCGTGCCCGGCCACGACGTCGGCCACCTGCCGGGGGTCGCGGGCGGTGACCACCGCGCGGTGGCCCTGGCCGAGGACGGCGGTGGCCAGTGCCCGGCCCAGACCGGTGGAACAGCCGGTGATGAACCAGACGGGCGACTCATTGGCGGTCATGTCATTGACGGTCATGCGGAAGAGTCCTTCTTCGTGGTGCTCATGGGGTCGTGGGGCGCCTCCACCACATCGGCGGTGAGGCTGCCCAGCAGGGCCAGCGCCTGCTCGGACGGGCTGCCCGGCTCGGCCTGGTAGACGATGAGCTGCTGACCGGGGGCGCCGTTCACGGTCAGCGCCTCGTACTCCAGCGTCAGCTCACCGACCAGCCGGTGCCGGAAGCGCTTGGTCTCATGGGTCTTCTGGCGGATGTCATGGCGGGCCCACAGCCGCCGGAACGTCTCGCTCTTCAGCGACAACTCACCGACGACGGCGATCAGTTCGGGGTCCTCGGCGTCGATTCCGGCCGCCGCGCGGAGCCCGGCGACGGTGTTGACCGCCACCCGGTCCCAGTCCGGGTAGAACTCCCGCGCGTCCGGGTCGAGGAAGACCAGCCGCATCAGATCCCGGCTGTGGGTGTGCCCGTCGAACAGGGCCCCGCCCAGGGTGTTGTGGGCCAGTACGGTCAGACAGCGGCCCAGGACCACGGCCGGGGTCCGCGGCCAGCCCTCCATCATCCGCAGCAGGGTCGGGCTCACCCGCTCCCGCCGTGCGGCCGGGCGGCGCCGGCGGGGGGCCGGGCGGGCCAGCCGGTGCAGATGGCCGACCGCGTCCTCCTCCAGCACCAGCGCCCGGGCCAGCGCCTCGACCACCTGCGCCGAGGGATGCCGCTCCCGGCCCTGCTCCAGCCGTATGTAGTAGTCGGTGCTGACCCCGGCCAGCAGGGCGACCTCCTCCCGGCGCAGCCCCGCCACCCGGCGCCGGCCGGCGGGCGGGATGTCCACGTCCTCGGGCCGCACCCGTTCACGGCGGGCGCGCAGAAAGCGCCCCAGGGGGTTCTCGCTGTCCATGAAAGCGAGCGTAGACGGGGGAAAGCGCGGTCAGGGCCTCGTAAGGTGGCCGCACTACTCCTACCCTGGGCCGGGAGGTGCCGCCCATGGACCACTACGGGGAGCGCAGGGTCGACCGGGGGCCGGACGGAGGCGGCTGCCCGGTGCGGCGGGGGCCCGACGGGATCTGGCGGGTGTCCGGCTACGAGGAGGCCCGCGCCGTACTGCGCGCCACCGCCACCGTGCAGGCTGGACTCGGCGTCGAGACGGTGGAGAAGCTGCCGTCCCGGTTCCGGCGGCCGGTGCTCTACCGGGACGGTCCGGAGCACCGCGAGGACCGCCGGCAGACCGCCCGGTTCTTCACCCCGCGCCGGGTCGACGAGCACTACCGCGAGGTCATGGTCAGGGTGGCGGAGGCACAGCTCGACACCGTCCGGGAGACCGGCCGCGGCCACCTCGCCGACTTGAGCTTCCATCTGGCCATCGAGGTGGCCGGTGCCGTGATCGGCCTGACGGAGAGCCGGCCCGGGATCCAGGGGCGGCTGGAGCGCTTCTTCCCGGAGAAGTTCGGCACGCCCGGGCTGACCAGCCTCCACGGGATCCGCTGGCTGGTGCGGCAGAACTCCAACTGGCTGCGGGTCTACTGGGGCGATGTCCGCCCTGCCGTACGGGCCCGGCGGCGACGGCGGCGCGACGACCTGATCTCCCATCTGCTGGACGAGGGGTGTTCGTCCGGCGAGATCCTGGGGGAATGCCTCACCTTCGCCGCCGCGGGCATGGTCACCACCCGGGAGTTCGTCAACATGGCCGCGTGGCATCTGTTCGGCGACGCCGCCCTGCTGGCGCGGTACCGGGCCGCCGACGAGCCCGGCCGGATCGCGATCCTCCAGGAGATCCTCCGGCTCGAACCGGTCATCGGCCGGCTCCGCCGCCGTACCACCGCACCGCTCCGGCTGCCCGGCGGCGGCCAGGACCCGGGCGCCGAGGTGACGGTCCCGGCCGGGGAGCTGGTCGACATCCTGTTGCACCGCGCCAATCTCGACGCCCGTACGGTGGGCGAGGGGCCGGAGCGGCTGTGTCCGGGCCGCCCGATGGCCGCGGGCGCGGGGGCGCCGGGGCTGTCCTTCGGGGACGGTGCGCACAAATGCCCCGGGGCCACCATCGCGCTCCTGGAGACGGATGTCTTCCTCAGCCGGCTGTTCGCCCTGCCCGGCATCCGTATGGCCGCCCCGCCCAGGGTCGGCTTCAAGGACGGGATCGACAGCTACGAGCTGCGCGGCTGCACGGTGGTGCTGACCGGCCGGACCTGACGAGGGACCTGACCGGCCGGACCTGACCGGTCGGTGGCGGGCGTGGGGTTCAGCGCGGGTACAGCTGCCGCCGTGCCGTGGTGAAGCGGGCGAGGGCGTCCGGGAGCGGGTCGATGCCGATACCGGGCGCGGTGGGCACCGGGAGGTGGCCGTCCCGGAGGACGAACGGCTCGGTGATGTCCTCGGCGAAGTACCGGCCGGAGGCCGAGGTGTCACCGGGCAGGGTGCAGCCGGGCAGGGCGGCGAGGGCCAGGTTGGGGGCGCGGCCGATACCGGTCTCCAGCATGCCCCCGCACCACACCGGGACGCCGTGGGCGGCGGCGAGGTCGTGGATGCGGCGGGCCTCCGGATAGCCGCCGACCCGGGCCGGTTTGATGTTGATGACCCGGCAGGCGTCCAGGGCGATCGCGGACGCGGCGTCGCGCGCGTTGTGGATGGACTCGTCCAGACAGACCGGGGTGGTCAGCCGCCGCTGGAGCCGGGCGTGGGCGTGGAGGTTGTTCTCCTCCAGTGGCTCCTCGATGAGCAGCAGCCCGAACTCGTCGAGTTTCCTGAGGTGTTCGGCGTCGGCGAGGGTGTACGCGGTGTTGGCGTCGACCTGAAGCGGCAGCGCCTCGCCGAACCGTTCCCGTACGGCGCGCACCGGCGCCACGTCCCAGCCCGGCTCGATCTTCAGCTTGATGCGCACATAGCCCTCGGCGAGATAGCGCTCGACGTCGTCGATCAGCTCGGGGAGGGAGTCCTTGATGCCGACGGACACCCCGGCGGGCACCCGCTCGTGGACCGAGCCGAGGAAGGTGGCGAGCGGCATGCCGTGGGCGCGGAGTTCGGCGTCGAGCAGCGCGGTCTCCAGGGCCGCCTTGGCCAGCTCATGGCCCTTGACGGCGGCCATGGCGGGGGCGAGGGCCGCGGTCGTGGGCGTGGGGAGTGCGGCCACCCTCGGCAGCAGGAAGTCGCGGATCACGATCTCGGCACCGGCGATGAACTCCGCGCAGTACAGCGGCTCCGGGTCGGCGGCGAACTCCGACCAGCCCTCGGCCCGGTCGGTGACGATATGCAGCAGAAAGGTGTCCTTGCTGGTCATCGTCCCGAAGGAGGTGCGGAAGGGGGTGATCAGCGGAAGGGCGACATGGAGCAGTTCGGCGCGTTCGAGCCTCATGGCCGCGGGTCCTCTCCTGGGGTGGTCGGGGCGGGGTTCCGGGTGAGCCGGTACCAGCCGTCGCGGGACATCGCGGTGGCCCGGAAGCCCTCGGCGTACGCCTCGGTGAAGACCTCGCGCACGGCGTGCCGCCAGCGCAGCGCCAGCGCCGGGTCGGCGGTGCGCAGCGCGACGACGTCCCCGGGCACCCTGCACCACAGCCGGTCCCCGTCGCGGGCGGCGAGCGGGCCGCCGTCCGGGGCGAGTCGGAGGACCGGGGCGGCCGCCCGGTCGCCGGTGTCATCGGCGGGGGCGGGGGCGGGCCCCGCGAGGAGGTCCCAGCGGGCGGTGAGCCGGTCGCTCTCGTCGCCGTCGTTCACCCCGTCGTTCATGGGCCCGTAGAGGTCGACCAGGTACTCGGCGCCGACGGCACCCAGTTTGACCAGGTTGAAGCGGGCGTTACGGGCGACCAGCGGATCGAAGGTCCAGCGCATGGTGTGGGCCCCGCGCTCCAGCGCCCAGCCGCGCTGGGCCTGTTTGACGGCGTGGCCGACGCCCCGGTCGGAGGCGGTGGCGGCGGCCACGAGCGAGTACACCTCCCGGTCGGCCGGCGGGCCGAAGACCGCGACCGCGGCGCCGGAGAGCCGCTCGCTGCCAGGCACAGTGGTGTACGCCGCGTGTACCGCGCCGCCCGCGTGGACGATGCTGTGCAGCACCTCGGCCGGATAGGGCGGGTTGCTGCGCGGCAGCCGCCACACGTCGGCGAAGAAGTCGGCCACCGCCTGGACACCGGCCACGTCGTGGACGGTGCGGACGGCGACCCCGGCGGCGCGGGCGGCGGCGGTGGCCAGCGCCTCGGCGTCCATCGTCACTGATGTCATGGGCCCGAGTCTCGCGGGGCGCGCACGCGCTCGGCTTGTCCGGACGGACAAGCGCGGCCTAGGGTCCTGTTGCGATCAGCCAATCGCCTCGCGTGTCAGCCCCCTGGAAGGCCCGGTACCGCTCATGGACACCCGCACCCTCGGGGAGCTTCTGGACACCCTGGGCGAGCCCGCGCTGCGGCTGCTCACCGCACCCTCCGGGCTCACCGCGCCCGTCACCGAGGTGCTGCTGTACGACGCCCACGCCCCGTTCCCGGACCGGGCGCCCGGCGCCCTGCTGCTGGCGGTCGGGGTGCGGGCGGACGCGACCGGGGCTCTGGTGGACGAGGCGGCGGCCGCGCGGATGGCGGGTCTCGTCGTACGCGGCGAGGAGGGGGCGTCACCCGGGCAGGGATCCTCATCCGGGCCGGGGCTCGCGTCCGGGCGGGGACCCTCGTCGGGGCAGGGGCCCGGGCCGGGGCTCGCGGACGCCGTCGCCCGGGCGCGGGAGCGCGGGCTGGCCCTGCTCACCGTGGACGAGGACGCCGCCTGGCACCATGTCCATCTGCTGCTGGCCGGTGCGGTCGGGGCCCGGCCCTCCCCCGCGGGCGGCGCCGCGCTCGGCGATCTGTTCTCGCTCGCGGGCGCCGTGGCCACGGCGGTGGGCGGCGCCACCGTGATCGAGGATCCGCGCCAGCGCATCCTCGCCCACTCCACCATCCCCGGGCAGCCCGTGGACGAGCCCCGGCGCCAGGGCATCCTGGGCCGTCAGGTGCCGGGCAGCCCGGAGAACACCGAGCAGTACCGGGTGCTGTTCGCCTCCCAGGGGCCGGTGCGCCTGCCCGCCCTCAGCGCCGAGGAACTGCCGCGGCTGGCCGTCGCCGTACGGGCGGGCGGTGAGACCCTCGGCTCGCTGTGGGTCGTCGACGACGGGACCCTCGCACCGGACGCCGAGGAGGCGCTGGCCCAGGGCGCCTCCACGGCCGCGCTGCTCCTGCTGCGGGCGCGGGCGGCACAGGAGCTGTCCCGCCATATGACCGGCGATCTGCTGCGCCACCTCCTGGACGGCACCGCCGAGCCCGCCACCGCCGCCGAGCGCCTGGGGCTCGCCCCCGGCACCCCGGTGCGGGTGGCCGCCTTCGCGCTGGAGGGCGCGGCGGGCGCGCCGGACGGGGAGCAGGCCGCGCTGCGGCTGCTGGACCTCGTACGGCTACAGTGCGAGGCCCGGTACGGGCGGCACGCCTGTGTGCTGGTCGACGGGGTGGTGTACGCGCTGCTGCCGGTCGCCGACGGGCGGGCCGGGGAGCGGCAGCGGCGGCTGGCCGAGGACATCGTGCGCCGCGCGGGGCAGGCGCTGAGGGTGCCGGTGCGGGCTGGTCTCGGCGATGTGGTGCCGGAGGTGGCGGAGGTCCGCGGCTCGCGGGAGGACGCCGATCTGGTGCTGCGGGTGCTCGGGCCGGACGAGACGGTGGCCGCCATGGCGGAGGTCCGGGCCCGCGCCGTACTGCTCCGGCTCTCCGAACTCCTCGGTGAGCGGCGGGAGTTGGCGGCCGGAGCCTGGCGGGACATCGTGGCGCACGACGCCGGGCACGGCACGGACTACGCCCGGACGCTGGTGTGCTGGCTGGACGCCGGATGCGATATGGCGCGGGCGGCGCGGCTGCTGGCCGTCCACCCCAACACCTGCCGCTACCGGCTGCGGCAGGCGCGGACGCAGCTGGACATCGACCTGGACGATCCGGACGAGCGGCTGGTGCTGTGGCTCCAGCTGCGCACGCTCGCGGGGCTGCGGGGCGCGGGCGCCTAGGGGGTTGTCCGGTAGTACGCGTACGCCTGCGGCGGGCCACGCGGCGGAGCCGCATGTCGATGCTGCGCCTGCGTACGAGGACGGCTCAGCCGAGCCAGCCCATGAGCCGTGCCTCGCACTGCCGCAGCTGCTCCACCGGCACGTACTCGCCCGCCGTATGGGCCAGGGACGGGTCGCCGGGGCCGTAGTTGAGCGCCGGTGTGCCGAGTGCGGCGAAGCGGGCGACATCGGTCCAGCCCAGTTTGGGGCGGGGCGCCACGCCGAGGTACGCCACGAGCGAGGCGGCCGCTTCCTGGTCCAGGCCGGGCAGGGCACCCGGGGTGTTCTCGGTGATCTCGACCTCGTACTCGGGGAAGAGGTCGCGCACGTACGCCTCGGCCTCCCGCGGTGAACGGCTGGGCGCAAACCGCAGGTTGACCGTGATGACGCACAGGTCGGGCACCACATTGCCGGCCACGCCCGCGCGCACCGCCACGGCGCTCAGCCCCTCGCGGTACTCCAGCCCGTCGATGGTGATCCGCCCGGCGGTGTGCTCGTCCAGGCGCCGGAGCACG
Source organism: Streptomyces sp. NEAU-174 (assembly GCF_052665095.1). NCBI lineage: Bacteria > Bacillati > Actinomycetota > Actinomycetes > Kitasatosporales > Streptomycetaceae > Streptomyces > Streptomyces sp. NEAU-174. Next base: position 75,686 of record NZ_JBQTCE010000011.1, on the reverse strand, counting down.
GCCGCGGCGCGGTGGGCGGCGTTGACCCCCTTCCAGGCGCGGGCGGTGTGCGCCCGCTCGCCGCGTACGGCGATGTCCGCCATCAGCACACCCTGGCAGCCCGCCTCGACACCGGCGTCCGAGGGTTCCATGAGGATCGCCAGATCGGCCCGGACCAGCTCGGGGCGTTCCGCGGCGATCCTGGCCAGGCCATTGCGGTCGCCGGCCACTTCCTCGCATTCGTAGAACACATAGGTGATGTCGTGCGCGGGCGCGGGGAGTGTCGCCGCGAGCCGGAGGGCGACCGCGACACCGCCCTTCATGTCGCAGGCCCCGAGGCCGTAGAGCAGTCCCCCGTCCAGCCGGGAGGGGAGGTTGCCCGCGCCCGGGACGGTGTCCAGGTGCCCGGCGATGACCACCCTCCGGTCGCGGCCCAGCTGGGTGCGGGCCACGACGGAGTGGCCGATCCGCTCGACGGTCAGCCACGGCAGGGCGCGCAGCGCGCTCTCGACGGCGTCGGCGAGCGGGGCCTCATGGCCGCTTTCCGAGGGGGTGTCGACCAGGGCGCGGGTGAGCGCGAGCACATCGGCGGTGGGATCGAGCGGGGTCATGGGGTGGTCTCCGGTTCGGGGGCGAGGCGGTTGAGGGTGGAGTGCCGGATGCCGTAGAGCCCGTAGACCGCGAGTCCGACCGCCATCCAGGCGCCGAAGGCGATCCAGGTGTCGGCCCCCAGCCCGTACATCACATACCCGCAGCAGGCCACGCCCAGCAGGGGTGTCACGGGTGCGAGCGGCACCCGGAAGCTGCGTGGCGCGTCCGGCGTGCGCCGGCGCAGGATCAGCACGGCCAGGTTGACCAGGGCGAAGGCGAAGAGGGTGCCGATGCTGGTGGCGTCGGCGAGGTCGCCGAGCGGGATGAGCGCGGCGAGGAGGGCGACGAAGGCGGAGACGATGACGGTGCCCGCGCGCGGCACCCCGGTGCGCCGGTGGACCCGGGAGAACAGCCCCGGGACCAGCCCGTCGCGGGACATCGAGAACAGGATGCGGATCTGCCCGTACTGCACGGTGAGGACCACGCTGGTGGTGGCGACGACCGCGCCGATGGACAGCAGGACCGGCCATAGCTCGCCACCGCCGACGGAGCGCACGAGAACCTGGCTCAGCGTGGCCTCGGTGCCCTCGAACCGCCGCCAGGGCATCGCGCCGACCGCCGCCAGCGCCACCGCGCAGTACAGGGCGGTGACCAGGCCGAGCGAGAGGACGATGGCGCGCGGCAGATCGCGCTGCGGGTGCTTGGCCTCCTCCCCCGCCGTGGAGGCGGCGTCGAAGCCGATGTAGGAGAAGAAGAGCGAGGAGGCGCCCGCGGTCATCCCGGCCGTGCCGAGGGGGAAGAGCGGCCGGAAGTTCCCGGCGTGGAAGGCGGTGAAGGCCACCGCGCAGAAGATGACGAGCGCGGCCAGCTTCACCGCCACCATCACGGTGTTGACCACGGCGCTCTCCCGGGCGCCGCGCAGCAGTACCACCATGGCGAGGACGACGATGGCGGCGGCGGGTACGTTCAGCACCCCGCCGTCGCCGGGTGGGGCGGCGAGCGCGTCGGGCAGGGCCCACCCGATGGTCAACTGGAGCAGTTCGTTGACGTACTGACCCCAGCCGACCGCGACCGCCGCCACGGAGACCCCGTACTCGAGGATCAGACACCAGCCGCACACCCAGGCCACCAGCTCGCCCAAGGTGGCGTAGGTGTAGCTGTACGAGGACCCGGCGCCCGGGATCATGCCCGCGAGCTCGGCGTAGGACAGGGCGGAGAACAGCGCGGTGACCCCGGCGAGGACGAAGGAGAGCACCACCGCCGGGCCCGCCTGGGGCACCGCCTCGCCGAGCACCACGAAGATCCCGGTGCCGAGCGTGGCGCCGACGCTGAGCAGGGTGAGCTGGGTCAGCCCCAGGGTGCGGCGGAGCGGTCCGCCACCGGCCTCGGCGACCAGCTCCGCCACCTCCCGGCGGCGGGTCAGTCTGCCGACCGGGCCGGTGGCCCGGCCCGGGGCCCGCCGGCCGTGCGGTTGTGTTCGCACACCGTTCACATTGCCTCCCTTGTCCGCGCCGCCGCGCTGTACGGCCCCTGATGATGCGGAAGGGAGCGGACGGGGAGGTGCACGCATCGGCCAAAGACCCGCCCGCGGCTTTGACCATTCGGCCAACGCCCGGCCGCGGCTACACCGTCCGCGAGCGGCCCAGCAGCGCCAGGGAGCAGACCAGGGATACGGCCACCAGCACCATCTGGTAGATCACGACCGGCACGATCGATCCACCGGTCGAGTGCAGCAGCCACTCGCCGACCAGAGGTGCCGTACCGCCGATGAGCGCCGAGCACAGCTGGTAGGAGAGGGAGATACCGGTGTAGCGCACGGAGATCGGGAAGGCGGCGGCGAGCAGTCCGGCCAGGATCGCGTAGTTCATCGCGCCGGTGATGCCCAGCAGCGAGATGCCGAGCCCCACGACGACCGGCTGGGTCGTCGAGACACAGGCGTACATCACCGGCACCAGCAGGAAGTTGAGGCCCAGCAGGGCCGCCACGGTGCGGCGCGGGCCGAAGCGGGCGGCCAGCACCACCCCGAAGGGCTGGGTGATGAACTGAAGGACGCTGTAGACGAGCAGCACGTTCAGCATGGTGGAGCGCTCCATGCCGAGGCTGTCGGTGGACCAGGACAGGACGAAGGTGGTGATGAAGTAGGTGGCGGCGATGCCGATGGAGCTGGCGAGCACACCGAGCGCGAGGGATCCGGGGTGACCGGTGATCAGCTCCCGCAGGGGCACCTTCGCCACCCGCTTCTCGTCGCGCAGCCGGGCGAACTCCGGGGACTCCTCGACCTTGAGGCGCACCACCAGCCCGATGACCACCATCACGGCGGAGAAGAGGAACGGCACACGCCAGCCCCAGGCGTCGAAGTCGTCGTCCGGCAGCTGGGTGAGCAGCGCGAACATCCCGGTGGCCAGGATCGACCCGGCCGGGGACCCCTGCTGGGCGAAGGCGCCGAAGGACAGCGCCTTCTCCTTGGGCGCGTGTTCGCTGGCGATGAGGACGGCGCCACCCCATTCGCCGCCCACCGCGATGCCCTGCACCATGCGCAGCAGCACCAGCGCGATGGGCGCGGCGACGCCGACCTCGTCGTAGCCGGGGAGCAGCCCGATCAGGGTGGTGGCGATGCCCATCATCAGCAACGTGGTGACCAGGGTCTTCTTCCGGCCGATCCGGTCGCCGAGGTGGCCGAAGACGATGCCGCCGATCGGCCGGGCGAGGAAGCCGAGCCACAGGCTGCCGAACGCCTCCAGCGCGCCGGTGGTGTCACCGCCGCCGCCGAAGAAGATCTTGCCGAGGACGAGCGCGGAGGCGGTGGAGTAGATGTAGAAGTCGTACCACTCGACGGTGGTGCCGATGAACGAGGCGAGACCGGCCTTGCGGGCGGTCCGCTCGCGGTCGGTGGCCGGGGCTCGGTCCGTGGCCGCGGCGGTGGCGGTGGGCTTGCTCATGGTCAGCGTCCAGATATGCGGTCGGCGAGACGGGCGATGGGCGATGTGGTGGTGCGGCCGGAGGCCTCGGAGCGGTCGGCGGCGCGGTACGCGGCGTACATGCCGTGCACCCCGAGCCACCGGAACGGTTCGGGCTCCCAGCGCCGGGTGCGGTGGCCGACCCAGGGCAGCGCGGTCAGCTCGGTGGACCGGCCGAGCAGCAGATCGCTCAGGGTGCGCCCGGCGAGGTTGGTGGCGGCCACGCCGTGGCCGACGTAGCCACCCGCGAAGCCGATACCGGTGGCGGGGTCGTAGTCGATCGAGGCGCACCAGTCGCGGGGCACGGCCAGCACCCCCGACCAGGTGTGGTCGATGGCGGCCTCGGCGGTGTCCGGGAAGAGGCCGGTGAGGATCCGCCGCAGGGCGCGCACGGTGTCCGGGCTGGTCTGCCCCGCCCGGTCGGTGCGGGAGCCGAACTTGTAGGGCACTCCGCGGCCGCCGATGGCGATACGGCCGTCCGCGGTGCGCTGTCCGTAGGTGTATGCGTGGGTGGCGTCGCTGAGGAGTTCCTGCCCCTCCCAGCCGAGCCGCTTCCACAGCTCGTCGGGGAGCGGCTCGGTGACGATCATCGAGGAGTTCATCGGCAGCCAGGTGCGCCGCTCGCCCTCGATACCGCTGGTGAAGCCCTCGGTGGCGCGGACGATCCGGCCCGCGCGGACGGTGCCGAACGGGGTGCTGACCCGGCCGGGGGCGATGGTGGTGACCGGGGTGGACTCCAGGATCCGCACGCCCCGCGCCTCCACCGCCGCGGCCAGGCCGCGCACCAGCTTGGCCGGGTGGACCCGGGCACAGTGCGGATTGTGGTAGCCGGCCAGCGCCCCGTCCAGGCGCAGCCGCTCGGCGAGCCGGGGTGCGCTCAGCCACTCCAGGTCCTGCCCGCCCCAGTGGCGCAGCTGGTCGTACGCGGCGCGCAGCCGGGGCAGTTGGGCGGCGCCGTGGGCGACGGTGAGATAGCCGCTCTTGACGATGTCGGCCTCGATGCCCTCGGTACGGGCCACCGAGATCACCTCGTCCACGGTGTGGATCATCTCCCGCTGGAGGGCGATCACGGCCTCGCGCCCGCGCTTCCTCGCATAGGTCCCGGCCGACCCGGCGATCTTGCAGCTGAGCCAGCCGGCGTTCCGCCCCGAGGCGCCGAATCCGGCGAACTCCCGCTCCACGACGGTGATGTCGAGATCGGGGGCGGCCTGTTTGAGGTAGTACGCGGTCCACAGCCCGGTGAAGCCCCCGCCCACGACGCACACATCGGTGTCGAGGTCGCCGTCGAGCGGCGGACGCCGTTCGGGGAAGCCGGTCTGGCGGTACCAGAAGGACACATTTCCGTTCAGCACTGCGGCACTCAGCCAATCGTGGTCGAACGGCCGCTGGTCGGGCGGCCTGGGATGGCCCCGGTTTCGTCGCGGATCGAAGTGGCTCGAGGAGGTGAGTGAGATGAGCGGGGCGGTCAGTAGCTGGGTGGGCTGATCACCCACAGCACCCGGGCGGCCGCCCCGGCCGTCTCGCTCAGCCGATGCGGTACGGCCGAGGAGTAGCGGATGCTGTCACCGGCCCCGAGGGTGAAGGAGCGCTCGCCGAGCTGGAGCCCGACCGTGCCCTCGAGGACGTAAAGGAACTCCTCCGAGTCGCCGTGGCTGTAGAGGGTCTCTCCCGTGGAGCCATGGGCGTCGAACTCCCCCAGGAACACTTCGAGATGGTGCTGCGGCCCCGGGGTCAGCCGGAACTTGCGCCCGCCGAGCACCCCGAGGGCGAGCCGGGGCGCCTCCTCGGCGCGCAGCACGCTCGGGCCGCTGGTGAAGTCGTCGCCGAACAGATCGGCCACCTTCAGGCCGAGCGCGGCGGCGACCTGCTGGAGGGTGGCGATGCTGGGATTGGCCTGCCCACGCTCTATCTGGCTGAGATAGCCCTCACTGATCCCGGCGGCCTCGGCGACGGTCCGCAGCGTCAGCCGGCGCGCCTTGCGCAGCGCGCGCAACCGGTCGCCCACGGACTCGTCGGCGGTTCCCGCGGTCCGGTCGCCCACGGACTCGTCGGCGGTTCCCGCGGTCCGGTCCGTGGCGTGTTCGTTCTCCATGGCCGCACACGCTAAGAGCGCTGAGCGGGTGGCACAAGAGTCTGAACTGAAAACTCAGAAATCTTTACCGAGCGCCGGATCCGGCGCTCAGCCCGTCCAGGGTGAGGTCGAGGAGGCGGTCGGCCTGCTCCCGCTGTTCGGGCTTCCCCGAGGCGAGGGCGATGCCGGTGAGCGCGGCGAACATGTCGGTGGCGCTGATGTCCGACCGGATCACCCCGGCGGTGACGGCGGCGTCCATCAGCCGTGCGAGCGCGTCCTGGATCATCTCGTGGCTCTGGGCGTACGGATTGACGCCCGACGCGACCACGCCCCGCAGCGCGTCCGCCATACCCAGCTTGGCGTTGGCGTAGTCCATGAAGCGGGCCAGCCACGCCCGCAGGGCCTCGCGCGGGGGCAGGGTCGCCAACAGTTCGGGGGCGGCGTCGCAGAGCCTGGCCAGCTCATTGCGGTAGGCGGCCTCGATCAGCAGCTCGCGGGTCGGGAAGTTCCGGTAGAGGGTGCCGGTGCCCACGCCCGCCTCCTTGGCGATGCGCTCCAGGTGGGCGTCCAGCCCCTCCTCAGCGAACACCCGCACCGCGGCGGAGAGGATCTTCTCCCGGTTGCGCTGTGCGTCGGCCCGCAGCGGGCGCCCTGGATCCCTGGCCATCGGCGGCTCTCCTCATTCCCCGGTTGCTTACATTCCCCGGTTGCTAAGTGGAGGCGCACCCACTTAGTGTGGGGGGAAGTGGCGGCGCCTCCACTTCTCACTGTAGGCCATCGCCACCCCTCCCTTTCCCCTGCCCTCCGGCAACATTTCCCTGGAAGGAACCCCCATGACATCGGGTATCGAAGGCAAGGTCGTCGCCATTACCGGCGCGAGCAGCGGTATCGGCGAGGCGACCGCGCTGCTGCTGGCCGAGCGTGGCGCCAAGGTCGTCCTCGCGGCGCGGCGGTCGGACCGCATCGAGGCACTGGCGGCCCGGATCGCCGGGGCGGGCGGCGAGGCCGTCGCCGTCGTCACGGATGTGAAGCGGCGCGCGGATCTGTCCCGGCTGGTCGCGACGGCACGCGAACGGTACGGAAAGCTGGACGTCCTGGTCAGCAACGCCGGGATCAGCCCGATCTCCGCCCTCGACGATCTGCGCGTCGAGGACTGGGAGGCGATGGTCGACGTCAACATCAAGGGGGTGCTGTACGGCATCGCCGAGGCCCTGCCCGTCTTCCGGGAGCAGGGCTCCGGGCATTTCGTGCACACCCTCTCCACCGCCGGGCTGACCATCGTCCCGACGATGTCGGTCTACGCCGGCACCAAGAACGCCGTGCGCGCCATCTCCGAAGGGCTGCGCCAGGAGGCCGGCGAGACGCTGCGGGTGACCACCGTCTCGCCGGGGTTCATCCGGACGGAGCTCGCGGGTTCCATCACCGACCCGGACGCGAGGAGCGGGATCCAGGCCAACATGGACAAGATCGCGATCTCCCCGGACGCCATCGCCCGCGCCATCGCGTTCGCCATCGAGCAGCCGGCCGGTGTCGACGTCGGCGAGATCGTGGTCCGCCCCACCGCGCAGAGCTGAGCTCCGCGCCCGGGGGTCAACCGGCGGGCGGCACGATCCCCTTTCGGGCGGCGTCGAGGAATAACAGCGCGGATGTTCCAGTGGAATATTCGTTCACGATCGCCTTTCGTTCGGTGCGGAGTGCAGACGATTGAGTGCGTGACGTGCGCTCACCGCACCGATACCGTCCAGATCACGAAGCTGACGCGCGGAGAAACCGGAGAGTAGTTCGAGATTGTCAATACCGGCCCTGAGCAATGCATTGGCCAAACGATGTCCGATTCTGTCGTGTCCGAGGACATCGAAGAGTTCGCCTCCCTCACAGGAGCCGCAGCGCCGTCCGGGCGCGCTCGGCGTCATTTCCCGGGCGCCGCAGCCACCGCATATATCGATCACCCGGCCATCCCATCGCGCCCTCGACCAGCTCATTTGGACGATGACTTCACGCAGCGCACCGACACTGTCGGCCGCTGAGGAGGAATGAGTGGCGCCACAGATGTCACATCGAATGGTGATCGAATGGCTCATGTGAGCATGATGGCAGAGAGCCTTCCTCAGAGCCTTCCCCGTCATCGCTTTGCGGCCGCTCGACCGCCCGTGGGACATGCGTTTCTCACAGCCGCTTGATGACAAATGCGACTGTTACGCCGCCCGGAGTGGTGAAAGCGTGAGCCAACAGTGGACAGCGAAGAGTCCGGGGGGAGTCCGCGCGAGCCGTAGTCATCGGCTTGAATCCCGTCTGCACGACAGGGAACGCACCAGCGACAATCCGGTATCCGGCCGAGTGCTGTCACCGCGAGCCCACCGGGCTCATTTGACCGACAACGGAAACGGCTGGGTGATGACAGACAACGCGACGGACAAGGGTGCGGCCGACACCAGGAGGCGCCATCACCGGAGATGGCGCGCATCCGCGGCGCTGGGTCTGACGGCGGTGCTGGCGGGCGGCGGGATCGCCGCCCTCCGGACGGCCGGATCGCCCGCGTCCGGTGCCTCGGAGCCCGCGGCCGCCGTCGCCTCACACTCCGGCCGGCTGACATCGGAGGAATCGCGCGAGGCGTCCCGTATCGCCATCGACGCCGCCACCGGGCCCGGGACCACGAAGGACCGTCAGAAGGCGGCGGAGAAGGGCGACGGGGAGCGGAACGCCGCGGGCGGCCCCGGCGCCGAGCCACTGGACACCCGCCGTCCGCTCCGGGCCAAGTCGGCGTCCTCCGCCACCGACAGCCGGGCCGAGGTCCAGCTCTACGACTACGCCTCGGACACCCTCATCACCAGGGTGGTCGATCTGCGCTCCAAGAAGGTCCTCGACTCCACCCGCCGGCACGGCGTCCAGCCGCCTCCCACCCTGGCCGAGGCCCGCGAGGCGGTGAAGGTCATCCTCGCCGACCGCCGGCTCGGCCCGGGGATGCGCGAGTCCTACGCCTCGCAGACCGGGAAGCGGCTGACCTCGCCCGCCCAACTGCGCCTCCAGAGCATGTCGTTCCTCGGTTCACGGGCCGAGGGGGTGGACGGCGCCCGGAAGGTGTCCCGGTGCGGTGAGCACCGGTGTGTGCAGCTGTTCGTGCGCATTCCGGGTGGCAAGTGGATCGACACCAGCCGGATCGTCATCGATCTGTCGGCCAGGCGCGCCGCCGTCATCGGCCTGTGAGGGGAGCCTTGTCCGTGTCCAGTCTGTTTCGGCGTGCCCGGGTGTTTCCGCGTGCCCGAGTGTTTCGGCGGGCCCGTCCACTGTGGCGTGCCCGGGTGCTGATCGCCGTGGTGGGATTGCTGGCCCTGTGGGTGCCGGGCCCGGCCTCCGCCGCACGCGCGGGGGCCGCGGCGGACCCGTCCTGCCCCGCCGCGGATCGCATCGACACGACCCTGAAGAACGGCGCCCGGTGGCAGATGTGCTGGGACATCGACCGCAACACCGGCGCGGTGCTGAGCGATGTGATCTACACCCCGAACCGTGGCACCCCCACCCGGGTCCTCAAGAGCGCCTCGCTGGCCGAGGTGCATGTGCCCTACGACAGCGGTCAGCCGCGCTTCTACGATGTCTCGTCCATCGGCTTCGGCGATCTGGAGCAGGGCACGCTCGCCCCGCTCAGCGCCAAGGACTGCCCCGACGGACGGCTGCGCGACTTCCGTGACACCCCGGTGCTGTGCGTCGAGGAGCAGCCGCGACCGTTCGCCTACAAGAGCGCGGTGGAGAAGGGCGTACTGCACGGCACCGATCTGGCCGTCTTCTCGGTCTCCGAGATCGGCTGGTACGACTACATCACCGAGTGGCGCTTCTCGGACGACGGCTCCATCACCCCCCGGTCCGGCGCCACCGGAAGCCTCTCCCCGTTCCAGTTCTCCGACGCGAGCAGCGGCTGGCCGACCGGGGTGGGGTCCACCCGGTTCAGCGAGAACCACTCGCACAACGTCTTCTGGCGGCTGGACTTCGACGTCGACGGAGCGTCGAAGAACACCGTGGAGCAGTACGACTACCTGGGCAGCGGCACGGCCGCGCGCACCACCAAGCGCACCGTGTTCTCCCGTGAGACCGCGGCGGACCTCGCGCCCACCCGCTTCTGGCGGGTGGTGAACCCCGCCACCGAGAACTCCGACGGCCACGCCAAGTCCTGGGAGATCGACAACCATCAGAGCGATCAGTACCGGGGGCCGCGCGAGACCGAGGAGTTCACCCACCACGACATGTACTTCACGCAGTACCGGGAGTGCGAGCGGCTGGCCTACGGCAACACCGCCCCGGACTGCGCCACCTCGGTCGACAAGTACACCGGCGACGAGAAGCTGACCGACCCGGTGGCCTGGGTCAGCGTCGACTTCCACCATGTGCCCAGGGACGAGGACCAGGACCCCATGCCCACCCACTGGCAGGGCTTCAGGATCGTGCCCCGGGACGTCACGGCCACGAGCCAGCTGCCATGACCCGGCCCCCGTCGCCCGTCCCGTCCCCCGGCAAGGAGTGCACCGTGTTACGTACGACCCCGGCACCGTCCGTCGAGGAGCGGTCGAAGATACGCCGCGTCCTCGAGGACCGACTGACCGCCCTGGCCCGCGCCCATCAGGTGCCCGGAGCCCAACTCGCCGTGCACAGCGGCGGATTGACCCTCGCCGTGGAGACCGGCGTCCTGGACGTGGACACCGGCGAGCCGTGCACCGCCGACGCGGCCGTGCCCATCGGCTCCATCACCAAGGCGTACACCGCGACCGTGGTGATGCTCCTGGTGGCGGACGGCGATGTGGAGCTGGGCGACCGGCTCGGCGACCATGTGCCGGAGCTGCGGCGGGCCGGTTTGCCGTGCACGGTGCGCCAGGTGCTCAGCCACACCGCGGGGCTTCCGGCCGGACCCGACTCCGACCAGGTGGCCTCGCTGACCGCCGCGCGCTATCTGCTGGACCACTGCACCGACCGCACCCTGGTGATGCCCCCGGGGACGGACTTCTCCTACTCCAACGCGGGCTTCGTGGCCGCGGGCCGGCTGATCGAGACGGTCACCGGGATGAGCTGGCAGGAGGCCATGCGGTCCGTGCTGCTCGATCCGCTGGGCACCGTGCCGTCCTTCATCGACACGGCCGGCGCCCCGCACCGGCCCACGGCGCGCGGCCACTCGGCCAACAAGGCCACCGGCAGAACGCGTCCGGTGCGGCAGAACCTCGCCCCCGCCGAGGCCGCGGCCGGCGCCCTGAGCGCCAGTGCCCTCGATCTGGTGGCGCTGGGCCGGGCCCATCTCGGTGACGGGGCCGCGGGATGGCTGCCCCGCGAGCTCGCGGAGGAGATGCGCCGCCCGGTGCCCGGCGCCGACCCCGGTGTGCTGGCCGACGGCTGGGGCCTGGGCTGGGGGCTCTTCCGGCAGGGCGACACCCTGTGGTTCGGGCACGACGGCAACGCCCAGGGCACCTCCTGCTTCCTGCGGGCCGATCCCGCCACGGGCACGGTGGTCGGCCTCACCGCCAACGCGGGCACCGGCACCGAGCTGTGGCACGAACTGACCGATGTCCTCGGCGAGATCACCGGCGTCCGGGTGCCCCCCACACCCACTCCACGGCGCCTGGCCATCCCCATGGCCGCGACCTCGCAGTGCACCGGGATCTACCTCAACGGCGACATCGAGTACCAGGTGACCATCGGCGACGGCGGCGGTCTCGCCCTGTCCGTGGACGGCGACCTCCCCGCGCCGCTGGTCTGCCACGAGGACCTCACCTGCGATCTGGTGGACCCCTCCTCCGGACGCCGGCTCCCCGGCGGACGCTTCGTCCGCGATCCGCGGACCGGTGCCGTGGACCGGATCCAGCTCTCGGGCCGGATGGCCCGTAAGAGCGCCCTGGTCTGAGGTCCCACCGCCCCGCACACGGCCGTTCTCCCCACATCTCCCCCGGCCGGGCGCGGGCGCACCGGCTCGGCGCCGGCCGGCCCGAGCCGCCCCCCATATCCGCCCGTTCAACCGCTCTGAAGGGCCACAACCCACCATGACGGACCACTACGAGACCTCATCGGTGTCCGCGACCCAACCCGTACCGACCCTCCCTCCGGAGGCGTGGAACGCCACGGACCGCGCCGTCTCCCGCGCGCCGCTCGGCGAGCTCTTCGCCGTCTGGGCGGAGCGCACCCCCAAGGCGCCGGCCCTGGTGGCGGACGGGCGCGAGTGGTCCTTCGGGGAGGTCGAGCGCTGGGCGAACCGGCTGGCCCACCAGCTCATCGGGCAGGGCGTGGGACCGGAGCGCGTGGTGGCGCTGGTGCTGCCCCGCTCGGCCGAACTGGTGGTGGCCGAGCTGGCGGTGGCGAAGGCGGGCGGCGCCTACCTCCCGATCGACCCCGCGCACCCCGAGGAGCGCCGGGCCATGATGCTGGCCGACGCCCGGCCGGTGGCCGTGCTGGACGACCCGGCGCGGATCCGGGAGCTGGGGGCCGGGGCGGGCCCGGATCACGCGCCCGGCCGGGGGGAGCTGCTCGGCCCGCTGTGCCCCGAGCATCCCGCGTATGTCATCTACACCTCCGGCTCCACGGGCGTGCCCAAGGGCGTGCTGGTGCCGCACGCCGGTCTGGGGAACTTCTCGGCCGCGACGGCGGCCCACTACCGGGTCCGGCCCGGCGACCGGGTGCTCCAGTTCTCCTCGCCGAGCTTCGACGCCTCCGTGCTGGAGCTGTGCTCGTCCCTGCTGGCCGGGGCGGCGCTGGTGGTGCCCCCGGAAGGGCCGCTGCTGGGCGCCGAGCTGGCGGCGGTCCTGCGGGAGAGGCGGGTGACCCACGCCCTGATCCCCCCGGCGGCGCTCGCCACCGTGCCCCCGGAGGAGCTCCACGACGGGCTGCCCGACTTCCGTACGCTGATCGTCGGCGCCGAGGCCTGCCCCGCCGATCTGGTGGACCTGTGGGCACCCGGGCGGCGGATGGTCAACTCCTACGGCCCGACCGAGGCCACGGTCGTGGCCTCCTGGACGGACGCCCTGACGGCGGGGACCGGCGCCCCGCCGATCGGCCGTCCGCTGCCCAACACCCGGGCATTCGTACTGGACGAGGCAGCGCGGCAGGTGCCGGTCGGCGTCACGGGAGAGCTGTGCGTCAGCGGCGCGGGCCTGGCCCGCGGCTATCTCGACCGGCCGGGGCTGACCGCCGAGCGGTTCACCGCCTGCCCGTTCGGCCCGCCCGGCTCCCGGATGTACCGCACCGGTGACCTGGTCCGCTGGAGTGCCGACGGCGAACTGGAATTCCTCGGCCGGGCCGACCACCAGGTCAAGATACGCGGCTTCCGCATCGAACTGGGCGAGGTGGAGGCCGCGTTGGCCCGCCACCCCCAGGTGGGGTCCGCCGTGGTCACCGTACGGGAGGACGAGCCCGGGCAGAAGCGGCTGGTCGCCTATGTGGTGCCGCCGAGCGGCGGGACCGCGCCGAAGGCCGCGGAGGTGCGCGCCGCGGTGGCCCGGGTGCTACCGGCCCATATGGTGCCGTCCGCCTACGTCGTACTGGACGCGTTCCCCCTCACCCAGCACCGCAAGATCGACCGGCGGGCGCTGCCCGCCCCGCGCTCCGCGCCGGACGGCGACTCGCGCCACATCGCCCCCCGCACCCCCGCCGAGGAGGCCCTGGCCCGCATCTGGTCCGAGGTGCTGCCGGTGGACACCGTGGGCGTGGAGGACGACTTCCTGGGCCTGGGCGGCGACTCCATCCTCGGCGTGCGGCTGCTGACCCGGATCCGGGCCGAGCTGGGCGTGGAGCTCTCGCTGCGCGATCTGCTCGACGCCAGGACGGTGGCGCGGCTGGCCGGCAAACTGCCCGCCGCGGCGGCCGAGGCGCCCGAGGCGCCGATCCCGCCCGCACCGCGCGACCGTCCGCTGCCGCTGTCCTCCGCCCAGCGGCGGCTGTGGTTCCTGGACGATCTGACCTCGGGCGGAACCGAGTACAACACCGGGGCCGGGCTGCGGCTCGACGGCCCGCTGGACGCGGCCGCGCTGCGCCGGGCGCTGGACCGGCTCACCGCCCGCCATGACGCCCTGCGCACCACCTTCGCCACCGTGGACGGGCACGGGGTGCAGCAGGTGGCCGCGCACGGCACCGTACCGCTCGAACGGCTCGACCTCGGCGGACATCCGGCGCGGCGGCGCGCCGAGGAGCTGGACGCCACGCTGACCGCCGAGCTGAACCGCCCCTACGACCTGAGACAGGGCCCGCTGACCAGGGCGCTGCTGATCCGGCTCGCCGACGGGGAGCACATCCTGCTGCTGGCGCAGCACCACATCGTCACCGACGGCTGGTCGGTCGGGCTGCTGGTGCGCGAACTGGCCGCGCTCTACGCCGCCGAGGTGTCCGGCGCCGATGCCGCGCTCCCCGAACCCGCCCTCCAGTACCCGGACTTCGCGGTGTGGGAGCGGAGCCGTACCACCACCGCGGGTGAGGACGCCGATCTGGCGTACTGGCGGGGCCGGCTGGCCGGGATGCAGACGCTGGAGCTGCCCACCGACCGCCCGCGCCCGCCGGTGCGCACCACGGCGGGCGCGGTGCACCGGCGTGAGCTGCCCGCCGAGCTGGTGGCGGGGCTGGCGCGGCTCGGCAGGGAGCGGGACACCACGCAGTTCACCCTGCTCGCGGCCGCCGTCGCGGTGCTGTTCTCCCGCTACTCGGGCCAGCGGGACATCGCCTTCGGGACGGTGACCGCCGGGCGCCACCGCAAGGAGCTGGAGTCGGTCGCCGGGTTCTTCGTCAACACCCTGGTGCTGCGCGCCGATGTGGACGGGGACAGCACGGTCGAGCGGTTCCTGGACGCGATGCGCGAGACGGTGCTGGACGCCTTCAGCCATGACCGGCTGCCGTTCGAGCGGGTCGTCGAGGAGCTGGCGCCGCGCCGCGACCCCAGCCGCAATCCGCTGGTGCAGGCGCTGGTCGTGCAGCAGAGCGCCATGGTGCCCGGCCGGGAGGCGGGGGGCGTGCGGATCACCGAGCACGCCCTGCCGCGCCCGGCCGCGCGGTTCGATCTGGTGCTGGAGTTCCTGCCCCGCGAGGACGGCTCGCTGGGGCTGACCGTGGAATTCAACTCCGATCTGTTCGACGCGGCCACGATCAAGCGGATGGCCGGGCATCTGCACCGGCTGCTGACCGCCATGGTGGCCGACCCCGGCGCCACCCTGATCGAGCTGCGGATGCTGGCCGACGCCGAGTGGCATGCGATGCTCGACGCCTGGAACGGTCCTGAGCGGCCCGCGGTCGACGCCACCCTGCCCGGCCTGTTCGCCGCCCAGGTGGCGCGGCGGCCCACCGCCACCGCCGTGACCTGCGGGGACACCAGCCTCTCCTACGACGAGGTGAACCGGCGCGCCAACCGGCTGGCGCGGCTGCTCATCGACCGGGGGGCCGGTCCCGAGCGGCTGGTGGCCCTCGCCCTGCCCCGCTCGGCCGAGCTCGTCGTCGTCCTGCTGGCGGTGCTCAAGGCGGGCGCCGGATATCTGCCGGTGGACCCCGGATACCCCGCCGAACGCATCGCGTTCATGCTGGCGGACGCCGCGCCCTCCACTGTCCTCACCACCACCGGGGCGGCCGGCTGCCTGCCCGCGGACGCCGCACCGCTGCTGCTGGACGACCCGGAGGTGCGCGCCCGGCTGGCCGGGCTCGCGGACGGCGACATCACCGACGCCGAGCGGCTCCGGCCGCTGGACCCGGCCCATCCCGCCTATGTCATCTACACCTCCGGATCCACCGGCCGGCCCAAGGGCGTGGTGGCCACCCACCGCGGTGTGGCGGGGCTCGCGGCCTGGGCCGAGGCGGAGCTGGGGCGGGAGCGGCTGACCGATGTGGTCGCCTCGACCTCGCTCAACTTCGATGTGTCGGTCTTCGAGATCCTCTGCCCACTGCTGGCTGGCGGCAGCGTCGAGGTGGTGCGCGACCTGCTCGCCCTCATAGATCCCGAGGGGCGGCCGCGGGCGACGGGGCTGCTCAGCGGGGTGCCCTCGGTGTTCTCCCGGCTGCTGGGCGAGGACCGCCCGGCGGACTGGGCCCGGACCGTCGTCCTGGCGGGCGAGGCGCTGCCCGCCCAGACCGTACGGGACATCCGGGAGGCCATGCCGTCCTGCCGGATCGCCAATCTGTACGGGCCGACCGAGGCCACGGTGTACGCCACCGGCTGGTTCTGCGACGGCCCGGCGCCCGCGCAGGCCCCGCCCATCGGCCGCCCGGTCGCGGGCGCCCGCGCGTACGTCCTGGACCCGACGCTGCGGCTGGTGCCGCCCGGGGTGACCGGTGAGCTGTATCTGGGCGGGCAGGGCCTGGCCCGGGGCTATCTGCGGCGGCCCGGGCTGACCGCCCACCGCTTTCTCGCGGACCCCTTGGGGCCGCCCGGCAGCCGGATGTACCGCACCGGTGACCTGGTCCGCTGGAACGGCGAGGGCCAGCTGGAGTACGTGGGCAGAGCCGATGACCAGGTGAAGATCCGCGGCTTCCGCATCGAACTGGGCGAGGTGGAGACCGCGCTGCTGCGCCACCCCGACATCGCCGAGGCGGCGGCCGTCGCCCGGGAGACGGACGGCCATCAGCGGCTGATCGCCTATGTGGTGGCCACCGCGGGCGCCGAGTCCGACCCGGCGGGGCTGCGGCGGTTCCTGCGGCGCTCGCTGCCCGACTACATGGTGCCCGCCTCCGTCGTCGTCCTGGAGCGGATGCCGCTCAACCCCAACGGCAAGCTGGACCGCGCCCGGCTCCCCGAGCCGGACTGGGCCGAGGCCGCGGCACCGGGCTATGTGGCGCCCCGGACCGCCACCGAGCGGACCCTGGCGGCGGTCTGGGCCCGGACCCTGCGGGTGGACCGCGTGGGGATGGAGGACAACTTCTTCTCCCTCGGCGGCGATTCGATCCTCAGCATCCAGCTGGTCTCCCAGGCACGGCAGGCCGGTCTCGCCGTCACCTCGCGCGATGTCTACCGCCATCAGACGATCGCCGCGCTGGCCCTGCACCTGGACACCAGCACGGCCCCGGCCGGGCCCACCTCCGAGGGAGACGGGACGGCCACCGGGGAACTGCCGCTGACCCCCATTCAGCACTGGCTGTTCACCACCGACCCCGAGCGGGCCGGCCACTTCAACCAGACCATCTCGCTGGTACTGCCCGAGGACGTGGACGAGGACGCGCTGCGGCACGCCCTGGACGCGCTGGTGGACCACCATGACGCCCTGCGCTCCCGCTTCCACCGCCGGGACGGCGGCTGGTACCAGCGGATCGAGGACGCGGCGGCCGTCCGGGTACCGCTCGAGACCACCGGCGCCGGGCATCTGGGCCGCTTCGACCTGGCCGAGGGGCCGCTGCTGCGGGCGGTGCTCGACCGGGACGCCGGGCCGCACCCGGTCCTCCACCTCACCATCCACCACGCGGTGGTGGACGGGGTGTCCTGGCGCGTCGTCCTGGAGGATCTCGACAGCGCCTACCGGCGGGCGGCCCGGGGCGAGGGCGCCGGGCTTCCCGCGAAGTCCTCCCCGCTGCGCCGCTGGGCGCTGCGGCTCACCACCCTTGCCGGGGAAGGCGGGTTCGCCGACGAGGAGGCGTACTGGACCGGCCTGGCCGGGGCCTGCGACCCCTCGCTGCCGACGGACCTGAACGGGGCGAACGAGGCGGAGAACACCTATGCCTCGGCCCGGTCGGTCACCGTCCGGCTCGGCCCTGAGGAGACCGCCGCACTCCTCCAGACGCTCCCCGAGGTCTACCGCACACAGGTCAACGATGTGCTGCTGAGCGCACTGACCCAGGTGCTGCGCCGGTGGACCGGGCGCGCCCGGGTGCCGGTGGACGTGGAGGGCCACGGCCGCGAGGAGCTCTTCGCGGACCTGGATCTGTCCCGTACGGTCGGCTGGTTCACCACCCGCTTCCCAGTGGCGCTCGACCTCCCGGACGGCGGCTGGGGCGAGGTCCTCAAGTCCGTCAAGGAGCAGCTGCGGGCCGTACCGCGGCGTGGTCTGGGCTACGGGGTGCACCGCCATCTGCTCGACGGCGCGGGCCTCCCCGACGGCCCCACGGCCGGGATCAGCTTCAACTACCTCGGCCGGTTCGAGGCACCGGGCGGCGGCGACGGGCTCTTCCGCGGTCTGCACCGGGAGCTGGCCCTGGACGCCGACCCCACCTCGCCGCGCCCGCATCCGCTGGAGGTGGTGGGCCGGGTCGAGGGAGACGAGCTGGAGTTCACCTGGTTCTACTCCGCGCGGCTGCACCGGGAGGAGACGGTCGCCCGGCTCGCCGGGGAGTTCCGCGAGGCGCTGTGCGAGATCGCCCGGCACGGCAGTGCGCCCGGCGCCGGCGGCCGCACCCCGTCCGACTTCCCGCTCGCCGCCCTCGACCAGGCCGCCGTGGACCGGCTGGCCGGGAACGGCGGGGCGGTGGAGGACATCTACCCGCTCACCCCCACCCAGGCGGGCATGCTGTTCCACGCCCTGGCGCAGGACGATCGGCGGGCCTACTTCCAGCAGCTCACCTTCGTCCTCGACGGGGTGCCGGAGCCCGCGGCGCTGGCCGCGGCCTGGCAGCAGGTCGCCGACCGCACCCAGGTGCTGCGCGCCCGGGCGGTGTGGGAGGGGGTGCCGGAGCCGGTCCAAGTGGTGGAGCGCGGGGTCCGGATCCCGGTGGCCCTGCTCGACCGGCGGCAGCTGTCCGGCCCGGACGAGCGCCGGGAGGAGCTGCGGAGGTACCTCGCCGAGGACCGGGAGCGCGGCCTGGACCTGGCCGCCGCGCCGCTGACGCGGCTGGCGCTGGCCCGGCTGTCGGAGACCGAGGTCCAGGTGGTGTGGACGTTCCACCATCTGATCCTGGACGGCTGGAGCCTGTTCCAGGTGCTCTCCGATGTCTTCCACTGCCACGCACGGGCGCGTGACGGGGCGTCCGGCGCGGCCATGGCCGCCGGGCTGCCCGGCCGCCGCCCGTTCGGCGACTATGTGGCCTGGCTGCGGGAGCGCGACGGGGCCCTGGCCGAGGAGCACTGGCGGGCCCGGCTCGGCGATCTCACCGAACCCACCCCGCTGCCGTACGACCGGGAGCCCACCGAGACCCATCACGCCGAGTCCACCGAGGACCTCCGCGTCACCCTGCCCGCCGCCACCACCCGGCGGCTCCAGGCCCTGGCCCGGGACGAGGGGCTCACCCTGAACACCGTGGTGCAGGGCGCCTGGGCGCTGCTGCTGGCCCGCCAGTCCGGCCGCGAGGACGTGGTCTTCGGGACCACGGTGTCCGGACGGCCGCCGGAGCTGCCGGGTGTGGAGACGATGAACGGGCTGTTCATCACCACCGTGCCGACCCGCCTCACGGTGCCGGCCGGGTCCACCCTGCTGTCCTGGCTGAGCGCGGTGCAGTCCGGGCAGACCGAGGACCGGCGGTTCGACTTCGTACCGCTCACCCGGCTGCGGTCCTGGACCGGTCTGCCCGAGCGGGTGAACCTCTTCGACTCCATCGTGGTGTTCGAGAACTATCCGATCGGCGGGGACCTCGCCGCCGCGCACGGCCTCGCCCTGCGCGAGCTGAACGGCGTCGAGACCACCAACTATCCGCTGTCCCTGGTGGTCTACCCCGGGGAGGAACTGGCGCTGCGGCTCGGCTACGACCCGGCGCTGTTCGACGAGGCCACCGCCCGGCGGATGGCGGAGCATCTGACGGCGCTGCTGACGGCCATGGCCGACACCCCGGACCTGGCCCCCGCACACCTTCCGATGCTCACCGCCGCCCGCCGCCACCAGGTGCTCCGGGAGTGGAACGACACCGCGGTCCCGCTGCCCGAGTCCACGGTGGCCGGGCTGTTCGCCGAGCGGGTGCGGTGTGCGCCGGAGGCGGTGGCCCTGGACGGCGACTCGGGCCCGGTGAGCTATCGGGAGCTGGACATCCGCGCCAACCGGCTGGCCCACCGGCTCATCGGCCACGGCGTCGGCCCGGAGCGCCCGGTGGCCGTCCTGATGGACCGGTCGGTGGAGCTGGTGGTGGCGCTGCTGGCGGTCGTCAAGGCGGGCGGGGTGTACGTACCGCTGGACACCCGCGCCCCCGGGGGCCGGCTGCGGAGCGTGCTGGCGGAGGCGGGGGCGGAGGTGCTGCTGACCGACCGCGCCTGGGAGCGTACGGCGGCGGACATCTCGGACGCCGCGCGGACCCTGCTCGTGGAGTCCGGGCCCGAGTCCGGCGACGGCGACGGCGACAGCGGACCGTCGGAGCCGCAGAACGTGGCGCTCTCGCCCGACAACGCCCTGTATCTGATGTTCACTTCGGGCTCCACCGGGCGGCCCAAGGGCGTCGCGGTGCGCCACCGCGATGTGACCGCCCTCGTCGCGGACCGCGCCTTCGCGGACCACGACCGGGTGCTGGTGCACTCGCCCCAGGCGTTCGACGCCTCGACGTACGAGCTGTGGGTGCCGCTGCTGCGCGGCGGCCGGGCCGTGCTGGCGCCCGCCGGGGACGTGGACGCGGACACCGTGCGCCGGGCGATCGCCGCGTACGGGGTGAGCTGCCTGTGGCTGACCGCCGGGCTGTTCCGGCTGCTCGCGCAGGAGGCGCCGGAGTGTCTGCGCGGCGCCCGTGAGGTGTGGACCGGCGGTGAGGCGGTGCCTCCGGGCGCGGTGCGCCGGGTGCTCGCGGCCTGCCCCGATCTGACGGTGATGGACGGCTACGGGCCCACCGAGACCACGACCTTCGCCACCCGGCGCCCCTTCCGCGCCGGGGAGGAACTGCCGCGTTCGCTGCCCATCGGACGGCCGCTGGACAACACCCGGACGTACGTCCTGGACGGCGCCCTCCAGCCGCAACCGCCGGGCATTCCCGGGGAGTTGTACATCGCGGGCGCCGGGGTGGCGCGCGGCTACCACGGCCGCCCCGGCGCCACCGCCGAGCGGTACCTCGCCGATCCGTTCGGGCCGTCCGGCTCCCGGATGTACCGCACCGGGGACATCGTGGCCTGGACCGACGACGGTGAACTGCGCTTCGTGGGCCGCGCCGACGACCAGCTGAAGGTCCGGGGCTTCCGCATCGAGCCGGGCGAGATCGAGGCCGCGCTGACCCGCCACGAGGCCGTGGCGGAGGCGGTCGTCGCGCTCGCCCGAGTGGCCGACCGCACGCTGCTCACCGGCTACGCGGTGCCGGTGGGCGGGGCCGAGCTGCCAAGCGCCGGGGAGCTGCGGTCCTTCCTGGGCGGCCTGCTGCCCGACTACATGGTGCCCTCGGCGTTCGTCACCCTCGACGCGCTGCCGCTCACCCGCAACGGCAAGGTGGACCGCCGCCGGCTGCCCGCGCCCGACCCGGCGGCGGCCGGGACGGCCGGGTATGTGGCGCCCCGCACCGACACCGAGCGGGCCCTCGCGGAGATCTGGGGCACCCTGCTGGGCCGGGAGCGGATCGGCGCCGAGGACAACTTCTTCCATCTGGGCGGGGATTCGATCCTCAGCATCCAGGTGGCCTCCCGCGCCCGGCAGGCGGGGCTGGCCTTCACCCCCCGGGAGCTCTTCCGGCATCCCACCATCGCCTCGCTCGCCGCCGTCACCACGCCCACCGCCACGCCCGCCGCCGACACCGGGCCGGTGACCGGCGAGGTGCCGCTCACCCCGATCCAGCACTGGTTCTTCGGGATGCGGACCGACCGGCCCGGCCACTTCAACCAGTCCGTGGTCGTGGAGCTCCAGCGGGAACCGGACCTCCGCGCGCTGCGCGCGGCGCTCGACGCGCTGCTGGTCCACCATGACGCGCTGCGCACGCGGTTCGAGCCCGGCGCGGAGGGAAGTCCGCGGCAGTACTGCCCGCGGCCGGACCTGACGGCCCCGGCGCCCCTGCGGGAGCACGATCTGTCGGGGCTCGACGCCGACCAGTGCCGGGCCGCCGAGGACGCGGCGATGGCGGAGGCGCAGGCCGGGTTCGACCTGGCGCGGGGTCCGCTGCTGGCCGCGCGGCTGTTCCACCGTGGCGAGGGGCAGCGGCCGACGCTCTTCCTGACCGCCCACCACCTGGTGGTGGACGGTGTCTCCTGGCGGGTGCTGCTGGAGGACCTGAACACCGCGTACCAGCAGCTGCTCACGGGCGGGCGGGCCGACCCCGGCCCCCGCACCACCTCCGTACGGGACTGGTCCCGAAAGCTCACCGAGCACACCGCCGCCGGTGGTTTCGACGCCGAACTCCCCCACTGGCGGGCCGTGTCCGCGGAGTGCGCCGCGGGGCTGCCCGTGGACGGCGAGGGTGACAACACGGTGGCGTCCATGGCGTCGGTCACCGTCCGTCTCGACCGGGAGCGCACCGAGGCGCTGCTGCGGCAGGTCCCCGAGGTCTACCGCACCCGTGTGGACGACGTGCTGCTCGCCGCGCTGGGCCGGGTGCTCGGCGACTGGACCGGGCGGCGCCGGATCGCCGTGGACCTGGAGGGCCACGGCCGGGAGGAGCATCTGCTGGACGGGGTGGACCTGTCCCGCACCGTCGGCTGGTTCACCAGCCTCTATCCGGTCGTTCTGGACGTCCCGGGCGGCGGCTGGGGCGAGACGCTGAAGTCCGTCAAGGAGCAGCTGCGGGCGGTGCCCGCACGGGGCATCGGCTACGGCGCGCTGCGCCACCTCTCCCCCGGCTCCGGACTCCGGGGCGCGGCGGAGCCCGGCATCAGCTTCAACTACCTCGGGCAGTTCGACTGGTCGGCAGCGGATGACGACACCGGTCTCGTCCGTACCGTACGGGACGGTCTTGGCGGTGACGCCGCGCCCGATACGGCCCGGGCGCATCTGCTGGACGTAGTGGGCCGGGTGGAGCGCCGGTGCCTGGAGATCACCTGGTACTACGGCTCGGGGACGCACACCGAGGAGACGGTGGCCGGGCTGGCGCGGGGGATGCTCCGCGCGCTGGAGGAGATCATCGGCCACTGCGCCGACCCCGCGGCGGGCGGCCGCACCCCGTCGGACTTCCCGCTGGCCCGGCTCGACCAGGCCGCGGTGGACCGGATCACCGCCGACGGCCGGGCGGTGGAGGACATCTATCCGCTGACCCCGACCCAGGCCGGGATGCTGTTCCACGGGCTGATGGACCCGGCGTCGGACGCGTATGTCAACCAGGTCCAGCTGACCCTGACCGGGGCGGGCGATCCGCGGGCGCTGGCCACCGCGTGGCGGCAGACGGTGGACGCCAATCCGATCCTGCGCACCCATCTGGTGTGGGCGGACACCCCGGAGCCGCTCCAGGTGGTGACGCACCGGGCGGCGCTCCGGATCGTCCACCACGACTGGACCCGGCGGCCCGAGGAGTGGCGCGAGGCCGAGCTGGACCGGATGCTCGCCGAGGACCGGGCCGAGGGGATCGACCTGGCCACGGCGCCGCTGATGCGGCTGGCGCTGATCCGGCTGTCCGCCGACGAGGTGCGGATCGTCTGGACCTTCCACCACGCACTGCTCGACGGCTGGAGCGCGGCGCAGGTCTTCGACGAGGTCTGCGAGCGGTACGCGGCGCTGACCTCGGAACGGGCGCCCGTGGTGCCCGCCCGCCGACCGTTCCGCGAGTACCTGGGCTGGCTGGGCGAACAGGACACGGCGGAGGCCGAGCGGTACTGGCGTACGGCCCTTGCCGGGTTCACCTCGCCCACCGAACTGCCGCGCGACCGGCCCGCGTCGGAGGCGCACCGCAGCGCCTCCTCGGGTTCGCACCGGGTCACGCTGGGCGCCGAGGAGTCCGCCCGGCTCCGGACGACCGCGCAGCGGGGCGGGCTGACCATGAACACGGTGGTGCAGGGCGCCTGGGCGCTGCTGCTCTCCCGCTACAGCGGGGCCGACGACCTGTGCTTCGGCACCACCGTCTCGGGGCGGCCGGCCGCGCTGCCGGGCGTGGAGTCCATGGTCGGGGTGTTCATCAACACCATCCCCACCCGGGTCCGGGTGACCGGGGAGAGCGGGCTGCTGGACTGGCTGCGGGAGCTCCAGTCGGCGCAGTCGGAGTCCCGGCTCTTCGAGTTCGTGTCGCTGGCGCAGCTGGGGAGTTGGAGCGAGGTGCCCGGCGGGGTGAGCCTCTTCGACTCGATCGTGGTCTTCGAGAACTACCCGTTCGACAGCGAGGCCATCGCGGCCCACGGCCTGGGCATCCGGCAGGAGCGCGATGTGGAGCCCACCAACTTCGCGCTCAGCGTGGTGGTGGCGCCCGAGGAGCGGCTGTCGATCTGCCTGGACTACGACCCCGCCGCGTTCGACGCCCCGACGATCGAGCGGCTGGGCGGCCGTCTGCGGAATCTGCTGGTGGAGATGGCGACCGATCCGGAGCGGCGGCTGGATGAACTGCCGCTGGTCGGCGAGGCCGAGACGCGCGGCATCCTCGACCGCTTCAGCGGCCCGGTCTCCGCCGCGCCGGACGCGGTGCTGCCCGCGCTGTTCGAGGCGCGGGCGGCCCGTACGCCGGACGCGGTGGCGGTGATGGGCGACGGCGGACCGCTGACCTACCGGGAGCTGAACGAGCGCGCCAACCGGCTGGCCCGGCTGCTGATCGCCGCGGGCGCCGGGCCGGAGCGCTTCGTGGCCCTGGCCCTGCCGCGCACACCGGAGCTGGTGGTCGCGGTGCTGGCGGTGCTCAAGAGCGGGGCTGCCTATCTCCCGGTCGACCCGGCGTATCCGGCGGAGCGGATCGCCTTCATGCTCGGCGACATCGCCCCGGACACGGTGGTGACCACGGGGGAGGTGGCGGACCGGATCCCCGCCGGGGCGGGCTGCGGGCGGATCCTGCTGGACGACGCGGAGTGCCGGGGGCGGCTGGCCCAACTGCCCGCCCGGGACATCGGCGACGCCGAGCGGCGAGCCCCGCTGCTCCCCGCCCATCCGGCGTACGCCATCCACACCTCGGGGTCCACGGGCACGCCCAAGGGCGTCGTGGTCGCCCATGAGAGCGTGGCCGCGCTGGCCGCGTGGGCGCGGGAGGAGTTCGGCGCCCAGGGGCTCTCCCATGTGGTGGCCTCGACCTCCCTCAACTTCGATGTGTCGGTCTTCGAGATCCTCTGCCCGCTGCTGGCCGGTGGCGCCATCGAGATCGTCCGCGATCTGCTCACCCTGGCCGAGCGGACGGGGACCTGGACGGCGAGCCTGATCAGCGCCGTGCCGTCGGCGCTCGGGCAGGTGCTCGGCAAGGGGTCGGTCTCGGTGACGGCGGGCACCGTGGTGCTGGCGGGTGAGGGCCTCGCCGCCCGCACCGTCAAGGAGGTCCGGGCGGCCATCCCCGGCTGCCGGGTGGCGAACATCTACGGGCCCACCGAGGCGACCGTCTACGCCACCGCCTGGACCTGCGACCCGGCCGATCCGGACCGCACCCCGCCCATCGGCGCCCCGGTGGCCGCCACCCGGGCCTACGCACTGGACGCGCGGATGCGGCCGGTTCCGGTCGGGGTGCCGGGAGAGCTCTATCTGGCGGGGCCGGGCCTCGCCCGGGGGTACTTCGGCCGCCCGGGGCTGACCGCACAGCGGTTCACGGCCGATCCGTACGGCCCCGCGGGGGGCCGGATGTACCGCACCGGCGACCTGGTCCGCTGGGACGAGCGGGGGCAGCTGGAGTACCTGGGCAGAACCGACGACCAGGTCAAGGTGCGCGGTTTCCGTATCGAGCTGGGCGAGGTCGAGGCGGCCCTGGCGCGCCATCCCGGTGTCGCCGAGGCGGCCGCCGCGGTCGTCGACACCGGCGGTCACAAGCGGCTGGCCGGCTATGTGGTGGAGGTCCCGGGCTCCCCGCCGGTGGACACCGCCGCGATCCGCGCGTTCCTCGCCACGAGCCTGCCGGACCATATGGTCCCCTCGGCCGTGGTCGTCCTGGACCGGCTGCCGCTGGGGTCCAGCGGCAAGCTGGACCGGCGTGCGCTGCCCGCGCCCGTCTGGGCGGCCCGCGCCACCGGCCATGTGGAGCCGCGTACGGAGACCGAGAAGGCCCTCGCCGCCATCTGGGCGGAGGTGCTGGGCGCCGAGCGGATCGGCGTGGAGGACAACTACTTCGCCCTCGGCGGCGATTCCATCCTCAGCATCCAGATCGTCTCCGCCGCCCGGCGGGCCGGGATCGAGCTGACCCCGCGCCATCTCTTCGTCCACCAGACCGTGGCGGACCTGGCGGCGGCCGCGCGGGAGGTCCCGGCCACGGCGGCCGAGACCGAGCGGGGCCCGATCGTCGGCGAAGTGCCGCTGACCCCGATCCAGCACTGGCTCTTCGACCAACTCGGCGCCACGGCCGGGCACTTCACCCAGTCGGTCTCGGCCGAACTGACCGCGCCGGTGGACGAGAGCGCGCTGCGCACCGCCCTGTCCGCGGTGCTGACCCACCATGACGCCCTGCGGCTGCGCTTCGAGCGGACCGAGGACGGCGCCGTGCGCCAGCACAACGCCCCGCCGGACGCGGAGCCGGTGCTGGACCTCCACGATCTGTCCGCCGTGGCGCCGGAGCGGCGGGACGCGGTGATGCGGGAGACGGCGGGGCGGATCCGGGCCGGGTTCGACCTGGCCCGGGGGCCGCTGCTGCGCGCCGTGCTCTTCACCCGGGGCGAGGGGATACGGCCGGTACTGCTGCTGACCGCCCACCATCTGGTGGTGGACGCCGTCTCCTGGCGCATCGTGCTGGAGGACCTGGACACCGCCTACCGGCAGATCGTCGCGGGACGGACGCCGGAGCCCGGCCCCAGGACCACATCGTTCCGCACCTGGGCGCTGCGTCTGACCGAGCACACCGCCGCCGGGGGCTTCGACGCCGAGCGCGATTACTGGGCGGCCTCCCACGGCGGCGCCGACCTCCCCACGGACGGCGATGGCCCCAACACCGCCGCATCGGAGGAGGAGGTGACGGTCCGGCTCGACGCCGAGGAGACCCGGCTGCTGCTGCACGAGGTGCCGGGCGCGTACCGGACCCGGGTCAACGATGTGCTGCTGTGCGCCCTGGGCCGGGTGCTGGCCCGCTGGACCGGCCGGGACACGGTGGCGGTGGCCCTGGAGGGGCACGGCCGGGAGGAGATCTTCGATGGGGTCGATCTGTCCCGTACGGTCGGCTGGTTCACCAGCATGTTCCCCGTCGCGCTGGAGGCCCCCGCCGGCTGGGGGCTGGAGCGGACGCTGAAGGCCGTCAAGGAACGGCTGCGGGCGGTCCCCGGGAACGGCCTGGGTTACGGCGCGCTGCGCCGGCTGTCCGGCACGGCCGCCTCCGGGCTCCCCGCCACCCCGAAGATCAGCTTCAACTACCTCGGGCAGCAGGACTGGGAGCCCCCGGCGGGTGGTCTGCTGCACGCCCTGGCCGGTGGGCTGGAGGGCGATATGAGCCCGGAGGCGCCCCGGCCGCATCTGCTCGATGTGATCGGCCGGGTGACGGACCGACGGCTCGAGCTCAGCTGGTCCTACTCCCGGTCGCTGCACCAACGCGCCACGGTGTGCAGGCTCGCCGAGGAGATGGCCGAGGAGCTGCGGGCGATCGTCCGGCTGTGCACCCGCCCGGAGGCGGGCGGGCGGACGCCCTCGGACTTCCCGCTGGCCGGGCTTGACCAGGAGACCGTCGACCGGTTGGCGGGCGACGGCCGGGACGTGGCCGATATCCATCCGCTGACCCCGACCCAGTCCGGGCTGGTCTTCCATGCCCTGGCCCAGCGGGACCAAGGGCTCTATGTGGAGCAGGCGACCTTTGTCCTGGACGGGGTCGCCGACTCCGGAGTGCTGGCCGCCGCCTGGCAGCATGTCGTGGACCGCACCCCGGTGCTGCGCGGCGCGGTGGTGATGCACGATGTGCCCGAGCCGCTGATGATCGTGCGCCGCACCGCGGCCGTACCCGTCGAGGAGCTCGACTGGAGCGGCCTTACGGAGGATGACCACACGGCCGAGCTGGAGCGGCTGCTGGACCGGGACCGCGCCCGCGGGATCGATCTCACCGCGGCCCCGCTGCTCCGCGTCACCCTGGCCCGGCTCTCCCCCGGTGAGGTGCGGGTGCTGTGGACCTTCCACCATGTGCTGCTGGACGGCTGGAGCGTCTTCCAGGTGCTCGGCGATGTCTTCGCCGCCCATGCCGCCCTGGCCGCAGGTGAGCAGCCGAGGCTGCCGGCCCGCAGGCCGTTCGCCGACTATGTGGCCTGGCTCGCTCGTCAGGACCGCACGCGTGCCGAGGCGCACTGGCGGCAGGCCCTGGAAGGATTCACCTCTCCCACTCCCCTCCCCTATGACCGCAGGCCGACGCCGGAGCTCGCCACCAGGTCCTCGCGCTGGCTGTCGCACCGGCTCGGTGAGCGGGACACCGCCGCCCTCGAGGACTTCGCACGGCGACACCGGCTCACGCTCAATACGATCGTGCAGGGCGCTTGGGCCTTGCTCGTATCTCGCTTGAGCGGTGAGTCGGACGTCTGCTTCGGGACGACGGTCTCCGGACGGCCGGCGGAGCTCCCCGGCGCGGACGACATCACCGGCATCTTCATCAACACCCTCCCGGTGCGGTGCGCGGTGGACGGCACCGCCGGTATCGCCGCCTGGCTGCGCGAGCTCCAGGCCGAGCAGGCCGACGCGCGCGGCTTCGGCAATGTGCCACTGGCCCAGCTGCGGGGCTGGAGCGAACTGCCTGCCGGGGCCGACCTCTTCGAGAGCCTGGTGGTGTTCGAGAACTACCCCATCAACAGCTCCGCCGCGGCCGAGCACGGGCTGCGGGTGCGCGATCTGAACGCCCTGGAGTCCACCAACTATGCGCTGACCGTAGTGGTCTCGCCCGGCTCCGAACTGTCCGTGGAGCTCGGCTACGACCCGCGGCTGTTCGAGGAGCACACCGCCGGGGCGCTGGCCGACCGGCTCACCCATCTCCTCGGCGCGCTGGCCGCGGCCCCCGACGAGCTGCCGCTGGACCGGATCGACATCCTCCCGGCCGCCGAGCGCCGCCGCCTCCTGGTGGACTGGAACGACACCGCCCGGCAGGTGCCCCGGGCGACCTGGGCCGAGCTCGTCGAGGCGGCGGCGGACCGCAGGCCCGACGCGACGGCGGTGGACTCCCCCGGCCTCCGGCTGACCTACGCGGAGCTGGACGGCTGGGCCAACCGCCTGGCCCATCGCCTCATCGGGCAGGGCGTGGGCCCCGGCCGGATCGTCGCGCTGGTGCTGCCCCGCTCGGTGGAGTCCGTCGTCGCCCGGCTCGCGGTGGCCAAGGCCGGGGGCGCCTATCTGCCCATCGACCCCGACTACCCCGCCGAGCGCGTCGACCTGATGCTCAAGGACTCCGCCCCGCATCTGGTGATCGAGCGGACCGCCGAGGTCGAGGCGCCGGACGGCCCGGCGCACCGCCCCACGGACGAGGACCGGCTCACCGCCGTCCACCCGGACGACCCCGCGTATGTCATCTACACCTCCGGGTCCACCGGAACGCCCAAGGGCGTGGTGGTCACCCACCGCGGGATCGCCGGGTTCGCCGCCGCCGAGGCCGAGCACTTCCAGGTGCGGCCGGGCGACCGGGTGCTGCGGTTCTCCTCGCCCGGTTTCGACGCCTCCGTCCTGGAGCTGTGCATGGCGCTGCCGTCCGGGGCCACGCTGGTGGTGCCCGAGCCCGGCCCGTTGCTGGGCAGCCATCTCGCGGACGTCCTGCGGCGGCAGCGGATCACCCACACCCTCATCCCGCCCGCCGCCCTCGCGACACTGCCCCCGGGCACCGAGCGGGAGCTGCCCGAGCTGCGCACGCTGATCGTGGGCGGGGACGCCTGCGGCGCGGAGCTGGCCGCCCGCTGGGCGCCGCACCACCGCATGATCAACGCGTACGGGCCGACCGAGACCACCGTGGTGGCCACCTGGTCCGAGCCGCTCGACCCGGACGGCGCCCCGCCGCCGATCGGGCGGCCCATCCCCAACACCCGGGTCCATCTGCTGGACGCGCGGCTGCGCCCGGTGCCGGTGGGGGTGGCCGGCGAGCTGTGGGTCAGCGGTCCGTCGCTCGCCCGCGGCTATCTGGGCCGCGCCGGGCTGACCGCCGCCCGCTTCGTCGCCGACCCGTTCGGGCCGCCCGGCTCCCGGATGTACCGCACCGGAGATCTCGCCCGCTACGACGCGGAGGGCCGCCTGCACCATCTGGGGCGCGGCGACCACCAGCTCAAGCTGCACGGCCATCGCATCGAGGCCGGTGAGGTGGAGACCGCGCTGTGCGGCCACCCCGCCGTCGCGGAGGCCGTGGTGACGGTGCGGGAGGACGAGCCCGGGGCGCGCCGGCTGGTGGCCCATCTGGTCCTCGCGCCCGGGGCCGATGCCCCGGCCGACACCGAGCTGCGCACCCATCTGGGCCGGACGCTCCCGGGCCCGATGGTCCCGTCGGCGTTCGCCGTACTGGACCGGCTGCCGCTCAACCAGAACGGCAAGACCGACCGCGCGGCGCTCCCCGCGCCCGGCCCCGCCACCACCACCGCCGCACCGGCCGCCCACATCGCCCCGCGCACCCCCACCGAGGAGGTCATCGCGGAGATCTGGTCGGAGGTGCTCGAGGTGTCGCCGGTCGGCGCGGAGGACGAGTTCTTCGCCCTGGGCGGTGACTCGGTCCGCAGTCTGCTGATCGCCTCCCGCGCCAAGGAGGCGTTCGCCGTCGAGCTGACCCCGCGGGACATTCTGACCGCGCGCACCGTCTCCGCCCTCGCCGACCTGGTCGAGGAGCACATCCTGCGCGAACTCGAAGACGCCGCCTCCGGCGGCAGCGACCACGACGACCGGTGAGGAAGGACGACATGACGTCTTCGAGGAAGGATCGCGCCTCCGCCCTGCCCGAGGAGCTGCGGGAGGCGCTGCGCCGCCGCCTCGCGGGCAAGGCCGGGCGCGCCGACGCCATCCCCCGCACGGACCGCGCGCGGCCGCTGCCGCTGTCCTTCGCCCAGGAGCGGCTGTGGTTCCTGCACACCCTCCAGCCGGAGGAGGCGGGGTACAACAGCGCGCTGGCGCTGCGGCTGACCGGCGCCCTGGACGTGGCGGCGCTCTCCCGGGCGCTCGATGCCCTGGTGGAGCGCCATGAGGCGCTGCGGACCACGTTCGACGACCTCGACGGCCGGCCCGTCCAGGTGGTGCGCCCGGCCGGGCCCGTACCGCTGCCGGTGGCCGACCTGACCGGCGAGGACGGGGACGCCGGGGCGCTGGACCGGCTGCTGCTGGCCGAGTACGCCCGGCCGTTCGAGCTGCGGACCGGTCCGGCGCTGCGGGCGCTGCTGATCCGCCTGGCGGAGGACGCGCACGTACTGCTGCTCACGGCCCATCACATCGTCACCGACGGCTGGTCGATGGGGGTGTTGCAGGACGAGTTGTGCGCGCTTTACGGCGCCGGGCCCGGCGCGGACCCGCTGCCCCCGGTGCCGGTGCAGTACCCGGACTTCGCCGTGTGGCAGCGGGAGCGGCTCTCGGGGGCCGCCATGGACCGTCAGCTCGACTACTGGAAGGGGCGGCTGGACGGCGTCGTCCCGCTGGAGCTGCCCACCGACCGGCCCCGGCCCGCCGCGCCCACCTCGGCGGGGGCGATCCACGAGTTCACCGTGGGCCGCGCCACCGCGGACCGGCTGCGGGCGCTCGCGGCGCACGAGCGGACCACGCTGTTCACGGCGCTGGTCGCCGCCTGCCAGGGGCTGTTCGCCCGCTGGTCGGGGCAGGACGACATCGCCATCGGCACCGTCACCTCCGGCCGTGGCCGCACCGAACTCGAGCGCGCCGTCGGCTTCTTCGTCAATACGGTGGTGCTGCGCTCCGCGGTGGACACGGCCCGTTCCTACCGCGAGCTGCTGGCCGACGCCGGGGCCACGGTGCTGGACGCCTTCGCCCATGACGAGGCGCCGTACCAGCGGCTGGTGGAGGCCGTGGGGGCGCGCCGGGAGGCGGGCCGCAATCCGCTGTTCGATGTGATGGTGCTGCTGCACAGCGCGCCGAGGAGCGCGCCCCGGCTGTCCGGCCTGGCCGCGACGAGCGTGGCCGTGCCCCGGCGGTCGGCCACCTTCGACCTCAGCGTCGAGTTCGTCGAGGACGGGGAGGAGCTGCGGGGGCTGCTGGAGTACAGCACCGAGCTGTTCGATCGGGCGACCGCCGAGCGGATGGCGGGGCATCTGCTGGTGCTGCTGGACGGGGTGGCCGCCGAACCGGACCGGCCGGTGCGCGAGCTGCGCCTGCTCACGGACGGGGAGCGGCGGCGGATGACGGCCGTCGGGCACGGCCCGGCGCTCGCGGTCGAACCGGCCACGTTCCCGGCCGTGTTCGAGGCGGCGGCGGGCCGTACCCCGGAGGCCACGGCGCTGGTGGCCTCCGACACCGGCTACGGCTTCGCGGAGCTGAACGCGGCCGCCAACCGGCTGGCGCACCATCTGATCGCCCAGGGCGTCGGCCCGGAGCGCGTCGTCGGGGTGAAGCTGCCCCGGACCTCCGACATGATCGTGGCGATCCTGGGTGTGCTCAAGGCGGGCGGGGTCTATCTGCCCATCGACCCCGAACTCCCCGCCGAGCGCGTCGCGTTCCTCCTCGCCGACGCCGAGCCCGCGCTGGTGCTCGACGAGGCCGCCCTGCGCGCCGTCCCCGACACGCTGCCGGTGGCGAACCCCACGGACGCGGACCGGACCGCCGCGCTGCACCCCGACAGCGCCGCCTACGTCCTGTACACCTCGGGCTCCACCGGCCGCCCCAAGGGGGTGGCCGTGGAGCACAGGTCGCTGGTCAATCTGCTGGTCGGCCACCGCGAGGGCTTCGTGGCCGAGGCGGGCGGCGGGCCGCTGCGGGTGGCGCTGACCGCGTCGTTCTCCTTCGACACCTCGCTGGAGGGGTTGCTGCTGCTGGCCGACGGCCATGAGCTGCACCTCGTCGACGAGGCCACCCGGCTCGACCCGGCCGCGCTCGTGGCGCGCGTCGCCGAGCACCGTATCGACTTCCTCGACCTCACCCCCTCGTATCTGCGGCAGCTGCTCCCGGCCGGGCTGCTGGACCACCCCCGGCACCGGCCGCGGGTGCTGATGCTGGGCGGCGAGGCCATCGGTTCGTCGCTGTGGCGGCGGCTGGCGGACACGCCGGGGACGACGGCGTACAACTTCTACGGTCCGACCGAGTGCACCATCGACGCGCTCGCGGCCCGGATCGGCGGTGCGGGGCGCCCGGTGGTGGGCCGCCCGCTGGGCAATCTGCGCGCCCATGTGCTGGACTCCCGGCTCCAGCCGGTGCCGGTGGGGGTGGCGGGTGAGCTGTATCTGGCGGGTGAGCAGGTGGCCCGGGGGTACCGGGGCCGTCCGGGGCTGACCGCGTCCCGCTTCGTGGCGGATCCGTACGGGCCCGTCGGGAGCCGGATGTACCGCACCGGGGACCTGGCCCGCTGGACCGCGGACGGGGAGCTGGACTACCTCGGCCGGGCCGACGACCAGGTGAAGATCCGGGGCCACCGGATCGAACCGGGCGAGATCGAGGCGGCGTTGCTCGAGCTGCCGGCCGTCGCCGAGGCGGCCGTCGTCGCCGTGACCGACGACCGCGGCCACGCCCGGCTGGCCGCCTACTACGTGCCCGCGCCCGGTGGTGAGCCGCCCGCCCCCGGTGAGTTGCGGGCGGCCCTCGGGCGGACCCTGCCCGGCCATATGGTTCCCGGTGCCTTCGTCGCGCTCGACGCCATGCCGCTGGGCACCAGCG
Organism: Streptomyces sp. NEAU-174; assembly: GCF_052665095.1. Taxonomy (NCBI): domain Bacteria; kingdom Bacillati; phylum Actinomycetota; class Actinomycetes; order Kitasatosporales; family Streptomycetaceae; genus Streptomyces; species Streptomyces sp. NEAU-174. The sequence goes on along the minus strand of NZ_JBQTCE010000011.1, from coordinate 42,510 downwards.
GCAAGCTGGACCGCCGGGCGCTGCCCGCGCCACGGCTGGAGGCGGACCGGCCGGAGCGTGACACCACCGCGCCGCGCACCGAGGCGGAGCGGGAGCTGGCGGGGATCTGGGCCGAGGTGCTTGGCGTCCGGACGGTGGGGGTGAACGACAACTTCTTCGAGCTGGGCGGCGATTCGATCCTCAGCATCCAGATCGTCTCCCGCGCCCGCCAGGCCGGACTCGCGCTCACCTCACGGGATGTCTTCCTGCACCAGACCATCGCCGAGCTGGCCGCTACCGTGGCACCGCGCAACGCGCCCGAAGCCGCCCCGGACGAACCGGGTGCGCGGGGCCCGGCGCCGCTCACCCCGATCCAGCACTGGTTCTTCGCCACCCACGGCCCGCTGCGCCACTTCACCATGTCGATGGTGCTCGAGCTGCCGGCCAACCTGGACGAGGGCGCGCTGGAGGCCGCGCTGGACGCCGTGGTGGCGCACCACCCGGCCCTGCGCACCCGGTTCGTCCAGGGCGACGACGGCGAGTGGCGGCAGCTCGCGGACGGCGCACCGGGCGGGCCGGTACTGCGCCGCCACGAGCTGTCCGGGCTCGGCGGCGCGGCGGAGACGGCCGCTGCCGAGGCGGCGGCCGAGGCCGCCCGCGCCGAACTCGACCTGACCACCGGGGCGTTGCTGCGGGGCGCCCTGCTCCGGCGCGGGGCGGGGACCCGGCCGCGGCTGTTCCTCACCGTGCACCACCTGGCCGTGGACAGCGTCTCGTGGCGCATTCTGCTGGGCGATCTGGAGAGCGCCTACCGACAGGCCGCCGCCGGGGAGCCGGTGCGTCTGGAGCCCGCCTCGACCCCCTTCACCACCTGGGCCCACCGGCTGGGCGAGCGGGTGCGGGAGGGCGAGCTGGACGCCGACCTGCCGTACTGGGAGGGCGTACGGCGGGCGGGCGGCGCGGACCTTCCGGTGGACCGTCCCGGTACTGCCACCGCCGGGTCCACCCACTCCGTGCGCGTGACGCTGGAGCGCGAGGTCACCGACGGGCTGCTGCGCCGGGTGCCCGGGGTGTACCGGACGCAGATCAACGATGTGCTCCTCGCCGCGCTGGGGCGGGTGCTCGCCGGGTGGACGGGTGAGGACCGGGTGCTGGTGGCCATGGAGGGCCATGGCCGCGAGGAGTTGGACGCGGCCGTCGATCTGTCCCGGACCGTGGGCTGGTTCACCACGCAGTACCCGGTGGCGCTGACGCTGCCCGGGGACGGCTGGGGCGCGGTGCTGAAGTCGGTGAAGGAGCAGCTGCGCGCGGTGCCGCACCGGGGGCTGAGCCATGAGGCGCTGGCGTATCTGAGCGCCCCCGACTCCCCCGCGCGGGCGCTCGCCGACGGGCCACTGCCGGGCATCTGCTTCAACTACCACGGCCAGTGGGGCTCGGGCGGGAGCAGCGGCGCGTTCACGCTCACCGGGGAGAGCCTGGGCCGGGATCTGGCCGCCGACGAGCCGTCGGTGTATCCGCTCGATGTGTCCGCCGTGGTGGCGGACGGTGAGCTGGAGCTGACCTGGCTGTACTCCGACCTGGTGCACGACGCGGCCACGGTGCGGGGGCTCGCGGACGGGATGCTCACGGCGCTGCGGGAGATCGTGGCGCACTGCGACGGACCGGACGCGGGCGGCCGTACCCCCTCCGACTTCCCGCTGGCCCGGCTGGACCAGGCCGCCGTCGACCGGCTGGTGGGCGACGGGCGGGAGATCGAGGACGTCTATCCGCTGACGCCGCTTCAGGAGGGGATGCTCTTCCACCGGCTGGTCGGCGGCGAGGAGGACGTCTACCTCGACCAGGCCACGCTGATCCTGGACGGGGTGGGCGACCCGGAGGCGTTCGCCCGCGCCTGGCAGGAGACGGTGGACCGCACACCGGTGCTGCGTACCGGCGTCGTCTGGGAGGGCGTCGAGCGGCCGCTCCAGATCGTCCGCCACCGGGCCGAGGTGCCCGTGACCCAGCTTGACTGGCGCGGGCTGCCGGAGGAGCGGCGCGAGGCCGAGCTGGAGCGGTTCCGGGCCGAGGACCTGGCCCGGGGCGTCGATCTGACCGCGCCGCCGCTGATGCGGCTGGCCATCGCCCGGCTGACCGACGCCCGGGTGGCGCTGATGTGGACCTCGCACCATCTGGTCCTGGACGGCTGGAGCCTGGCGCAGGTGTTCACCGAGGTGTGCGAGCGGTACACCGCGGCCGCCCGGGGCCGCGCTCCGGCGCTCCCCGCCCGCCGCCCGTTCCGCGACTATCTGGAGTGGCTGGACGGGCGGGACGGGCAGGAGGCCGAGCGGCACTGGCGGGACGCGCTCGCGGGCTTCACCGCCCCGACCCCGCTCCCCGCCGACCGCAAGGCCGTGGAGTCCCACCGGGCCCGGTCGTCGGCGACCGTGGCGGTGTCGCTCACCCCCGAGGTGTCGGAGGAGCTGCGCCGTACGGCCCGCGGCGGCGGCCTGACCGTCAACACGATCGTGCAGGGCGCCTGGGCGCTGCTGCTCTCCCGGTACGGCGGCGAGGAGGACGTGGTCTTCGGCACCACGGTCTCGGGCCGTCCGGCAGAGCTGGCCGGGGTCGAGTCGATGGTGGGGATGTTCATCAACACCCTGCCGACCCGGGTGCGGGTGGACGCCGCCCGCAACACCGGGGACTGGCTGCGGGACCTCCAGATGGCGCAGTCCGCGTCCCGGCGCCATGAGTCCGTCTCGCTGGCGCAGGTGGCGGGCTGGAGCGAGATTCCGGCCGGGACCTCGCTCTTCGATTCGATGGTGGCCTTCGAGAACTACCCCTTTGACGACTCCTCGGCACGCGAGGCGGGGCTGCGGATCGTCGAGGTCCGCTCGATCGACGCCACCAACTTCGGTCTGAGTCTGCGGGCCCATCTCTCCGACCGGCTGGGCTTCGACCTCGGCTATGACCCGGGGCTGTTCGACGCCCGGACCGCGGCCGCGCTCGCCGACCGGCTGTGTCTGCTGCTCACGGCGATCGCGGCGGACCCCGACCGTCCGCTGCGGGCGCTTCCGTGGACCACCGCGGAGGAGCGGCGGCGGATCCTGGTGGAGTGGGGCGGCGGCGCGGCCCCCGAGGCGCCGGAGCGGACGCTGGTGGACCTGTTCGAGGAGCAGGCCGCCCGCACCCCCGGGGCCACGGCCGTCTCCTGCGCCGGGGTTTCGCTGTCGTACGCCGAACTCGACGCACGGGCGGGCCGGTTGGCGCATCGGCTGATCGCCGAGGGGGCCGGGCGGGAGCGGTATGTGGCGCTGGCGCTGCCCCGTTCGCCGGAGCTGATCGTGGCGATCGTGGCGGTGCTGAAGACGGGGGCGGCCTATCTGCCCCTCGATCCCGACCAGCCGTCCGGCCGGATCGCCCGGATGCTCGCCGACGCCGAACCGGTGGCCCTGCTGACCACCGCGGCCTTCGCGGCACGGCTGGGCGGGGACGACGAGGCGGACACCTGTGTGACCCGGCTGTGCCTGGACGACCCGGCCCTGATCGCCGATCTGGAGGGCCGTCCCGCCGCCCGCCCGGCCGGTTCCGGGCCGCTGCCGGAGAGCCCCGCCTACGCCATCTACACCTCCGGGTCCACGGGCCTGCCCAAGGGAGTGCTGATCCCGCACTCCAATGTGGTCCGGCTGTTCTCCCGGACCCGGGAGTGGTTCTCGTACGACGCGAGCGATGTGTGGACGCTGTTCCACTCTTACGCCTTCGACTTCTCGGTCTGGGAGATCTGGGGGCCGCTGCTCCACGGCGGCCGGCTCGTGGTGGTCCCGTACGCCGTCTCCCGCTCCCCCGAGGAGTTCCTGCGGCTGCTGGCCGACGAGGGGGTGACGGTGCTCAGCCAGACGCCGTCCGCCTTCCAGGGGCTGATGCGCGCCGACGAGGAGCACCCGGGTGCTCAACTCGCGCTGCGCCGGGTGGTGTTCGGCGGTGAGGCGCTCGACACGCGGCGGCTGGCGGGCTGGTACGCGCGGCATCCGGACACCGCGCCGGTGCTGGTCAACATGTACGGGATCACGGAGACCACCGTGCATGTCACCTACGCCCCGCTCGACCGCGCGGCAACGTCCGTCGCGGCGAGCGCCATCGGCACCGGCATCCCCGATCTGCGGGTGTATGTGCTGGACCAGGCGCTGGAGCCGGTGCCGCCGGGTGCGGTCGGCGAACTGTACGTGGCGGGGGCCGGGCTCGCCCGGGGCTATCTGCGCCGCCCGGGCCTGACCGCGTCCCGCTTCGTGGCCGATCCGTACGGGCCCGCCGGGAGCCGGATGTACCGCACCGGCGACCGGGCCCGGTGGAGTGCGGACGGCGAGCTGGAGTACCTGGGCCGCGCCGACGACCAGGTGAAGATCCGCGGTTTCCGGATCGAGCCCGGGGAGATCGAGGCCGCGCTGGCCGCCCATCCGGGGGTCGGCGACGCGGTGGTGACCGTACGGGAGGACCAGCCCGGGGTGCGTCGGCTGGTGGCCTATGTGGTGGCCGCCGGTCCGGCCGCGCCGCCGCAGGCGGGTGAGTTGCGGGAGTTCCTCCAGCGGACGCTGCCCGCGCAGATGATCCCGGCGGCGTTCGTGGCGCTGGCCGCGCTGCCGCTGACCGCCAACGGCAAGCTGGACCGGCGCGCCCTGCCCACACCCGGCCTCGACGGCTTCGCCGCGAGCGCCGAGCGGAACGCCCCGCGCACCGAGGCCGAGCGCATGGTGGCACGGGTGTGGGCCGAGGTGCTCCCGGTCGAGGAGGCCGGGGCGACGGACGACTTCTTCGCCCTGGGCGGCGATTCGATCCTGGCCATCCGGGTGGCCTCCCGGCTGCGGACGGCCTTCGGCACCGAGGTCACCCCGCGCGCGCTGTTCACCCACACCACCGTGGCCGAACTCGCCGCCGCGCTGGGCGCGCCGGGGACGGGCGGAACGCCGGAGGGCGACGGGGCGGCGAAGGACAGCCGGGCGGCCGACATCATCCCGGCCGTGCCACGGGACGGGGAGCTGCCGCTGTCGTATCCGCAGGCGCGGCTGTGGTTCCTGGACTCCTTCGACGGCGGCGGCACGGAGTATGTGACGCCGTTCGCGCTGCGGCTGCGCGGCCGTCTGGACACCGCCGCGCTGCGCACCGCCCTGGACGCCCTGGTGGCCCGGCACGAACCGCTGCGCACCACCTTCGCCGAAGTGGACGGCCGCGGGGTGCAGCGGGTGCACGACCCGTACCCGGTGGCGCTGCCGGTGCACGACCTCTCGGCCCGTCCCGTGGCCGAGCGCGAGCGGGAGCTGGAGCGGCTGCTGGAGCGGGAGGGTGCCACCCCCTTCGAGCTGCGCACCGGGCCGCTGCTGCGGGCGTCCCTGATCCGGCTGGACGACGAGGAGCACGTGCTCACCCTGACGATGCACCACATCGTCACGGACGGCTGGTCCACGGCCGTCATCAGCGCGGATCTGAGCGAGCTGTACGGCGCGGCGGTCCTGGCGCGGCGGCCCGCGCTCGCCCCGCTGCCGCTGGGCTACGCCGACTACGCGGCGTGGCAGCGCGATCCGCTCGGCGGCGCGGCGCGGATGGAGCCGCAGCTGGAGTACTGGCGGACGCGGCTGGCGGATCTGGCGCCGCTGGAGCTGCCGACCGACCGTCCGCGGCCGGCCGTGCAGACCAAGAATGGGGCGCTGCTGGAGTTCACCCTGCCCGCCGCGCTGGTGGAGCGGCTGCGCGCGGCCGGGCGGCGCCGCGACTCCACCCTCTTCATGACGCTCCTCGCCACCTGCCAGGTGCTGTTGGCCCGCTGGTCGGGGCAGGAGGACATCGCGGTGGGCACGGTGACCTCGGGACGGGAGCGGCCCGAGCTTGAGCACCTGGTCGGGATGTTCGTGAACACGCTGGTGCTGCGCACCGGCGTGGCGGCCGACGAGTCGTTCGAGGAGCTGCTCACCCGGGTGCGGGGCACCGTGCTGGACGCCTTCGCCCACCAGGACGTGCCGTTCGAGCGGATCGTGGACGCGCTCCAGCCGGAGCGGGACACCAGCCGCACCCCGCTCTTCCAGGTCATGGTGGCGCTGCACAACCTGGGCGCCGAGGTGCCCGACCTGCCCGGTCTCACCGTGGAGGCGGTACGGATCCCGGGCCGGACCGCCGGTTTCGACCTGGGCTTCGACTTCGTGGCGGGCCCCGGCGGGCTGACCGGCTTCGTGGAGTACAACACCGATCTGTTCGACGCGGCCACCGTGGAGCGGATGGCCCGTCAGCTGCGGCTGCTGCTGGAGGCGGTGGCGGAGGACCCCGGGCTCCGGGTGGGCGAACTGCCGCTGCTGACCGCCGGGGAGCGGCGGACGGTGCTGGAGGAGTGGAACGACACCGCGCTCGCCGTGCCGGACACCACCTTCCCCCGGCTCTTCGAGGAGCAGGCCGCCCGCGCCCCGGGCGCCACCGCGCTGGTGACCTCCGACGCCGCCTACGACTTCGCGGGGCTGAACGCGGCCGCCAACCGGCTGGCCCACCATCTGATCGCCCTGGGCGTGGGCCCGGAGAAGGTGGTCGCGGTCAGGCTGCCGCGCACCGCCGAGCTGATGGTCGCCCTGCTCGCGGTCCTCAAGGCGGGCGGTACGCAGCTGTACGTGGACCCGGGGCTGCCCGCCGAACGCGCCCGGTTCCTGCTGGAGGACGCGGCGCCCGAGGTCGTCCTCACCCCGGAGGTCCTGCGCGACGCGCGCCTCGACGGGCTGCCGGACACCGATCCCACCGACGCGGACCGGACGGCCCCCCTGCTGCCCGGGCACACCGCGTACATCACCTACACGTCGGGGTCCACCGGCCGCCCCAAGGGTGTCGCCGTCGAACACCGCCAGCTGGTCAACCTCTGCCTCGACCACCGGGCCGGGCTCATCGCCCCGCGCCAGGCCGAGGCGGGGCGTCCGCTGCGCTCGGCGCTGACCGCCGCGTTCTCCTTCGACACCTCCTGGGAGGGCGCGGTGTTCCTGGCCTCGGGCCAGGAGGTGCACCTGGTGGACGACGCGGTACGGCTGGACCCGGCCGCGCTCGTGGCCCTGGTCGAGGACCGTGGCCTGGACTTCCTCGACGTCACCCCGTCGTACCTCCATGAGCTGATGGCGGCCGGGCTGTTCGCCGGGGACCGGCACCGCCCCCGGATCGTCATGGTGGGCGGCGAGGCCCTGGGCGCGGGGCTGTGGCGGGAGCTGCGCGCGGTGCCGGGCGTGGCGGCGTACAACTTCTACGGGCCCACCGAATGCGCCGTGGACGCGGTCTACGGCGACCTGGCCGGTCTCGGCGACCGTCCGCTCATCGGACGGCCCGGCCGCAATCTGCGGGCGTACGTCCTGGACGGCGCGCTGCGGCCGGTGCCGCCCGGCGTCCCCGGTGAACTCCATCTGGCCGGGGCGCAGGTCGCCCGCGGCTATCTGCGCCGCCCCGGGCTCACCGCGGCGCATTTCGTCGCCGATCCGTACGGCCCGCCCGGCAGCCGGATGTACCGCACCGGCGACCGGGCGCGCTGGACGGCGGACGGGACGCTGGAGTTCCTGGGCCGCGCCGACGAACAGCTCAAGATCCGTGGGTTCCGCATCGAGCCCGGCGAGATCGAGGCCGCGCTGCTGGACCATCCGGCGGTCCAGGAGGCGGTGGTGGTGGCCCGCGAGGACACCGGCCACCGGCGGCTGGTGGCCTATCTGGTGACCTGCTCCGATCCGGTGACCTGCTCCGACGACTCGGCCGACGCCCCCGATCCGGTGGAGCTGCGCGCCCTGCTCAAGCGCACCCTGCCCGACTACATGGTCCCGGCCGCCTTCGTGACGCTGGCCCGGATGCCCCGCACCGACAGCGGCAAGGTGGACCGGCGCGCGCTGCCCGCTCCCCCGGACCGCCCGGAGCGGGGCTCGCCGTATGTGGCGCCCCGGACCCCGGCCGAGACGGTGCTGGCGGGGGTGTGGGCCGAGGTGCTGGGCGTCCCCGAGGTGGGAGTGGAGGACAACTTCTTCGCCCTGGGCGGCGATTCCATCCTCAGCATCCAGATCGTCTCCCGCGCCCGCCAGGCCGGGCTGACGCTCACCTCCAAGGATGTCTTCCGCCACCAGACCATCGCGGAGCTGGCGCTGAGCGTCGAGACGGCCCGGCGGGGGCCGCTCGCCGAACCGGCCGGGGCGGTGGCCGGACCGGCGCCGCTGACGCCCATCCAGCACTGGTACCTGGACGGGCGGCACCCCGGCGACCGGCACCACTTCACCATGAGCCACCGGCTGGAGCTCACCGGCGACCTCGACGAGGCCGCCCTGCGGCAGGCGGTGGACGCCCTGGTGGCACACCACGCCGCGCTGCGCACCCGCTTCCTGGTGGTCGACGGGCAGTGGCGGCAGGAGGTCCTGCCCACCGCCCCCGGCGGTGTCCTGGAGCGGCACGATCTGTCCGGTCTGGACGACGCGGCACGCGCCGAAGCCGTACGGAACGCCACGGTCGCGGCGCAGACGGGGCTGGACATCGCCGAGGGGGCCGTACTGCGGGCGCTGCTGTTCACCTTCGGCCCGGGGCAGCCGCCCGAGTTGCTGCTCACCGCCCACCATCTGGTGGTGGACGGCGTCTCCTGGCGGGTCCTGCTCGGCGATCTGGAGACGGCCTACCGCGGCGCCGCCGCCGGTGGTGCGCCCACCCTGCCCCCGGCGAGCAGCGCCTTCACCCAGTGGGCCGCCCGGCTGGCGGACCATGTGCGCTCCGGCGGGCTCGACGGCGACCTGGAGTACTGGACGGGCGTGGCGCGCTCCGCGCCCGCCGCGCTCCCCGTCGACCGCGAGGGCCCCAACACCCATGAGACGGCGGCCACGGTGACCACGGTCCTCGGCCGTGCCGAGACCGAGGCGCTGCTGCGCCAGGTCCCCGGCGTCTACCGGACGCGGATCGACGACGTACTGCTCGCCGCGCTCGGCCGGAGCCTGGCGCGCTGGACCGGCGGGGACACGGTGCTGATCGGCGTGGAGGGGCACGGCCGCGAGGATCTCTTCGAGGACCTGGACCTCTCCCGTACGGTCGGCTGGTTCACCGCCGAGTACCCGCTCGCGCTGGCCGTCGACGCCGGGGCGGGGTGGCGCGACACCCTGCGGTCCGTCAAGGAGCAGCTGCGGGCCGTTCCGCACCACGGGCTCGGCCACGGGGCGCTGCGCCATCTGGCGGCGGAGGGCTCCCCGGCCGGGGAGCTGCGGGGCGGTCCGTCGCCGCAGATCGTCTTCAACTACCACGGCCAGTGGGACGTGGCCGCGGCCGATGAAAGCGCCCGGGGCCTGTACCGCGCGGCCCTGCCCGTGACCGGCCGGGACGCCGCGCCCGGGGAGACCCGCCCGTGTCTGCTGGAGGTCACAGGGGCAGTCCAGGACGGCCGTCTCGAGCTGGGCTGGAGCTATCCGGCCCGGATGTACGACGAGGCCACCGTGCGCCGGGTCGCGGAGGACTGCCTGGCCGCGCTGAAGGAGATCGTCGCGCACTGCGCCGAGCCCGGCGCGGGCGGGCGCACCCCGTCCGACTTCCCGCTCGCCCGGCTCGGCCAGCGGCAGGTGGATCTGATCGCCGGTGACGGCGGCGCGGTGGAGGACGTGTATCCGCTGACCCCGCTCCAGGCAGGCATGCTCTTCCATGGCCTCGTGGACAGCGGTGCCACCGGTGGCGCCTACTTCGACCAGATCGCCATCCGGATCGGCGGGATCGCCGACCCGGACGCGTTCGCGGCCGCCTGGCAGCGGGTGGTGGACCGTACGCCGGTGTTGCGCAGCTCCGTCCGCTGGGAGGGCCTGGCCGAGCCGGTCCAGGTCGTCCACCGCCGGGCCGACCTGCCCACCGTCCGGCTGGACTGGCGGGAGTTGACGCCGTCCGCGCGGGAGGAGGCGCTGCGGCGGCTGCTGGCCGAGGACCGCGCCGCCGGGATGGAGCTGACCTCGGCCCCGCTGAGCCGGATCGCGGTGGCTTGGCTGCCCGATGACGAGGTCATGCTGGTGTGGACCGCGCACCATCTGATGCTCGACGGCTGGAGCACCGGCCAGGTCTTCGCCGAGGTGTGCGAGACCTACGCGGCCCTCGTGGCCGGGCGCTCGCCCCGGCCGCCCGCCCGCCGGGCCTTCCGGGACTTCCTGCGCTGGCTGCGCGAACAGGACCAGGAGCGTGCGGAGCGGCATTGGCGCGAGGTGCTGGCGGGGTTCGGCGCCCGCACACCGCTGCCGTACGACCGGCCGCCGCGGGAGGCGCATCGCACCACCTCGACCGCGCTGACCCGGCTGGAGCTGACCGAGGAGGTGTCCGCCCGGCTGCGGGAGACCACGCGCGGCGGCGGGCTGACGGTCAACACGGTGGTGCAGGGCGCGTGGGCGCTGCTGCTGTCGCGGTACGGCGGGGTGCGCGACGTGGTGTTCGGCACCACCGTCTCGGGCCGTCCCGAGGGGCTGCCGGGCGTGGAGACGATGGTCGGCATGTTCATCAACACGGTCCCCACCCGGGCCGTGGCCGAGGGCGGCCGTGAGGTCGTGACGTGGCTGCGGGACCTCCAGGAGCAGCAGAGCGAGTCCCGCCGCTTCGACTTCGTCGCCCTTCCCCGGATCCAGGCGCTCAGCCCGGTCCCGGCCGGTGAGGCGCTCTTCGACAGCATGGTGGTGTTCGAGAACTACCCCTTCGACGAGGCGTCGGCGGCCGGTGCCGGGATCCGGGTGCGGGAGGTGCGGGCCGAGGACTCCACCAGTTTCCCGCTGTGTCTGCGCGCCTATCTCGGCGACCGGCTGGGCTTCGACCTCGCCTACGATCCGGCGCTGTTCGACGCGGCCACGGTGGAGCGGGCGGCGGCCCATCTGGAGACGCTGCTGACCGGGATCGCGGACGGCGCCGGGCGGTCGCTGGACGAGCTGCCGCTGCTGACGGAGGCGGAGCGCCTGAAGGCGGCCGGTGAGTGGAATGCCACCGCCCGGCCGCTGCCGGAGGGTTCGCTCGCGGAGCTGTTCGCCGAGCGGGTCCGCCGGGCCCCGGACGCCGTCGCCGTCACCGACGGCGCCACCTCACTCAGCTATGCCCGACTTGACGAGTGGGCAGGGCGGTTGGCGGGGCATCTGCTGCGGTCCGGGGTGCGTCCCGAGGACCGGGTGGCGCTGCTCATGGACCGGCCGGTGGAACTGGTCGTGGCCCAGCTGGCGGTGGTCAGGGCCGGTGGGGTGTACGTACCGGTGGACGCCCGCGCCCCGCGCGACCGGCGGCGGACGCTGCTGGACCAGGCGGGCGCCGCGGTCGTGCTGACACCGGAGGAGGTGGCCGCCGCCCGGGAGGGCGAGCCGGTGGCACCCGCGGTGCCGGTGCACCGGGACCAGCTGGCGTATGTGATGTTCACCTCCGGGTCGACCGGTGTGCCGAAGGCCGTGGGGGTGCGCCATCGCGATGTGGCGGCGCTCGCCCTGGACCGTGCCTTCGGCGGTGGCGGGCACGATCGGGTGCCGCTGCACTCGCCGGTGGCGTTCGACGCCGCCACCTACGAGATGTGGGTGCCGCTGCTGAACGGTGGCCGGGTGGTGGTGACATCGGGCGAGCTGGACGCCGCCGCGGTGCGCCGCCTGGTGGCCGAGCAGAAGGTGACCGGGCTCTGGCTGACCGCCGGGCTGTTCCGGCTGCTGGCTGGGGACGCGCCGGACTGCTTCACCGGGCTGCGCGAGGTGTGGACCGGTGGCGATGTGGTGCCCGCGGCCTCGGTGCGCCGGGTGCTGGAGCGCTGCCCCGGGCTGACCGTGGTGGACGGCTACGGGCCGACCGAGACCACCACCTTCGCCACGTACTTCCCGATGTCCCGCGCCGAGGAGGTGCCCGAGGTGGTGCCGATCGGGCGGCCGCTGGACAACATGCGGGTCCATGTCCTGGACCCCAGGATGCGGACCGTGCCGCCGGGTGTGGTCGGCGAGCTCTTCGTCGCCGGTGAGGGGGTGGCGCGCGGCTATCTCGGCCGGCCGGGACCGACCGCCGCGGCGTTCCTCCCCGATCCGTACGGGCCGGCCGGGGAGCGGATGTACCGCACCGGCGATCTGGCGCGGCGGCGCCCTGACGGCACGGTGGAGTTCCTCGGCCGCGTCGATGACCAGGTCAAGGTCCGTGGCTTCCGGATCGAGCCGGCCGAGGTGGAGGGGGTGCTGGCCGGGCATCCCGAGGTGGCGGATGTCGCGGTGGTGGCCCGCGCGGACGGCCCCGGTGGCAAGCGGCTGGTGGCCTATGTGGTGGCCGCCGGCGACACCCCGGTGGAGGGCGGCCCGCTGCGGGCGTACGCGGCGGAGCGGCTGCCGGACTACATGGTGCCGTCCGCCGTCGTCCCGCTGGACGCGCTGCCGCTCGGCCCCACCGGGAAGCTGGACCGCGCGGCGCTGCCCGCACCCGCCCCGGACACCCGCCGCACGCCCTACCGGGCGCCGCGCGAGGGGTTCGAGCAGGCCGTGGCGGCGGTCTGGGCCGAGGTGCTGGAGGTGGAGCGCGTCGGCGCCGGGGACAACTTCTTCGAGCTCGGCGGCGACTCGATCCTCTCCATCCGGCTCACCTCGCGGCTGCGGGAGGTGCTCGGGGTGGATCCGTCGCCCCGCCTGGTGTTCACCCATCCGACCGTCGCCGCCCTGGCCGAGGCGCTCGGTGGCGCGGAGGGCCGCGGCACGGACCGGCCCGCCCCGATCACACCGGTGGCCCGGGACGGCGAGCTGCCGCTGTCGTATCCGCAGCAGCGGCTGTGGTTCCTGGACTCCTTCGCCCCCGACAGCGCCGAGTACATCACCCCGCTGGCGCTGCGGATACGGGGAGCCCTCGATGTGGCCGCGCTCGGCGCGGCGCTGACCGCGCTGGTGGCCCGGCACGAGTCGCTGCGGACCACCTTCGACGCGGTGGACGGCCGCGGGGTGCAGATCGTGCACGCCCCCCGGGAGATCCGGCTCGACCCGTACGATCTGTCCCATCTCCCCGCCGCCGAGCGGGAGGCGGAGCTGCGGGAGCTGCTGGCGTACGAACGGGCGCGCCCGTTCGATCTGCGGCGCGGCCCGCTGCTGCGCACCGGGCTGATCCGGCTCGGCGCCCAGGAGCACATGCTGAGCCTGACGCTGCACCACATCATCACGGACGGCTGGTCCACCGGTGTGCTCACCGGCGATCTGCGGGAGCTGTACCGGGCGGCGCTGAGCGGTGAGCCCGCGGCACTGCCCCCGCTCCCGGTGCAATACGCGGACTTCGCCGCCTGGCAGCGCACCGAACTCACCGCCCCGCGCGCGGACGAGGAACTGGCCTACTGGACACGGCAGTTGGCCGGGGTGCCGCCACTGGAGGTGCCCACCGACCGGCCCCGCCCGGCGGTGCGGACCAAGAACGGCGCCACCGTGGAGTTCACGGTGCCCGCCGGGGTGAGCTCGCGCCTGAAGGAGTTCGGGCAGGCGCGGGGCACCACCCTGTTCATGACGCTCGTGGCGGCGGCCCAGATCCTGCTGGCGCGGCTGTCGGGCGGGCGGGACATCGCGGTGGGCACCGTCACCTCGGGGCGGGAGCGCCCCGAGGTGGAGCGGCTGATCGGCTTCTTCGTCAACACCCTGGTGCTGCGCTCCACCGTCGATCCGCACGCCCGCTTCGGCGACTTCCTGGCCGAGGTGCGCGGCACCGTCCTGGACGCCTTCGCCCATCAGGCGGTGCCGTTCGAGCGGGTGGTGGACGAGGTGCGGCCGGTGCGGGACACCAGCCGGACACCGCTGTTCCAGGCGATGGTGGTGCTCCAGAACGTCCCGGGGCAGGCGCTGGAGCTGCCCGGTCTGGAGCTGGCGGACGTGGAACTCGACACCCGGACCGCCGCCTTCGACCTCACCTTCGAGTTCGCCGAGGCCGAGGAGGGTGTGCTGCGCGGGCTGATCGGCTACAGCACCGATCTGTTCGACGCCTCGACGGTGGAGCGGATGGGCACGGCCCTGCGGACGCTGCTCGCCGGGATCGCCGAGGATCCGGAGCGGCCGGTGGGCGCGCTGCCGCTGGCCACCCCGGCCGAGCTGCGGCGCACCCTGGTCGAGTGGAACGACACCCGTCTGGAGGTGGAGCGGGCCACGCTGCGCGAGCTGTTCGAACGGCAGGTGGCCGTCTCGCCGGACGCCACCGCCGTGCGGTACGGGAAGGGCGATCTCACCTTCGCCGAGCTGGAGGTGGCCGCGAACCGGCTGGCGCACCGGCTGATCGGCCGGGGCGTGGGGCCGGAGCGGCTGGTGGCGCTGGTGCTGCCGCGTTCGGTGGAGATGCTGGTGGCGCAGCTGGCCGTGGCGAAGGCGGGCGGTGCGTTCCTGCCGGTCGACCCCGGCTATCCGAAGGAGCGGGTGGCGTTCATGCTGCGGGACGCCGCGCCCTCGGTGGTGCTCGACGACGCGGCCTCGGTGTGGGCCGAGGAGGGCCCCGCCGGGCCACCGCCCCTCCGCGGCCTGACACCGGACCATCCGGCGTATGTCATCTACACCTCCGGCTCCACCGGTGTGCCCAAGGCGGTCGTGGTCACCCATGCCGGGCTGGCCGGTTTCTCGGCCGCCGCGGCCGCGCACTACGACGTGCGGGCAGGGGACCGGGTGCTCCAGTTCTCCTCGCCCAGCTTCGACGCCTCCGTCCTGGAGCTGTGTGTCTCGCTGCCCCGTGGCGCGGCGCTGGTGATCGGCGACGAGGGCCCGCTGCTGGGCGAGCGGCTGGCCGAGGTGCTCGGCGGGCAGCGGATCACCCATGCGCTGATCCCCCCGGCCGCGCTGGCCACCATGGAGGAGGCCGGCCGGCGGACGGCGCTGCCGGAGCTGCGGACCCTGATCGTCGGCGCCGACGCCTGCTCCGCGGAGCTGGTGGACCGCTGGGCGCCGGGGCGCCGGATGGTCAACTCCTACGGCCCGACCGAGGCCACGGTGGTGAGCACCTGGTCCGGGCCGCTGACCGCCGGGTCGGGAGTGCCGCCGATCGGCCGGCCGATCCCGAACACCCGGGTCTACGTACTGGACGAGGCGCTGCGCCCGGTGCCGGTGGGCGTGGCCGGGGAGCTGTATGTGGCGGGCACGGGTCTGGCGCGGGGCTATCTGGGCCGTCCGGGGCTGACCGCCACACGGTTCGTGGCCGATCCGTTCGGCCCGGCGGGCGGCCGGATGTACCGCACCGGCGATGTGGTGCGGTGGACCGGCGACGGTGAGCTCGTATTCCTGGGCCGGGCCGACGACCAGGTCAAGGTGCGGGGCTTCCGGATCGAGCTCGGCGAGGTGGAGAGCGCGCTGCGGCGCAGCCCGGAGGTGCGGGAAGCGGTGATCGCCGTACGGGAGACCGCCCCGACACCGGAGCAGCCCTCGGGCGGCAAGCGCCTGGTGGGCTATGTGGTCCCGGCGCCGGGCACCTCGCCGACCGCCGCCTCGCTGCGCGACGTCCTGGGGCGGACCCTTCCGTCCCATATGGTGCCGTCGGCGTTCGCCACCCTGGACGCCCTTCCGCTCACGGCCAACGGCAAGGTGGACCGCCGGGCGCTGCCCGACCCGGACCCGGCGCCCGTCACCTCCGGTGCGGGCCATGTGGCCCCGCGCACCCCGATGGAGCGCCGGATCGCGGACATCTGGGCCGATGTGCTCGGCCTGGAACGGGTGGGCGTGGAGGACAACTTCTTCGAGCTCGGCGGGGACTCCATCCTCAGCATCCAGGTGGTCTCCCGCGCCCGGCAGGCCGGGCTCCGGCTGACCACCAAGGACCTGTTCACCCATCAGACGGTGGCGGGGCTCGCCACCGTGGCCACGGCCGAGCGGGACGAGGGCCGCGCGGAGCCGGTGACCGGGGCGCTTCCGCTCACCCCGATCCAGCGCTGGTTCTTCGCCACCCACACCGTGAATCCACGCCACTTCAACCAGTCCACCCTGCTGGAGCTGCACCAGGAGCCGGACGAGAAGGCGCTGGAGGGGGCGCTGGCCGCGCTCCTGGTCCACCATGACGCGCTGCGCACCCGATTCACCGAGGACGGCGGCGAGTGGCACGGCCACGTCCCGGAACCGGATGGCGACGGCGCCGTCCTGGACCGCCACGACCTGTCCGGTCTGCCGGCCCGGGAGGCGGACGCGGCGATGGAGAAGGCGGCCGACGCGCTCCACGCGGGCTTCGACCTGGGCCGGGGGCCGCTGCTGCGGGCCGCGCTGTTCCGCTTCGGCGAGGCCCGGCGGCCGTTCCTCTTCCTGACCGCGCACCACCTGGTCATCGACGGGGTGTCCTGGCGGATCCTGCTGGACGACCTGGACATCGCCTATCAGCAGGGCGTACGGGGCGAACCGGTGGACCTCGGCACCAAGACCACCGCCTTCCGCGACTGGGCGCGGCGGCTCGCGGAGCATGTCGCCGAGGGCGGCCTGGACCACGAGGCCGACCACTGGTGCGAGGCCCTCGACGCCCGGCCGCTGCCGGTCGACCATCAGGTGGCCACCCCCGGGCCCGAGATCGGTACGGTGCCGGTCGAGCTCGACGAGCGGGACACCGAGGCGCTGCTGCGCTCGGCGCCCACGGCCTATCGCACCCGCATCAACGATGTGCTGCTCGCCGCCCTCGCGCTGGCGCTGTCCCGCTGGACGGGCCGGGAGCGGGTGTCGGTGGAGCTCGAGGGCCATGGCCGCGAGGACATCCTGGACGGTGTCGATCTCTCCCGTACGGTGGGCTGGTTCACCACCATGTATCCGGTCTCCTTCGAGCTGCCGGACCTCCCCGAGGGCGGGCCGGCCGACTGGCGGGGGCTGGTCAAGTCGGTACGGCGGCGGCTGCGGACCGTCCCCGGCAACGGCTTCGGCTTCGGGGCGCTGCGCGCCTTCGGCCCACCCGGGCTGCGCGAGCGGCTGTCCCGGCACGGCGACGGGCCGCAGATCGTGTTCAACTACCTGGGCCAGTGGGACGCCCGGTCGGCCGAGTCCCAGGGCGGTCTGGTCCACGCCGAGCACGGCTCGTTCGGCCAGGACCACGATCCGCGCGAGGGCGGTTCCCATCTGCTGGAGGTGGTGGGCGCGGTGCAGGACGGCCGGCTCGGCTTCACCTGGCGCTACCGCCCCGATGTGCACGAGCGGGCGACCGTGGAGGCCGTGGCCGGGGACTTCGCGGAGGCGCTGCGCCGGATCGCCGGGGACTGCCGGGGCGCCGTATGACCGCGGCCCCGCCGGTGTCGCCACCGGTTCCGCTGTCGCGCAACCGGGACTACCGGCTGCTGTGGGGCAGTCAGGCGCTCTCGGAGTTCGGCTTCCACACGGCGCTGATCGCGTTTCCGCTGCTGGTCCTCGCGCTCACCGGCTCGGGTGCCGCCTCCGGTCTGGTCATGGGCACCATCGCCGCCGCGCAGATGGTGGCCGGGCTCCCGGCGGGTGTCCTGGTGGACGCTTACGACCGCAAGGCCATCATGCTGGGCTGTGAGGCGGCCCAGGCGGTCTCCGCCATCAGCCTGGTGGCCGCCGTGTGGGCGGGCGCGGCCACCGTCTGGCACATGGTCGTCGTGGCGGCGGTGTTCGGGGCGAGCGCGGCGCTCTTCGAACCGGCGGAGAGCGCTTCGCTGCCCGCGCTGGTGGCGGACGAGCATCTGCCCACGGCGGTGGCGATGAACACGGCACGGGCCTCGATGGGGCAGCTGGCGGGCACCGCGACCGGCGGGTTCCTGTTCGCCGTGGGGCGGTTCGTGCCCTTCCTGGTGGACGCCGTGACACATACGCTCTCCTTCGTCGCGCTGCTCTTCGTCCGGCTGCCCCGGCGCGAGCGATCCGCCGCCGGGGCGGGTCCGCTGGGCCGGGAGGCGCTGGCCGGGCTGCGGTGGGTGTGGCGGGAGCGCCGGATCCGGGTCACGGTGGTGTGCGCGGTGGTGCTCAACCTGTTCTTCAGCGCCTTCTACCTCGTCGTCATCGTGCTCGCCGAGTCCCGGGGTGTGCCCTCCGGGGAGGTCGGCGTGATGGCCGCCATGCTCGGGGTGGGCGGGGTGGCGGGCGCGCTGCTGGCGCCCGTACTGCACCGCCGGCTGGGCCCGTACGGCGGCATCATCGCGGTGTTCTGGGCGCTGGCCGTGCTCGCCCCGGTCACCGTGCTGATGGACAGCGGCTATCTCATCGGGGTGCTGTTCGCGCTGATGGCGCTGTTCCCGCCCACGGCGAACACCGCCATCATGACCGACCAACTGCTGCGCACCCCCGACGAGCTGCGCGGCAGGCTCACCAGCACACTCGTCCTGGCCTGCGGTGCCGCGGGCGCGGCGGGCCCCGCGCTGGGCGGATCGCTCGCCCAGGCCCTGCCGGGCGACCGGGCGATCCTGCTCTGCTCGGCGGGGATGGCCGCCGCGGCCGTCCTGGCCACCGTCAGCCCGACCCTGCGCACGCTGTCCCGCCGCCATGAGGCCGGGCGGCCGGCCGGCTGACCGTCATCCGACACCTCACCGACCATTTCCGATCCGACCGATCATCGACAGGAGAGAACGACCATGGACGACAACGCCCGCTACCAGGTGCTGCGCAACGACGAGGACCAGTACTCGCTGTGGCCCGCCGACCTCGAGGTGCCCGAGGGCTGGCACACCGTCGGCAAGGAGGGCACCAAGGACGAGTGCTCCGCCTACGTCGACGAGGTGTGGACCGACATGCGGCCGCGCAGCCTGCGCGAACGCATGGACAACGCGGCCTCCTGACCCGGGTCCGGTGACGCGGCGCGGCCGGCGCGCGATGGCGCCGGCCGCACCGGGCCCCTCAACTTCCCCCTACGATCACGCGGTTACCATCCTTGGAACAGTCGGCCGCGGCGTGAGGGATCGCGCCCGGATACGGAGGAGAACACCACGTGACCGCGCAAGGGGTAGCATCCCAGACCGGAAGCGGGCCGGAGCCCCCCAACACCCCCCTCAACCAGGGGCGACCGCACAGCGCCCGGATGTACGACTACTTCCTGGGCGGCAAGGACAACTACGTCGCCGACCGTGAGGCCGCGGCCAAGGTGCTCACCCTGTGGCCGGGTGTCATGATCGCCGCCAGGACCAACCGGGCCTGGATGCACCGCGCGATCCGGTTCCTGGCCGCCGAGCGGGGCATCCGCCAGTTCCTCGACATCGGCACCGGCATTCCCACCCGGCCGAATCTGCACGAGGTCGCCCAGGGCATCGCCCCGGAGTCCCGGGTCGTCTACGTGGACAACGACCCCATCGTCCTCGCCCATGCCCAGGCCCTGCTCAAGAGCCACCCCGAGGGCCGCACCGCCTATGTGCACGGGGACGTCACCGAGCCCGAGGCCATCCTCGCCTCGCCCGACCTCACCGAGGTGCTGGACCTCTCCCAGCCGGTCGCGCTGAGCCTGGTCTCGCTCCTGCACTTCGTCCCCGACGAGTGGGGCCCGTACGACCTCGTCCAGCGGCTGGTCGACGCGCTCGCCCCGGGCTCCTTCCTGGTGCTGAGCCACATCACCCCGGACTTCGACCCCGAGGCCACCCAGAAGACCGTGCAGGTCTACCACAGCGGCGGCATCCAGGGGAAAATCCGCACCAGGGACGAGGTGGCGCGCTTCTTCACCGGTCTGGAGCTGGTCGAACCGGGCCTGGAGGTGCCGCACCGCTGGCGCGCCGACCTGGCCGAAACGGACTCCCATGTGGAGACCGGCGATGTGACCGACGAAGAGGTGTCCTTCTGGGCGGGCGTCGCGCAGAAGTCCTGACCCGGGGTCTCCCGGACGGGGTTCAGGGACGGACGGGGTTCAGGGACGCGGTCCGACGGTCGTGGTGCCGTCGCGGATGGTGATCGCCAGCGCGGGACAGGAGTCCGCCGCGTCCAGCACCCGCTCCTCCTCCGGGACCTCCTCGCGTCGCGGCCGGGCGTGCTCCTCGTCGAGGACGAACAGATCGGGGGCGATACCGGCACACATGCCGGACGCCATGCACCGGCCGCCGTCGACCTCAGCCTTCCAGGTCATCCGGCTCACCACCCGATGGGCATGACGCGGGGCCCGCGGACCAGCATCTGGCCCTTCCACTCCACATCCCCGGCCAGCCGCAGACCGGGGAAGCGGGTGATCAGCGCGCCGAGCGCCTCCTGGAGCTCCAGCCGGGCCAGGGGCGCGCCCAGGCAGTGGTGCACACCGTGGCCGAAGCCCAGGTGCTGGCCGGCGGGGCGGGCGACATTCAGGGTGCCCGGCTCGTCGAAGCGCAGCGCGTCGCGGTTGGCCGAGCCGACGGCGACGAGCACGGGCTCCCCGGCGCGCACCAGAGTGCCGCCCACCTCGATGTCCTCGGTGGCGTAGCGGGGGAACGACGCCGCCATGCCCAGCGGGACGAAGCGCAGCAGCTCCTCGACGGCGCCATGCAGCAGTGCGGGCTCCTCGCGCAGCCGGCGCAGTTGGTCCGGGTGGTCCAGGAGCGTCAGCACGAAGTTGGGGATCTGGGTGGCCGTGGTCTCGTGCCCGGCCACCAGGATGCCCACGCACAGATCGACGAGCTCGAGCTCGGACAGCCGGTCGCCCGCGTCCCTCGCCTCGATCAGCGACGTCATGATGTCGTCCCGCGGGCGGATGCGATGGTCCTCGATCAGACCGGCCATATAGGCGCGCAGCTCCTCGCGGTTGCGGTCGAACTCCTCGGCGCTCAGGGAGCTCGTGGACAGCGCGGCGTCGCTCCAGGTGCGGAACTTGGGGCGGTCCTCCTCCGGGACGCCGAGCAGGGCGCAGATGACCCCGACCGGAATGGGCAGGGCGTAGCGGTCCACGAGATCGACGGGTGGCCCCGCGGCCTCGAGCTCGTCGAGCAGGTCATGGGTCAACTGCTTGACCCACGGCCGGAGTTTCTCCACCTGGTGGACGGTGAAGGCCTTGGCCACGAGGGTGCGCAGCCGGGTGTGGTCGGGCGGGTCCATGGCCAGGATGCCGCTGTCGCGCCGGGCCTCGGACTGCCGTGGCACATCGTGGTGGAGCGCCGCGGCCCGGCTGAAGCGCCGGTCCCCGAGCACCAGCCGGGCGTCGGCGTACCGCGTGGCCAGCCAGGCGGGCTCACCGTAGGGCATGCGCACCCGGAGTAATCCGGTGCGGTTCCTGGCCTGGTCGTACGCCTCGCTCAGCGCGAGCCCCTCGGCGGAGTTGAAGGGATAGGCGATGGGTGTCGTCTCCGCTGTGGTCACCGTGATTCTCCCTTGCGTAAGCACGTGCTTACAAAGCTAGGAGGCGGCGGCTGGTACGGTCAACGGCCCCTTTGCGCCGTTGATCTGACGGACCGCAGGGAAATCGCCGGAGGCAGACGAGAGGGGTGTCGTGATGGGGACGACCGTGTCCGAGGGGCAGCGCCGGGACGCGCGGAACACACGTCGGCGGCTGCTGGAGGCCGCGGCGGCGCTGTTCGCCGAGCGGGGCTATGAACGGGCGACGGTCCGGGACATCGCCGATCGCGCGGGGGTCAACCAGGCGCTGCTGTTCCGCTACTTCGGCTCGAAGAGAGCGCTGTTCGGCGAGGTGATCGCGCACAACGGGGAGGAGCAGCTGCGCACCACCCCGCCCGATGAGCTGCTGGAGGCCGCCCTGCGCGGGCTGCTGGGCCACGGCGGCAGGGAACCGGGCAGCCGCGCGCTGGCCACGCTGCTGCGCTCGGTCGACAGCGGCGACGAGATCGGTACCGCGGTGCGCGCCATCAGCGACGACTACGCGCGGGTGCTGGCCTCCCTGTCCAGCGCCGACAACCACGAACTGCGGGCGGATCTGGCGCTGTCCTGGCTGCTCGGCATAGGGATGATGCGGGTGCTGGTGGGCAAGGAGCCGCTGGCGGACGCGGATCCGGACGAGGTGTGCGCGCTGGTCACGGCCGCGCTCGGCACCCTCCTGGACGGCCTTCCGGCGGCAGGCGGCAGACCGTAGCCGGCCGTGCGGCGGGCCGGGGCGCTACTCGCGGAACTCCCCGCGGGGCGTGGTGACGACGCGACGGGCCCGGGCCGGGGTGACCACCTCGCGGAAGGCCGGATCGGTGAGCAGCACGACCGGGGCGATGCGGTGCGGGGAGTCGCAGTGCCAGTGCGGCAGGGCGGCCTCGAGCACGGCCCAGGACTGATCGGTGGCACCGCGGTCGGCCAGCGCCCTGGCCAGGTCCAGGGCCTGCTGGAAGGTGCGGGACTCGGGCAGGACGGGCGGGGCGAAGGCGGCGGCCCTGGCCATCCAGGCGGCGGTGTCGTCGCCCTCGGTGGCGGCGCCGCTCGCGGCCACACCGCCCGCGCCCACCACGCCGTCCACGCCGTCCGGGAGTCGCGGCAGGATGTCGCCGAGGGCCGAGAGATAGCCGCCGGGGGCGCCGGTCCACTCCTCGGCCGCGCAGCGCAGATAGAGCGGGGCGGCCTCGGCCCGTAACTGCTCCATGCCGATCGCCTCGAGGACGCGCGGGTCCCCGAGGATGCCGGTGCGTATCCAGTGGTGGGCGGCGCTGATGTCGAGGAACGCCCCCAGGATGATGCCCAGATACGCACCGGCGCCCGAGCCCTTGACCGCCGCCTGCTCGAAGGTGGCCATCGCCTTGCGCACCTCGCCGCGCAGGGCCTGCGCCCTGCCCTCGGCCACCAGGTCCTCGGCGGTCCCGGGACGCCCCATGCGCACCTCATGGGCCGCCCGGGCCTCGAAGCCCTTGCGCTCCTCGACGACCAGCTCGGCGAACGAGGCGTGCCGGTCGCCCAGGGCCGGATACCAGCTCGCCCAGATGTACGCGGCCCACTCCCCGTCCTCGGACACATCGGCGGGGTCCAGCAGCCAGTGCTGGGCGTCGCCCTCCTCCGAGACCAGCAGCGCCCGGTCCATGAACGCGGTGTCGTCCCAGTCCTCGCCCTCGCCGCCCCGGATGACGCTCCAGGTCTCGGGGTCGGCCTCGCGCAGCCAGCCGACGGTCTTGGCCGGGCGCATCCGCCACATGAACGGGCTGATGTTCAGCCAGCCGTCGGAGGCGCCCAGGAAGGTGCGGTAGCTCGGCGGGAGCCGGGTGCCGAGCCGCTCCTCCAGGGCCAGGACGCTCTCCTCGTCCGCGCCCTCGAACCCGAGCCACCCGGCGGCACGTTGCTCGTCGTCGACCTCGCTCAGCTCGTCCTCGTCGGCCACCCGCAGGATGGTCGCGCTGTACTCCGCCAGATAGGACCGCCACTGCTCGACGGTCCGCGGCGGCCCCGTCACGGACCCCGGCTCCGGGGCGGCCGACACCGATGTGCCGCGGTATCCGGTGGGTGCCTCGCCCGCCCGCTGGTAGTGGCCGATGAAGCCCTTCGGCTGCGGCGCCGAGGTGAAGAGGCGGACCTGGGAGAGCTGGATCTGGTCCTCCCCCGCGTTCCGCGTGATCTCCAGGCGGTAGTGACGGTAGGCGGTGGTGGCGGCGAAGGTGAATCCCCGGGGCTGATGGCGGTGCGCGAAGCTCTCCTCGACGCGGGAGTCCAGGTCCGCCCAGTGCTCCCCGTCGTTCGAGCCCTTGAGGGTCCAGTCCTTCGGATCGCGTCCCGGCATGTCGTCGGCCGAGGTCAGCACGTAGTGGCCGACGGCCACCGGCCGCCGCAGGGTGAACTCCAGCCAGGCGCGGTCGCCATGGCCCAGCCACTTGTGCCATGAGTCGTGCAGCAGGTTCTCCGCGACCTCACCCGCCTCGGCGAACTCGCTGTGCGCCCGGACCCTGGTGACCAGGTCGGTCACCTCGGCCTCCGGGCCGGGCTCGGCGGCCAGCAGCGACACCGTGCCCGAGTGGCCCGACGGATCGCCCCAGATGACCCGCTCGACGGGCGACCCCCCGTCCTCGATCAGCAGCCGCAGCTCCTGGCGGAGGCCAGGGCCCCCGGACCCGCAGCCCTCCACCGTGCGGAAGCGGTGCATCACCTCCTCGAGCGCGCTGTCCCGCAGCGGTGAGCGGCCCTCCAGCGCCCCCCGGTACTCGGTGAGCGTGCCGTCGGCGGCCCTGCGGTGCCCGTAGAACTCCGTCATCGCCGGCTGGAAGCCGATCGACGCCTCCGCGCCGTCCTGTCCGCGCCAGGCGAGCCGGACCGGCAGCGAGCCCTCGCCCCGGTCGAGGTGGACCAGCAGCCGTGGGGCTGGCCGCCATTCGGCGGAGCCCGGGGCGCGCCACTCGGTGCGGTAGGCGCACACCGCCGCCTCGGCCGGGCGCTCCTCCGCCATGGGGTGCATACGGGCGCAGATGCGGGACGGTTCGACGCTGATCCGGTACAGCCAGAGCAGCCCACGCGCCTCGGCACAGCCCCGGACGCACAGCGTGTTCAGGCCCGCCACCAGCGCCTCACCGGGGACCGCGAAGGCCACCTCCCGTGGGCGGGCGCCACCGGGCACGGTGAACCGCGAGATCACCGCATGCCCGTTGACGGTGATGTCGATGGGCGCCCATCCCAGGGACTCCCCCAGCGGTGAGACCCGCGCGATCAGGGTGAGCGTCAGCTGCTCCGGCAGCTCGCCGCCGTCCAGCGCGAAGTCGAGCTCGACACGTCCGCCCGCGCCGATCGCGAGACGGTCCCGGTCGGGATGGCACCGTATGTACCGGGCCGTGCCATTGCCGAATCGAGGCGGATCGATGGTGAAATCCGCGA
This sequence comes from Streptomyces sp. NEAU-174, assembly GCF_052665095.1. Classification (NCBI taxonomy): domain Bacteria; kingdom Bacillati; phylum Actinomycetota; class Actinomycetes; order Kitasatosporales; family Streptomycetaceae; genus Streptomyces; species Streptomyces sp. NEAU-174. The sequence goes on along the minus strand of NZ_JBQTCE010000011.1, from coordinate 17,977 downwards.
AAGTCGCTCGCACGCTGTGCTCCTGATGGGGCCGTCTGGTCCATTGACATGTCGTCGGGGCATGGGTGCGGGTGGCCTCACAACACCCGGATGCTGCCGATGCTAGGGCGGCCGGCCGGTACCGTCCGTGATCCGCGACGATCTCTAGGGGGATGCGGGTCGGCCGCTCCCTCCCCCGCGCAGCACGGCCCCGAGGACGGCGGGGCGCATCAGCGCGGTGGGCGCGGCGACCATGGACATCACCTCGTGCAGGACCTTGCAGACCCCCGGGTCGACGGTGGCGCGCCGGATGACCCGGTCCAGATAGCGGTGCTGGGCCCGCACCCCCAGTCCGGCGGGGCCGCCCGTGGTGGTGGGGAAGCGCACATCCTCGCTGGAGGACAGCATCCACGCGGTGTCCGCGGCGGCCGCGATGCTCTTACGGGCGGTGTGCGCCGTGCGGTGGCCGATGCCGCCGTGGCGCTCGGCGGCGGCCCGCAGGGCGCGGGCGCCGAGCGCGGACACGGTGATGCCCTGGCCGTAGACCGGGTTGAAGGTGCATACGGCGTCGCCGATGACGACCAGCCCTCGCGGCGCCCGGCGCTCGTAGTGACGCCGCACGCCCGGGCCGGGCCAGAAGCCGCGGACCGCGCCTGCGGGCTCGGCCGCGGCCAGCAACTCGTGCAGGCTCGGGTCCCGCAGCAGCCGCAGCTGCCGATCGAAACCGGCCGCGCCCGGCTCGGCCTGCGCGCCCCGCATACTGCCGACGCTGACGATCCACCGGCCGCCCTCCACGGGCAGCACCACGCCGAGCCTGGGCGCGTCGGGGGCCTTGGTCTGGAGATAGAGCACGTCGAAGCCCGGATCCGCCCCGGCGGGGCGGTGGTACATCCGGCTGGCGTACGACACTCCCGCGTCGACACGCTCCTCGGGGGTGGGCGGACAGCCCAGCCGGGCCAGCCAGGCCGGGACCGAGGAGGTACGCCCGGAGGCGTCGACCACCAACTCCGCACGCAGCTCGCGCACCCGGGCGCGGGCATCGCCCCGCGCCCGAACCTGGACGCCCGTCAGCTCGCCCGGGGTGCCGAGGAGTCCGACGACGTCGGTGTTCTCCAGCCATCGCACCGTGGGCTCGGCGCGCACCCGGCGCAGCACCGTATGGTCGAGCAGCGGTCTGGTGCACGAGAGGAACGCGACCTCGCTCTCGTACTTCGCGAGCCACCCGGCCGCGCTGAGCCAGCGCACGCCCGACATCGGCACCCGCACCGCGCCGGCGGCCAGCAACTCCTCGCGCGCGCCGGGCATCAGCTCCTCCAGCGCCCGATGCCCGGCCTCGAGCAGCAGATGCGCGTGGCGCGCCTGCGGAACGCCCGAGCGGAACACCGGCCCGTCGGGATAGCGGTCACGCTCGACTATGACAATGCGCTCGGCATATCCCCGCAGCGCCCATGCGGCCAGCAGCCCGGCGAGACCTCCGCCGATCACTACCGCGGTCCCTCGCTCCGTACCTTCCCCCGGTACCCCCATGCTACGGAGCGTAGTGCAGAATCATCCGAGCGTCACCACCCACAAGGGTGGCAAGGCAATCGATTCAACGGTTTCAGGCGGTCTCGGTGACCCCGGCGCCTTCGGCCGCCTCGGCGATGAAGGTGTCGAGGACTCCGTCGGCGATGCGCACCGGGCCCTCGGGGCGGGTCTCGCCGGGGATGGTGTGGATCTCCCCGGCCCGCCGCGCGTCGGCCGCCGCCTCGGCGAACCACCGCGCCGCCTGGGCGTCATGGCCGTCGAGACGGGCGCCCAGCGCGTCCAGGGTGCGCTCGAAGGCGCGCCCCCACAACGACAGCGCGTCCAGCCAGGGCGCGCAGTCCGCCACGAAGCCCCGGTCCGTGACACCGGCTCTGATGCGCTCGGGCGCGGCGGCGAGCAGCCGGGCGTACGGGCGCAGCTCCCGCAGGGCCGCTCGCTCGCGCCCCGCCTCCCAGGCGGTGTGGAACCGGTCGAGCCGGGTGGCGAGTTCGGGTGCCTGCGGCTGCCAGGGCTCGGCGCCGAAGGTGGGCGCGAGATGCTGGGTGTCGAAGAAGGCCAGCAGCGAGCGAACGGTCCCGTCCGTACGGCCCGCCCGCGCGCCGGACCCCTCCCCGGCGAGGTGGCGGGCGGCCGCCTCCCAGGTGCGGGTGGCGTCGTAGCCGGTGTCGTTCCAGGCGAAGGCCGCTCCGCCGAAGAGGGCGACCTTGCTGGCGGCGGCCTGGTTCATCGGGTTGAGGACCAGACCGGAGAGCTGCCGGTGCAGCCCGGGCTCACGGGCGTCGTATGGCGCGAGCAGCAGTCGTCCCTCGGCCTGGCCGTAGTCGTTGACCGGGTAGTTGTCCCAGACGAAGACCTTGCGGCCCCATACGGTGGCGGCCCGCTCCGCGTCGGCCACGGTGATCCGCGGCGGCACCACATCGGTTCCGGTCCACATCACCTCGACCCGCGAGTCCAGCCGCTCGCGCAGGACGCGCTTGTACGGGGTGTCGGTGACGTCCCCGTACTCGGTCGGCACCATCTGGAGCGCATTGGTGTCCGCCCGTTCGTCCAGGAAGGTCTTCTGCACCGTGTTGAGCAGGTCGGACTGGGCCTTGGCGGCGGCCTCCGACGAGGGGTCTCCGTAGGTGGCGCGGTCGGAGTCGCAGTTCCAGCGGGTGTAGCTGATGTCGTCCAGCGGCATGGAGAAGCTGCGCACCCCGAGGTCGTAGACGGCGTCCAGCTTGGCCTCCAGCGCGGCGAGGTCGGCGGGGTCGCTGTAACAGATGGAGTTGCCCGGGGAGACGGCGAAGGTGAACCGCACATGGTGGTCGGTGGCCTGCCGGACGAGCTCGCCGAGCTCGGCGAGTTTCGCGGCCGGATACGGCTCGCGCCACTTCTCGCGGTGGTACGGGTCGTCTTTCGGCGCGTAGATGTAGGTGTTCATCTTGACGTCCCCGTAGAACGCCAGCTGGTCCATCCGCTCGGCGTGGGTCCAGGGGCTCCCGTAGAACCCCTCGATCACCCCGCGCAGCGGCATCAGCGGATGGTCGGCGACCGAGACGGACGCGATCGTGCGGTGGCCGGAGACGAGCTGACGCAGCGTCTGCGCCGCGTAGTACGTCCCGTCCGAGTCGGCGCCCGCGAGCGCCACCGAGCCGCGTCCCGCGGCGAGTGCGTACCCCTCGGCCGGCAGCCGGGCGGGCACCTCGCCCCCGGCGGCCCGAAGCGCCCGCGCGACGCGTGGATCGGCGATCCGGCCGACGGTCACGGTCAGCTTCGGCCCGGGGCCGTCCTGGATCCGCGAGGCGCCCGCGCGGCGCAGCACGGAGGTGACGAGATCGCGGGTCGGACGGTCCACACCGTCCGATATGACGAGGCGGACGCGGGTGGGGACGTGGATGTCCGCTCCGATGCGGGACATCTCCTGCGGACGCGGGGTGACGACCGGCAGCGGCCCTGGCGCGGTGGCCGCCGCGGTGGCGACCGCGCCGGCGGGCAGCAGCAGGGCGAGAAGGGTGAACAACACCGTGACGGGGGCCAGGGCTCTGGAGCGACTGCGCATGGGACATCTCCTCCGTGGCGTTCGGGGGCCGGGCCTTCGGGGGGGCGGTGCGGTGCCTTGCGGTGATGCCGGAGTGGTGTGCGGTGTGCCGCGCGCGGAGCGGCCCCGCGGTGGGGCCGGGCGTATCCCTACCCAGCGACGCGCCCGGATGATCGGCGCGGGGACGCGCCATCGGCGGAAGGGGCGGCCGTCACCCCTTGAGCAACGCGTCGACCACTCGGCCGAAGAGCAGGCGGCCGGACCAGACCGTCGGCGGGTCGAACAGGCGGGGCAGCCCCCGCAGTCGCGCCTCCTCGCGCCATACCACCTCGGATCCACCGTCCCGCGGGCGCACCTCGATCTCGGCCCATCCGAGGACCACCGAGCCGCGCTTCTCCAGCCTGCAACTGCCGGGGGTGTCTCCGGTGGGCGGGTCCCAGCGCACGACCTCCATGGGGTCGTCGAATCCGGCGCGACCCACGCCGGTGCGCACCACGACCACGGTGCCCACCCGGGTCGGCCCCGCCGGGCGGACGGTGACGCCGCTCAGCGGCACATGGGCGCCGTGGCGCGGCCAGTCGGTGAGCCGTCGCCAGGTCTCGTCGACGGGCAGTGGGGAGCGGCGCTCGATACGGAAGGGGGCCACAGCGGGATCGTAGGCGATCGGCGGCCGGGGAGGCGGTCGTGGCGGCTGAGGCCATTGACAGTTCGGATCCGCCTGTTACCTTCCACAGCGAGGAGAGAGGTCCTACCTTTCTGGTCCGGCGCAGACGAATGTCGCCCCACCAGAGGGATCCTCCCAGCTCAAGCAGGTCCAAACCTTACAACACGTCGGATCTCCACGGCTCCACAGGAGAAGGAGAACGAGAGATGAAGAGACTCGCCGCAGGCGCGGCGCTCGCCCTCGCCGCCGTCTTCGGGTTATCACAGGTGCCGCAGGCGGCCGCCGCTCCCGCGCGGGACACGGCCACCACCGTGGCACCGGTGTTCAGCGTGATGGACTACGGCGCGAAGGCCGACGGTTCGTCCAACGACTCCGCCGCCATCGACAAGGCCATCACGGCGGCCAACAGCGCCGGGGGCGGAATCGTCCGCTTTCCGTCCGGACAGTACAAGTCCAAGAACACCGTCCATCTCAAGAGCGAGGTGACCCTCCAGCTGGACTCCGGGGCCACCATCCTCGGTTCGAGCGCGGACACCTACGACAAGCCCGAGTCCAATCCGAACGACGACTACCAGGACTACGGCCACAGCCACTTCCACAACGCGATGTTCTACGGCGACAAGCTCACCAACATCGGGTTCACCGGTTCGGGCACCATCGACGGCGCGGGCAACCTCATCACCGGCAACCCCGACTCCGGCGAGGCGGACAAGATCATTTCGCTGACCCGCTGCGACGGGCTGACCCTCGACGGGATCACCCTGCGGCGCGGTGGCCACTTCGCGGCCCTCATCAACGGCTGCAAGAACGTGACCTCGGACCATCTCACCATCGACACGGCGAGCGACCGCGACGGCTGGAACATCATCAGCACCACCAATGTGACCATCACCCATGCCGATATCGCCGCCAACGACGACGCGCTCGCCTTCAAGAGCGACTACGCCCTGGGCGCCAAACTGGCCAACGGCCATGTGAAGGTGACCGATTCACAGCTCTCCGCGAAGTGCTGCAACGCCCTGATGTTCGGCTCCGAGACCTGTGGCGACTTCTCGGACTACGACTTCCAGGGCATCACCATCACCGGTGCGGACAAGTCCGGGCTCGGCATGGTCTCGATGGACGGTGCCAACATCTCCGATGTGCACTACCGCGACATCACCATGACCAATGTGCACTCCCCCATCATGCAGAAGATCGGGACGAGAAAACGGTGTGGTGGAAATCCGGGAGTCGGCCACATCAGCGACATCACCTACGACAACATCACCGGGACCGGGAACACCCCCTCCTTCAGCCCGACGCTGTGGGGCGAGTCCGGTGGCAATCACATCAGCGGTGTGACCTTCAACGACGTCGATCTGACCGTGCCCGGCGGCAACGGGACCATGTCCACCGGTGTGCCCAGCAATGACGCCGACGACTACAACCCGAAGAGCATCGGCACCCGTCCCGCCTTCGGCTGGTATCTGCACAACGCGGATCACATCACCTTCAACGACAGCTCGGTGCGGTTCGCCAAGAACGACGGACGTCCGGCGGTCATCGCCAACTCCGGGAGCGCGCTGCGGTTCGACCACTTCACCGCACAGCGCGGCAGCGACAGCCCGGCGGACGTCGTCGTCCAGAACGTGTCCGGCTACTGCCTCGCCGACAGCGCCAACACCTCCGGCGGAGCGCTGCGGGTGAGCGCCGGCGGATCCAGCGAGAACTGCTCCTCGTGACCCACGACGGGCCGGCCGTGGCACACCACGGCCGGCCGTCGACGGCGGTCAGCCGCGCCGCTCGGAGCCGTCGGCAGCCTCGTGACCGGCCACGTCGGGCAGGCCGGCCGGATCCGCCACGTCGGCCAGGCCGCGCAGCCCCTCCGGAAGCAGCCCGGTGTGCACCACACCCAGCCGCTGGGTGGCCCGGGTGAGCGCCACATAGAGGTCGCTGGTGCCGAACTCCGCGGGCTCGGCCACGATCACGGTGTCGAACTCAAGACCCTTGGCCTGCCGGGGGTCGAGCAGCACCACCGCGCTGGTCAGGTCCGGGGACCGGCCGGTGGACGCCTGCGGGAGGGCGGCCGACAGCGCGTCATGGCGGTCCTTCGGGGCGATCACCGCGAGACGGCCCTCGGTGCGGGTCTCCCGCGCCACGGCCGCGGCCACCGCGCCGGGCAGATCGCCGGTGTGCTCCGCCCACGGCCGCACCCCGGTGGCGCGCACCGAGCGCGGCGGCCGGAAGGCGGGGTCGACGGTACGGGCCACCCGCGCCGCCACGTCCATGATCTCGGTCGGCGTGCGGTAGTTGACGCCGAGCCGGCTGTGCTCCCAGCGGTCGCCGACGTACGGCTCCAGGATCGAGGACCAGGAGCCGCAGCCACCCGGCTCCGCGGTCTGCGCGGGGTCGCCGACCAGCGTCATCGAACGGGTCGGGCTGCGCCGCATCAGCAGCCGCCACGCCATCGCGGACAGCTCCTGGGCCTCGTCCACGATGATGTGGCCGAAGGCCCAGGTGCGGTCGGCGGCGGCGCGTTCGGCGGCGCTGCGGTGGTCGCGCTCCTCGGCGCGGTCGGCCAGCCGTTCGGCGTCGATGAGGTCATGGGCGGCCAGCACCTCCGACTCCTCGTCCTCGCGGTCCTCGAACTCCAGGGTGCGGGAGCCGTAGGAGAGGTCGAGGACACCCTGTGCGTACTCGATGCGCTCCTGGCGCTCGGCCTCGGCGGCGGCGCGGGCCGCCGCGTCGTCGTGGCCGAGGAGTTCGGCCGCCTCGTCCAGCAACGGCACATCGGCGGGGGTCCATTCGCCGTCGGTGCGGCGAATCGCGGCGGCGTCGGCGTCGGAGAGGTGGACGGGGTCGCTGAGGAAGTCGGCCACGAGCTGCTGCGGGGTGAGGGACGGCCACAGCTCCGCGATGGCCGCGTGCACCTCGGGGTTGACCGCGATCGCCTTGCCGAGCTGGGCGACGTCGTCCGCGCCGAGGAGGTTGGGTCCGCCGAAGGGGTCCGCGCCGATCCGGTCCACGAGCTGGTCGGTGAGGGCGTCGATGACGCGGAAGGCGAAGTGCGGGCGGGCGAGGTTGTGCGGTAGCCCGGTCTCCCGGGCCTTGTGGCCGGCCTCGGACGCGATGTCCTTGTCCAGCACCAGATGGCCGTCGTCGTGCTCGATGACGATCGCGGGGTCGGGCACCGTCTGCCGGTCCCGTACGAAGCGGGCCAGCGCGTCCGCCATCTCCGCCCGGCCCTTGACCTCGGCGGCCTCGGGGGTGTCGGTGCCGGTGGCCGTCACACCGGGGAAGAGCTCGCCGAGCGTGGCCAGGAGCACACCGGTCTCGCCGAGCGAGGGCAGCACCTCGCCGATGTAGCCGAGGAACGCGGGGTTGGGACCGACGATCAGCACCGCGCGGCGGGCCAGCGACTCCCGGTGCGCGTAGAGCAGATACGCGGCGCGGTGCAGCGCCACGACGGTCTTGCCGGTGCCGGGGCCGCCCTCCACGACGTGGACGCCGTGGTGCGGGGCGCGGATGATCTGGTCCTGTTCGGCCTGGATGGTCTGCACGATGTCATGCATCCGGCCGGTGCGGGCGGCGTCGAGCGCGGCGAGCAGCACGGCGTCCGCGTCGGATCCCTCATGCCCGGTCCGTATGGTGTCCGAGAGGTCCAGGATCTCGTCGTGCAACCCGGTGACCTTGGGTCCCTCGGTGGTGATGTGGCGCCTGCGGCGCAGCCCCATGGGGGTGTGCCCGGTGGCGAGGTAGAACGGACGGGCCACATCCGCCCGCCAGTCGATGACCAGCGGGGTGCGGTCCGCGTCATCGCGCCGGATGCCGATGCGGCCGATGTGGTAGTCGTGGCCGTCACGGAACAGCAGCCGGCCGAAGCACAGCCCCCGCTCCCCCGCCTCGAACGCGGCGAGCAGCCCGGACCGCTCGGCCACCAGCACATCGCGCTCCAGCCGCGCCTGGAAGGTGGTGCCCTCCAAGGACAGGGCCTCGGTCACCGACTCCTCGGCGCGTGCCCTGAGCTCGGCGAGGCGCCCGTTGAGCAGATCAAGGAATTCTTGCTCACGGTCCCATTCCTCGTTTGACAATTCGACTCCCGCCGGGATACGATGACTTCATCAGGTTTCCCCATGCCATGAATTCAATGGCACAAGGAAATCCCCAATATACGCCGAGAAACGCCCCGGCCGTCAAGGCAGCCGGGGCGTTTCTCTGTTTTATGGCCTCATTTCACCTGGATGACGTGCTTTCCGCGGACACCGCCGGCCTCCATGGCGCGATGGGCCCGTGCGATATCGGACAGCGGATGGACGGTGTCGACGACCGGCCGGATCGCCCCGTTCTCCACATACGCGGCGAGGTCCGCGAAGAGCTGGTGCAGGGGGTTTCCGGTGAAGATCCGCACCCGCCGGGCGCCGTGCACGGTGGAGCGGAGTATGGAGCCCAGCGAGGACAGCGGGCGGTCGGTGTCGAAGGCGATGCCCACCATCCGCCCGCCGGGTGCCAGCAGCCGGCGATAGGCTCCGAGCTCGGTGCCCACCGTGTCCAGCACGGCGTCGAACGGCCCGAGGGCGGCCGGGCCGGTGGTCCGGTAGTCATGCGCCTCATCGGCTCCGAGCTCCCGGACGAGGTCGAGCGTCTTCGCCCCGGCGAGCGCGGTGACATGGGCGCCGAGCGCGTGTCCGAGCTGGACGGCGACGCTGCCGACACCGCCGGCCGCGCCCCGCACCAGCAGCCGCTCGCCACTCATCAGGCCGATCTTGTCGCGCAGCGCCGTGATGGCCGTGGTGCCGACCCCGGGCAGGGCCGCGGCCCGGACGAGGTCGAGGCTTTCGGGGGCGTAGGAGAGCTGACGGGGCCGGACGGCCACGTACTCGGCGGCCGCCCCGAACCTCAGGTGCGGCATCGCGCCCCACACCCGGTCGCCCACCGCGAGGTGGCGCACGGAGGAGCCCACCTCGGCGATCTCCCCGGCGATGTCGACGCCGGTGCCCTGGGGGAACTTCCGCCCGGTCACCAGCTTCAGTTTGCCCGCCCGGCCCGAGAGCTCACCGCCGTTCACACTCGTGGCGTGCACCCGCACCAGCACCTCGCCCGGACCGGCCACCGGCTTCGGCACTGTGCCCACGTACAGCACCTCGGGGGGTCCGTACCGGTCGTAACGCGCCGCGCGCATCTCGCTCATCGCCCTCATCGTCCCTTTCGCACATCGGGGTTGTCGCCAAGCTAATGCGCGCAAAGGGGGAAACCGCCCGGTCGGCGTAAGGTGAGAAACATGCCTGCTCACGTCTCTCAGATAGCGCCCGCCACCGGTGTCCGGGACACGAGAATTCCGGGGTTGCGGTCCGACGCGGCGTCCAACCGCCGGCGTGTTCTCGAGGCGGCCCGGGCACTGTTCGTCTCGCGTGGGCTCGATGTGCCGATGGCCACCATCGCCCGCCATGCCGGGGTCGGGGTGGCGACGCTCTACCGGCGTTTCCCCACCCGGGAGGCGCTGGTCACGGAGGTGTTCTCGGACGAGTTCACCACCTGTGCGGCGATCGTCGACGACGCCTTGGCCGACGACGACGCGTGGCGGGCCTTCCGCCGGACCATCGAGACGGTGTGTGCTTCACAGACGCGGGACCGGGAGTTCAACGACGCCCTGCTGTCGACGCTTCCCGATGTGGTCGGCTTCGAGCGGGAGCGGCTGCGGATCGAAGAGGGCTTCGCCGAGGTGGTACGGCGCGCCAAGGCCGCGGGGCGGCTGCGCGAGGACTTCGACGTGTCCGACCTGAGCCTCGTCTTCCTGGCCAACAGAGGTGTCATCGGCGACCCGGCAACGGCACCGGCCGCGTCCCGGCGGCTGGTCGCCCACCTCCTGCGGTCCTTCGAGGCGGGGCGGGCCGAACCGGCCCGCCCCCTCCCGCCACCCGCCCCGCTGGGGCTGGGCCAGTTGCCCCGGACAGCCGAGGGATGAGCTATCGGGCGGTGCCGAAGTCCTGCGTCCAGTAGTTGCCGGGCTGCGCCAGGCCGACGCCGATCTCCTTGAAGTCGCAGTTCAGGATGTTGGCCTTGTGGCCTGAGCTGTTCATCCAGCCCTCCATGACGCTCTTGGGCGAGTCATAGCCGTACGCCACGTTCTCGCCGTAGGCCCTCCAGGAGTAGCCCGCGCGCTCGATCCGGTCGCCCGGGGAGGAGCCGTCGGAGCCGGTGTGCGACATGTTGCGGTGGGCCGCCATGTCCTCGCTGTGGTCCTGGGCGGCCTTGGTCAGCTTCTCGTTCACGGTCAGCGGCTCACAACCGGCCTTGCCGCGCTCGCTGTTGACGAGATCCACCACTTCCTGCTGGTCCGTGGCGGCCGCGGTGGTGGCGGAGGGGGAACCCGTGGGGGTGGCGGAGTGGGAGCGCGCGGAGGCGAAGTGGGAGCGCGCGGGTGTGGCGGACTGCGACGCCATCGCGGCCGAGGGAACGCCCACGGCGGCCACGGCGAGCGTGGCGATGGCTATCTTGCGGCGGTGCGTCGTGCTGCTGCGGTGCTTGCTCATTCGGGACCTCACACTCGGTTGAGGCCCGTCATTCTTGGAGCCGTCCGCCACATGGGCAACACACGTGTTCGTACGACGCGCGTTCGTAGTGAGGGCGGAACTTGCGCTCGGCGGCGAGTCATGCTGAGCGGGCTCCGGGGACGGCCACGGTGGCCCGACGCACCATCACAAGTCGCGGCAACCAGGCGAGTGGGGGGCACGCCCGAAGTGCCGGAGGCGGGGCCATGGAGAATCCGCCATATCCGACAGGGCAGACAAAAACCACTATGCCGCCTAGTCGATATGCACCACTACGCTCTCTTTACTCCGGCGCTCGATGTGAGAGATGTCATGACATGGCCGGGGGGGCGGTCAGCGGCGGTAGATGGTGATCGAGTGGCCGACCTCGTCAATCGGCTCGCTGCCGTCGATCAGCGCCGCCAGCCGTCCGGTGGCCTGGGCGATCGAGGAGTCCGAGACCACCAGCAGCCCGCGCACCTCGTCCGGGGCGGCCCGGCGCGGGTCGGAGGCGTGGATGCCGTAGGCGGACGGCACACCGCTGCCCTTGTAGACGAGCCAGATCCGCTCGCCCCGGTAGCGCTCCCGGAGGCGGTCGGCCAGCCGCCCCAGGTCCTGCCCCCAGTCCACGTTCGAGTCGTGCAGCCGCAGATGGGTTCGGGACGGGCCGCCGAACGCCTCGTTGGAGTACGGCAGGTAGTACGGATACGTCCGCAGCGAGCTGACCGCGGTGAACAGCACCAGCGCCAGCGTGGCCCCGTACGCCCATCGCCGCCGCACGGCCATCAGCCCGGCCGCCGCCACCGCCAGGAACATCGGCAGGAAGATGGCGTACCGGACACCGAGGTTGCGGGCCCCGTCCAGGGCGGCGAGCAGCAGCACGGCCGCGGGGACCAGCACATACGGCGCGGCGGGCCGCAGCCGGGGCACCAGCAACATCGCGACCGCCCCGGCCGACCAGAGCGCGAGCATGCCCAAGGGTGTCTTCACCAGCAGCGCGACGGGCAGGTAGTACCACAGCGACCCGACGTAGCGGCGGCCGAGCAGAAAGCCACGCCAGGTGTCCTGCTCGAAGCCGAACTGGACGCGCATCCCGTCGCGGTACGCCTCCGGGAGCGGCAGCCAGTGGACGGCGAGCCCGCGCAGGCCATGGACGGCGGGCACGGGCCCGGTGGGCGTCCAGCGCAGCCGGGGGTCGACCAGGAGGTAGGAGGCCCACACCACGGCCACCGCGATCAGCGCCATGGCCACCGCCGCCGCCACGCCGATCCCGAGCGACCGCATGTGGTCGCGGGGTGTGCGGTGGTGCGTACGGCGGGCGTACCAGACCGAGAGGACGGCCAGGAGCAGCAGCACCGGGACCGCCGCCAGCATGCTCATCTTCGTGGCGAGGGCGGCGCCGAGCGCCACCCCCGCGAGTGGAAGGTGCCGTCGCGGCCGCCGCCGCGCCCGCCACAGCAGCCAGACCGACGTCAGCAGGAAACCGGCCGCCGGTACGTCGAGCGTGGCAAGCGAGCCGTGCGCGATGACGTCCGGTGAGAAGGCGTACAGGGCGAGCGCCACCGCCCCGCCCACCGGGCCGGTCAGTTCGCGGGCGAACGCGAACACCACCAGCCCGAACAGCAGCGTCAGCGCGATCATCGGCAACCGTGCGCACAGCATCAGCCGCCAGGGGTCGTTGCCCGCCTCGTACAGCACATGCCGCCCGAGCGCCGTCTGGTCACCGGTGAAACCGGCGTCGAGGTGCGGCCGGGCGAAGGCCACCCCCGTCGCGATGATGAACTTGCCCAGCGGTGGATGCTCGGGGTTGTACCGCACCCGGTGATGGTGCAGGGAGTCCACCGCCGCACCGACGTACACGGGCTCGTCGATGGTCGGCGTCTGCTCCACCGCCGTGCTGACCATCGCGACGGCCATCTGGACGAGGAGCGCCGCGACGGCGGCCACCACCAGCCATCGCCGATGCCGCGCCGGCGCCGCCGGCCACCGGCCCTTCGGCCCGCCGACGGTCCTGGTCACGCTGTCGATCACACCCGCCCACCGCATAGCGACAGACGCTAACGCCCTCGCGGCCCCGCACCCCGCATCCGCCCGAAACTTGCGCCAAGTCCGCAAACGGGGCCGGACGTTGCGGCGGGCATCGCCTAACCGGCCGCGGGCCAGCCGTGTTCGAGGAGGGCGAAGGCGGCCTCGATGGCCTGCCGGGCGTCGGCCCGGCCCCGGGCGAAGCTGACGGTCTCCAGCGCGAAGTGGGCGAGCGCCGCACATCCGGGGTCGTCCTCGGGGGCGCCGGTGGCCTCGGCGATGGCGGCCGCGAGAGCGGCTTCGTGGCGCATCCACATGCGGCGGCCGTACTCCCGCAGCGCCGGGGTGCTCTCCGTCAGCTCGATGAACCGCGCCATCTCGGGGTCGGCCGCGCCGTCGGAGTGCATCCGCAGCGTGTGCTCGCGCAGGGCCCCGGGGATGGACATCCCCTCCGGCCGGTCGCGCACGACGGCTATGAGGGCGGCCTCCCGGTCGGAGTCCAGGTCGAAGAGCAGGGCCTCCTTGCTGGCGAAGTGCTTGAAGACCGTGGTGGTGGAGACGTCGGCGGCCTCCGCGATGTCCCGCACGCTCACCTGGTCGAAGCCACGGTCGAGGAACAGCCTCAGGGCCGCGTCCGCCAGCGCCTGGCGGGTGGCGGCCTTCTTGCGCTCACGGCGCCCCATCGTCTCGCTCACGGGACCACCCTACCCGTAGGTGGACCGAATAGAAAGGTTGAGTCGTTGCACTTTTTTAGTCAGTGTGCTCTTCTGTTCGGGACGGGGCCCCGCTCCCTCGGCTCCCGTCCTTCGGAACCCCGTCTTTCGGCTCCCGTCTTTCGGAACCCCGCGCCGAGCGCGCTGAGAAGGAAGTGATCAGCCATGTCCGTATCCGACGCACCGCCGTCCGGCAGTCCCGCCCCGCCGGAGACCACCCCGAAAAGCGTCCGACTGGCCCTGCTCGGTGTGCTGCTCGCGATGCTGCTGTCGATGCTCGACTCCACGATCGTCGGCACCGCGATGCCGACGATCGTCGGCGATCTCGGCGGCCTGGAGCACATCTCCTGGGTGGTGACCGCCTACACCCTGGCCACCGCCGCCTCCACCCCCGTCTGGGGCAAGTTCGGCGATCTGTACGGCCGCAAGCACATGTATCTGATCGCCGTCGTCGTCTTCGTGCTCGGCTCGGCGCTGTCCGGCGCGGCCCATACGATGACCCAGCTGATCGTCTTCCGGGCGCTCCAGGGCCTGGGCGCGGGCGGTATCGGCGCCGGTGCCTTCGCCCTGATCGCCTCGCTGGCGCCGCCCCGGGAGCGCGGCCGCTACCAGGGCATGACCGCCTCCATCATGGCCATCGGCACCATCGGCGGCCCGCTGCTCGGCGGCTTCGTCACCGGCCATCTCGGCTGGCGCTGGGCCTTCTTCATCAATCTGCCGCTCGGCGTGCTCACCCTGGTCTGGTGCCAGCTGATGCTGCGGCTGCCCGCCATCCGCGCCAAGGCCCGTATCGACTGGCCGGGCATCACCGTGATGACGACGACCGTATGCGCCCTGACCCTCGCCGCCACCTGGGCCGGCTCCACCTACGCGTGGACCTCATGGCAGATCCTCGGTCTGTTCGCCCTGGCCGCGGTGGGCGTGGCGGCCTTCGTGGCGCGGCAGCGGCGCGCGGCCGAACCGCTCATGCCGCTGCGCATCTTCACCGGACACCGCAACTTCTCCCTGGCGTCCTCGCTGATCCTGGTGGGCGGGGTGGTGATGTTCGGCTGCTCGCTGTATCTGCCGCTGTATCAGCAGACCGTCCAGGGCGTCTCCGCCTCCCGCTCCGGTCTGCTGCTGCTCCCCCTGATGATCCCTGTGGTGATCATGTCCCAGGTCGGCGGCAAGGTCATGTCCGCCACCGGGCGGTACAAGATCTTCCCCGTCGTGGGCACCGTCTGCATGACCGTCGGACTGTTCCTGCTGGCCACCATGGACACCACGACCTCCCGCGCGGCCACCGGGTGTTTCATGGCCCTGGTGGGCACGGGCATGGGCTGCCAGATGCAGATGGTCACCACGATCGCGCAGAACAGTGTGGAGATGCGCGACATGGGGGCCGCCTCCGCGTCGGTCACCCTCTTCCGCACCATCGGCGGCTCGCTGGGCGTGGCGGTCTTCGGTTCGCTCTTCACCGGCGCCGTGCGGGGCCACGCGCCCGCCGGGGCGGAGACGGGCGAGGCCCGGCCCGATCCGGCGGCGCTGGCCCGGCTGCCGGAGTCCGTCAGGGACGGCTACCTCCACGCGGTGGCCACCGGCACTCAGCGGATCTTCCTGACCGCGGCCGTCGTGTGCACCGTGGCCTTCATCGCCGCCCTGTGCGTCCAGGAGGTCCCGCTGCGGGGCGGGCCGGGCCCGGCGGCCCAGCCGCACAAGGCCGAGGAGGCCGAGGATGCCGCCGCCCCGGCCGCTCCGTAGCATCTCGGTGCCGTCAGCTCAGGGCGGGGATGACCTCCTTCTCGTAGGCTTCGATCGTGGACTCCACACCGTCGTGCATCGCGTAGAGGGCGAACTGGTCCACGCCCAGGTCACGCAACTGCTTGAGCTTCTCGATCTGGGCGCCGGCCGGGCCGAGGAGGCAGAAGCGGTCGACGATCTCGTCGGGCACGAAGGCGGTGTCCGGGTTTCCGGTCCGGCCGTGGTGGGCGTAGTCGTAGCCCTCACGGGCCTTGATGTACTCGGTCAGTTCGGGCGGCACCAGACCGGAACCCTGACCGTACCGCGTCACCAGGTCGGCGACATGGTTGCCGACCATGCCACCGAACCAGCGGCACTGCTCCCGCGCGTGGGCCAGATCGTCGCCCACATACGCGGGGGCGGCGACGCAGATGGTGACCGCGTCCGGGTCGCGTCCGGCCTCGGCGGCGGCGTCCCGTACCGCCTTGACCATCCACTCCGTCAGATAAGGGTCGGCGAGTTGCAGGATGAACCCGTCGGCCTGACGGCCGGTCAGCGCGAGGGCTTTGGGGCCGTACGCCGCCGTCCACACCGGCAGGCTGCCACCTCTCACCCAGGGCAGACGCAGGGTGTTGCCGTCCACCGTGGCCTCACGGCCCTCGGCCAGCTCCTTGATGGTGTGCATGGCCTCGCCGAGACGGGCCAGGGTGTTGGGCTTGCGGCCGGCCACCCGCATCGCGGAGTCGCCGCGGCCGATACCGCAGACGGTGCGGTTTCCGTACATGTCGTTGAGGGTGGCGAAGGTGGAGGCGGTCACCTCCCAGGTGCGGGTGCCGGGATTGGTGACCATCGGCCCGACGATCAGCCGCTCGGTGTGTTCGAGGACGCGGCTGTAGATGACGAACGGCTCCTGCCACAGCACGGCCGAGTCGAACGTCCAGCCATAGGTGAATCCCGCGTCTTCCGCGCGCCGCATCCGGTCGACGACCGCGGAGGCGGGGGGATCGGTCTGTAGGACGATTCCGAAGTCCATCGCATGCTCCGTGTGCTGGGCGCTAGAGGTACTGGCAGGTGGCGCGGGGCAGATACCGGCCGTGACCCGTCCGGCCGAGGTACGCGTCGCCGTCGACGACGACGTGTCCCCGCGACAGGACCGTGCGCACCCGTCCGGTGATCTGTCTGCCCTCGTACGCCGAGTAGTCGACGTTCATATGGTGGGTCTCGGCGGACAGGGTCTGCCGCGCCTCCGGGTCATAGAGAACGATGTCGGCGTCGGCCCCGGGCGCGATGGTGCCCTTGCGCGGGTAGAGGCCGAACATCCTGGCCGGGGTGGCGCAGGCGATCTCGATCCAGCGGCGGCGGGAGATATGGCCGTCCACCACGGCCTGGTGGAGCAGGTCCATCCTGTGCTCCACGCCCGGCATGCCATTGGGGATCTTGGAGAAGTCGCCCCGGCCCAGCTCCTTCTGCCCGGTGAAGCAGAACGGGCAGTGGTCGGTGGAGACCACGGACAGATCGTTGGTCCGCAGCCCCCGCCACAGCGCGGCCTGGTGCTCGACTGGCCGCAGCGGGGTGGAGCAGACGTACTTGGCGCCCTCGAAGTCCGGCTCTGCGAGGTTGTCCGTGGACAGGAACAGATACTGCGGACACGTCTCGGCAAACACGGGCAGACCCAGGTCACGGGCTCCCGTGATCTCCTGGACGGCCTGCTCGGCGGAGACATGGACGATGTAGAGCGGGGCGCCGGCCACCCGGGCGAGCTGGATGGCGCGGTGGGTCGCCTCCGACTCCAGCAGCTCCCGGCGGACCTCACCGTGATAGCGGGGGTCGGTCCTGCCCTCGGCCAGCGCCTGCTCCACCAGGACGTCGATGGCGATGCCGTTCTCGGCGTGCATCATGACCAGTCCGCCGTTGGCAGCGCCGCGTTGCATGGCCCGCAGGATCTTGCCGTCGTCGCTGTAGAAGACACCGGGGTAGGCCATGAACAGCTTGAAGCTGGTCACGCCCTCGCCCACGAGGCTGTCCATCTCCTTGAGCGATCGCTCGTCGACGTCGGCGAGGATCATGTGGAACGCGTAGTCGATCGCGCACCGGCCCTCGGCCTTGGCATGCCACGCGTCCAGTCCCTCGCGCAGCGTGGCGCCGACGGACTGGATGGCGAAGTCCACGATGGTGGTGGTGCCGCCCCAGGCCGCCGCCCGGGTGCCGGTCTCGAAGGTGTCGGAGGCGAACGTGCCGCCGAACGGCATCTCCATATGGGTGTGGGCGTCCACCCCGCCCGGAATGACATACAGCCCGGCGGCGTCGATGACCCGGTCCGCTCCGCGTGCCCAGCTCTCGGTGACCTCGGTGCCCGAGGCGGCGACGGCGGCCACGCGCTCACCGTCCACGAGGACGTCGGCGGACAGCTCTTCGCCGGCGGTGATGACCAGCCCACCCTGGATCAGCGTGCGGGTCATGGCCGCACCAGCCCCTCATAGGCGTCGGGCCGCCGGTCGCGGTAGAACGCCCACTGCTGGCGCACCTCGTCGATCAGGCCGAAGTCGAGGTCGCGGACGATCAGCTCCTCCTCCTTGTCACTGGCCACATCGCCGACGAACTGGCCGCGCGGATCGACGAAGTAGCTGGTGCCGTAGAAGTCGTTGTCGCCGTACTCCTCGGTGCCGACGCGGTTGATCGCGGCGATGAAGTACTCGTTGGCCACGGCCGCGGCGGGCTGCTCCAGCTGCCAGAGGTAGGCCGACAGGCCCCGGGAGGTGGCCGAGGGGTTGTAGACCAGCTGCGCCCCCGCCAGGCCCAGCGCACGCCAGCCCTCGGGGAA